>JAQTYE010000078.1 GCA_028749255.1 Paracoccaceae bacterium | reverse complement strand
CCGGGCGCTGGCGGTATTGGGGGGGAAGCCTGCAAACAGGAAACGGTCCGAGGGCAGGCCCGACACGGTCAACGCCGCCAATACCGCCGAGGGGCCCGGAGCCGCAAACACCGGATGGCCCGCCGCAATCGCTGCGCGGCCCAGCTGATATCCGGGATCGGCCACCAGGGGCGTACCGGCCTCTGACGCATAAGCCACCGATTTACCCTCTGAGAGGGCACGTAACAGTTTCGGTCGGGCAGCCTCGCCATTGTGATCGTGGTAGGCGATCAGCGGACGGTGATTCAACGCCACGCCATGGATCTCCATCAGATGGCGCAGGGTGCGGGTGTCTTCGGCGGCGATCACATCAGCCGATGTCAGAATATCAAGTGCCCGCAAGGTGATATCGCGCGCCGCCCCAATCGGCGTGGCCAGAAAATACAGCCCCGTCCCCAGCGGTTTCGCACCGCGCCGCACGCCATGATCCGGCGCGCTTCCGCCCAAGTCTTCGGTCTGTTCCATCGTGATACCTTTCCCGCATCCAGCAAAGTTTACTTCGCACCGGGAAACGCCTAGGGTTCGCCCGTCTTTACACCCCTGCTCAAAGAACAGAGGACGCTGTTATGTTTGCCATTTTACGCAACCCCCGCAACCCATTGCTTCGAATCGGCATGCTGCTGTCGGCTTTCTGGCTGGCCGCCTGCGAGCCGATGGCGACGGTGGGCGGCAATACCGGCCAGCGGATCGACACCTCGGTGCCGGTGCCGGTGGCGCTTCTGGTTCCTGGCGGGTCCGCCAATTCCGGCGATGAAATGTTGGCCAAATCGCTGCGACAAGCGGCCGAACTGGCAATTTCGGACCTGCAGGGCGTGAAAATCGACCTGCGTGTTTACAACACCGGCGGCACCCCGGCGCAAGCCGCGCAGGTCGCGTCGAAAGCGGTGGACGAGGGCGCCAAGGTCATCCTGGGGCCGGTCTTTGCCGAAGCCGCCAATGCTGCGGGCCTTGCCGTCGCCAACCGTAACGTAAACGTGCTGTCGTTCTCGAATAACACCGACATCGCGGGGGGGAACGTCTTCGTTCTGGGGCCGAGCTTCCCCAATACCGCCAACCGGCTGGTCAGCTATGCCGCCAAGAAGGGCAAGCGCCGGATCATGGTGGTGCACGAGCAGACCACCGCAGGTGAGATCGGCGCGCGGGCCATCGAATCCGCCGTGGCGCGCAGCGGCGCCGTGGTGGCGGGCAAGGCCGCCTTCCCGTTCTCGCAGCAGGGTGTGGCCGCGGCCGTTCCCGCGATTGCAAGCCGCGTGAAGGCGGGCGATGTCGATGCGCTCTTCCTGACCGCCGACACCGCAGGCGCGCTGCCGTTGCTGGCACAACTGCTGCCCGAACAGGGCGTGACGCCGGATGCGACCAAGTTCATCGGCCTGACGCGCTGGGACATTCCGCCTGCGACGCTGTCGCTTCCGGGGGTGCAGGGCGGCTGGTTTGCGATGCCCGATCCGAACCTGAACCAGCAATTCCAAAGCCGCTATCAGGCCGCCTTCGGCGAGATGCCGCACCCGATTGCCGGGCTTGCCTATGACGGGATCGCCGCGATTGGTGCACTGGTCAAATCTGGCAACCCGAATGCGCTGACCCGTGCGGGTCTGACCCAGGGGTCGGGTTTCGTGGGCGTCAACGGCATCTTCCGCCTGCGCCCCGATGGCGGCAACGAACGCGGCCTGGCCGTGGCCGAGGTCCGCAACGGGCAGGCCGTGGTCATTGACCCGGCCCCCAGATCCTTCGGTGGCGCCGGGTTCTGACCCGGCGCGCCCCCACCCTCAGGCCCACATGGGACATGGCGAACACGTGACAGAGACCACCCCTTTCGCCCCGGATCTGTCCGGGGCGCCCCTGCTTCTGGATCCGCCCGCTCTGGCGGCAGCCCTGACCGCGACATTGGCCAATGTCACGGGCGAACGTGACATCCGCGCCGAAACCGTGCGGTTTCTGGCACAAGAGCGTGACACCGCCACGCCGTGGATCGAGGCGGCCTTTGCCACCCACCCACGGGTCGCGCGGGAAACCGTCGCGCATTATTCGCTGATGACGGACGGCATCGTGCAATCGGTGTTTCAGGTTGCCACCGAACGGCTGCACCCGTTGCCGCACCCCAGCGATACCGAACGGCTGGCCGTGCTGGCGGTGGGCGGTTACGGGCGTGCCGAAATGGCACCGGCTTCGGATGTGGACCTGTTGTTCCTGACCCCCGCGAAACTGACGACGCGCGCCGAAAGTGTCATCGAATCGATGCTGTATATGATGTGGGACCTGAAGCTGAAGGTCGGCCACAGCTCGCGCAGCATCGAAGATTGCATCCGCCTGGGACGCGAGGATTACACGATCCGCACCGCCCTGCTGGAACACCGCTTCATCGGCGGCAATGAAACGCTGGCGCAGGATCTGACCGACCGGCTACACAGCGATCTGTTCCGCAACACCGCCCCCGAGTTCATCGAGGCCAAGCTGGCCGAACGCGCCGAGCGGCACAAACGCCAGGGCGGGCAGCGCTATGTTCTGGAACCCAACGTCAAAGAGGGCAAGGGCGGGTTGCGCGATCTGCAAACGCTCTATTGGATTGCGAAATACCTGCATCAGGTGAACCGGGCGGCCGAACTGGTGCCGCTGGGCGTCTTCACCGCCGAGGAATACCAGCATTTCCGCGATGCCGAAGATTTTCTGTGGGCGGTGCGCTGCCATCTGCATCTGATCTCCGGGCGTGCCTCGGATCAGCTGACCTTCGACATGCAGGTCGAGGTCGCCAAGCGCATGGGCTATGCCGACACCGCCGGGCGCCGCGCGGTCGAGGTGTTCATGCAAGACTATTTCCGGCACGCCACCCGCGTGGGCGAGGTCACCCGGATCTTCCTGACCGCGCTGGAGGCCCAGCACGTCAAGCACGCGCCGGTGTTGCAGCGCATCTTCCGCCGCAAACGCAAACTGCGCGCGCCCTATATCGACGACAACAACCGCATCAATGTCTCGGACGCCAAGGCATTTCTGGCCGATCCGGTGAACCTGCTGCGGATCTTCGAGGAAGGCCTGCGCACCGGGTTGCTGATCCACCCCGATGCGATGCGTCTGGTCGCGGCCAATCTGGACAAGTTCGACGACAATCTGCGCGAAAGCCGCGAGGCACGGCGGATTTTCCTGGATCTGCTGCTCAAGCACGGCAACCCGGAACGGGCGTTGCGGCGGATGAACGAACTGGGCGTGCTGTCGGCCTTCATTCCCGAATTCGAGCCGATCGTCGCGATGATGCAATTCAACATGTATCACAGCTATACCGTGGACGAGCACACGATTCAGGTGGTCTCGGCCCTGGCACAAATCGAACGGCACGAGCTGGTCGAGGAGTTGCCGCTCAGTTCGAATATTCTGGACGAGGGCGTGAACCGCCGTGTGCTCTATGTCGCGCTTTTGCTGCATGATATTGGCAAGGGCCGCCCCGAGGATCACTCGATCCTGGGGGCGCAGATCGCGCGCAAGGTGGCGCCACGTCTGGGGCTGAATGCCGAAGAATGCGAAACCGTCGAATGGCTGATCCGGCATCACCTGCTGATGTCGGATGTGGCGCAAAAACGCGATCTGTCCGACCCGCGCACGATCCGCGATTTCGCCAAGCTGGTGAAGACCAAGAAACGGCTTGATCTGCTGACGGTGCTGACGGTGTGTGACATCCGCGGCGTGGGTCCCGGCGTGTGGAACAACTGGAAGGCCACGTTGTTGCGGCGGCTGCATTCGGATACCGCGCGCGCGCTGGAACACGGGCTCGAGGCGCTGAACCGCGAACAGCGCAGCAACGAGGCGAAACGCGCGCTGCGCGAGGCGCTGACCGGGTGGGAAACCAAGGATCTGCGCACCGAGGCCGGACGGCATTACGACCCCTACTGGCAAGGGCTTTCGACCGAAACCCATGTGATCTTTGCCAAGATGCTGCGCGATCTGGGCGAAGACGAAATCCGTATCGACCTGCACCCCGACCCCGATCACGACGCGACCCGCGCAGCCTTTGCACTGGCCGATCATCCGGGCATCTTTTCGCGGCTGGCAGGTGCGCTGGCGCTGGTGGGGGCGAACGTGGTGGACGCGCGCACCTATACCTCGAAAGACGGCTATGCGACCGCCGTCTTCTGGGTGCAGGACGCCGAAGGGCATCCGTTTGAATCCGGGCGGCTGGAGCGGCTGCGCCAGATGATCCTGAAAACGCTGAAAGGCGAGGTCGTGGCCCGCGAGGCGCTGAAAGACCGCGACAAGATCAAGAAGCGTGAACGCGAATTCAAATTCCCGACCCATATCACCTTCGACAATGAGGGGTCCGACATCTACACGCTGATCGAGGTCGATACCCGCGACCGCCCCGGTCTGCTGTATGATCTGACGCGCGCGCTGGCTTCGGCCAATATCTATATCGCCAGCGCCGTGATCGCGACCTATGGCGCGCAGGTGGTCGATACCTTCTATGTCAAGGATATGTTCGGTCTGAAACTGCACGCCAAGAGCAAGCAGGAGGCGCTGGAAAAACGCCTGCGCGACGCCATCGCCTCGGGTGCGCAAAGGGCCAATACCTGATGCAGCCCATTCGTTTGGTGAAGGGGTTCCTGACCGTCGGGCTGTGGACCTTTGCAAGCCGCCTGCTGGGCTTCGTGCGCGACATGATGATCGCGGCCTATCTGGGCTCGGGCCCAGTGGCCGAGGCGTTCTTGGTGGCGTTTTCGCTGCCCAACATGTTCCGGCGGTTCTTTGCCGAGGGCGCCTTCAACATGGCCTTCGTGCCGATTTTCGCGAAAAAGCTGGAAACCGGCGAGGATGCGGGGAAATTCGCACAAGACGCCTTTGCCGGGCTCAGCGCGGTGCTGATCGTCTTCACCCTGATCGGCACGCTGGCGATGCCGGGGCTGGTGTGGCTGATGGCTTCGGGGTTTGCGGGCGATGCGCGGTTCGACATGGCGGTGCTGTTCGGGCGGATTTCATTTTCCTATATCCTGTTCATCTCGCTGGTGGCGTTGCTGTCGGGCGTGCTGAACGCCTTTGGTCGGTTTACCGAAGCCAGCCTGGTGCCGGTGCTGATGAACCTGATGTTCATCGTGTCGCTTTGGCTGGCGGGGATTTTCGGCTGGGATTACGGGCTGACGCTGGCCTGGACCGTGCCGCTGACCGGCATCGCGCAATTTGCCTTCACCTGGGTCGCGGGGCGCAAGCTGGGCTTCAGCCTGCGCCCCGGCTGGCCGCAGATGACCCCCGATCTGAAACGCCTGCTGGTGATCGCGGGCCCTGCCGTGCTGGCCGGGGGCGTGGTGCAGGTCAACTTGCTGGTCGGGCGTCAGGTGGCCTCGTTCACCGAAGGTGCCGTGGCCTGGCTCAGCTATGCTGACCGGCTGTATCAGTTGCCGCTGGGCGTTGTGGGCATTGCGATCGGCACCGTCCTGCTGCCCACGCTGTCGCGCCAATTGCGTGCGGGCGATCATGCCGCCGGGCGCGAAAGTTTTTCGCGCGGGGCGGAATTTGCGCTGTTCCTGACCCTGCCCGCCGCCGTGGCCTTGGTGGTGATCGCAACCGAACTGGTGTCGGTGCTTTATGGCCGTGGCGCCTGGACGGCGATTGACACCCAATCCACCGCGCTGGCGCTGGCGGCTTACGGTCTGGGCCTGCCCGCCTTCGTGCTGCAAAAGGTGCTGCAGCCGTTGTATTATGCCCGCGAAGACACCCGGCGGCCGTTCAATTATGCGCTGGTGTCGATGGTCGTCAACGCGGGCTTTGCGGTGGGGATGATGCCGGTCATGGGCTTCATGGCGGCGGCGCTGGCCACCACGGTTTCAGGCTGGGTAATGGTGGCGCAACTGTGGCTGGGCGCGCGCAAGATGGGCGATGCAGCCCACCCCGATGCGCGGTTCTGGCGCCGGTTGTGGCGCATCGTGCTGGCCTCGGCACTGATGGGGCTGGTGCTGTGGGGCGCGGCACAAGGCCTGCACGACGCGCTGCTGGCACGCGGCACCCGTTGGGGCGCATTGGCGGTGCTGTGCGGCGCCGGGATTGCCACCTATTTCGGGCTCGGCGCCGTTTTGGGCGCCTATCGCACCGGCGATCTGCGCAAGATGCTGCGCCGCAAGCGCGGCTGATGCGCCTCAGCGCTGGCGGATCCGCGCCAGCGCCCGCCGCCAGCCGCCGGGGCCCACCAGAAAGCTGAGCCCGAAGCCCGCCACAAATCCCGACAGATCGGCGATCCAATCGGGACGGCCCCCAAAAAACACGCTGAAAATCAACTGCACGCCCATCAACATCCCGATCAGCGAAAACGCCCGCGCCCGGCTGGAATGCGCCGCCCCCAGCCGCGTCCACAAGATCCAGGTGAAGGCGCCGATCAGCCCGTATGCCCCCGGATAACCGCCATAAATCGCGACCGTGGTGAAGGGCAGCGCGGCATAGACCACAGCGCCAAAGATCGTGGCGCCAAAGAACACCGCCGCCACCGCCCAGCCGGAAAACAGCTCTCCCACCATCTTGCCCAATGCCAGAACGAAGACCAGAACCATCAGCGCATGGGTCAGCGAGGCATGCACGAAGCCATAGCTGACCGCACGGATCACATGGGCCCACGGCCAGGTGTTCTGCGCGACCATCGCGCGGGCAATCCCGGGATCGAAGGCAAAGCGCTGCAACATATCCAGTCGCAGCCCGATATTCTGCGGCCCCAGAAACCCCGCCTGCCCCAATCCAAAGGCGATCTCGCCGATCAGGATCGGCGCGGCCAGCAGCCAGACCACCGGCGGCAAGGGGTTGATCGGGTGTTCGTTATAGCCTTCTTGCATCCCTGTCTCCTTTGGCGCTCCGGTTGACGCCCCGCGCGCTTTAGCGATAAGCCCTCGGTGACCAGAATTCCAGCCTGCCCGCAGGAGCACAAGATGAACGACGCCACGCACACCCCGAATGCCAAGTTCAAACCCCGGATTTTCTCGGGGATCCAGCCCTCGGGCAACCTGACGCTGGGCAACTATCTGGGCGCGCTGAAACGCTTTGCGCAAAAGCAGGATGAAGGAATCGAGACGATCTATTGCCTCGTCGATCTGCATGCGATCACCGTCTGGCAGGAGCCCGAGGCCCTGAAACGCCAGACCCGCGAGGCGGCAGCAGCCTTCATCGCCTCGGGCATCGACCCGGCGCGCTCGATCCTGTTCAATCAAAGCCAGGTCTCGGCGCATGCCGAACTGGCCTGGCTGTTGAACTGCGTCGCGCGGATCGGCTGGATGTACCGGATGACCCAGTTCAAGGACAAGACATCGGGCAAGAACGCGGAAAACTCGTCGCTTGGGCTGCTGGCCTATCCCTCGCTGATGGCGGCGGATATTCTGCTGTATCACGCGACGATGGTACCGGTGGGCGAGGACCAGAAGCAGCATCTGGAACTGACCCGCGACATCGCCGCCAAGTTCAACCATGACTACAAGACCGATTTCTTCCCCACCCCCGAGCCGCTGATCGAAGGCGCCGCGACCCGGGTGATGAGCCTGCGCGACGGATCGAAAAAGATGTCGAAATCCGACCCCTCGGATGCCAGCCGGATCAACCTGACCGATGACGCCGACACCATCGCCAAGAAGTTCCGCAAAGCCACGACCGATCCCGCACCGCTGCCCGAAACGCTTGACGGTCTGACCGAGCGCCCCGAGGCGCGCAATCTGGTCAACATCTATGCCGCGCTGGCCGACAAGACCGCCGAGGAGATAATCGCGGAATTCGGCGGTCAGGGTTGGGGGGTGTTCAAACCCGCGCTGGCCGATCTGGCCGTGGACAAGCTCGCGCCGATCTCGACCGAAATGGCACGGCTGATGAACGACCCCGCCGAGATCGACCGGATTTTGGGCCAAGGCGCGGTGAAGGCCGATGAAATCGCGCAACCGATCCTGGCCCGAACGCTCGACATCATGGGGATGGTGCGCTCGCGCTGAGCGCCGGGGGCGCTGCCCCCGGACCCCCGGGATATTTATGCAAGGTGAAAGACATCCGTTCACCTTGCATAAATATACCGGGGGGAATTTTCCGCAGGAAAAGGGGGGCAGCGCCCCCTAACCCCTGCCCGCTTTCGCCTCGGCCCGGGGATAAAGCCGCGCCATGCTGACCCCGCGCGTGGCATTGAGCACCATCAGCGCCGCCCACAGCCCGTGATTGCCGAAGGCGGGCATCAGCAGCGCAAGCGCCGCGACATAGACCACGACCGACCCCAGCATCGCATTGCGCATCTCGCGCGTCAGCGTGGCACCGATGAAGATGCCGTCCAGCATCCAGCTGGCGATGCCGATCAGCGGTGCAATGGCCAGCCATGGCAGATAGATCCGGGCGGTTTCGCGCACGTCGGGCGCTGCGGCCATCGTGTCAATGATCGCGGGGCCTGCCAGATAAAACACCGCCCCCAGCACGGCAGCCCCGCCCACACCCCATTGTGACGTCAGCACCGCCGCGCGGCGCAGCCGCGGCACGGAGCGCGCGCCCACCGCCTGCCCGACCAGCGTTTCCGCGGCAAAGGCAAAGCCATCCAGCGCATAGGCGGTGATTTCCAGAAACTGCAACAGCACCTGGTTGGCCGCCAGTTTCACATCGCCCTGACCCGCGCCCAGAAACAAAAACGCGGTGAAACTGGCCTGCAACGCGACCGAGCGGATCATGATATCGGTATTCACCCGCGCCATCTGGCCCAGTCGCAGCCGGTCGAAAATCGCCCGCGCCCGCCATAAACCGCCCGCGAAGGCCCCGCGTGCCAGCCAGATCGCCAGCGCAACCCCGGTGGTCTCTGCAATTAGGGTGGCGCTGGCAACCCCCGCCACGCCCCAGCCCAGCCCCAGCACGAACCACAGGTCCAGCCCCACGTTCAGCCCGTTCATCCAAAGCTGCAAAACCAACACCGCGCGGGTGCGTTCCAATGCGATCAGCCAGCCGGTGAAGGCGTAAAGCGAGATCGTCGCGGGCGCGCCCCAGATGCGGATCGACAGATAGGTGCGTGCCAGAGTTTCAACCTCGGGCGAGGCGGGCGCCAGTTGGAATGCCGCCCAGAACAGGGGCACCTGCAGCACAATCAGCCCCACCCCGGCCAGCCCCGCGATAATCAGCGCGCGCATCAGCCCGGCCGAGACCTCGGTATGATCGCCCGTGCCATGTGCCTGCGCCACGAGCCCCGTGGTCCCCATCCGCAGAAAGCCGAAGATCCAATACAACGACGCCAGGATCACCGCCCCGATACCGACCGCACCGATTGGCGCCGCAGCGCCCAACTGCCCCACCACGCCGGTATCAACCGCACCAAGGATCGGCACCGTCGCATTGGACAGCACAATGGGCCCGGCAATCGCCAGGACGCGGCGGTGCGACAGCTCAGCCATTGCTCAGGTCGGGCATCACGAAATGCCCGGTCGCCTGCGCGAACATCCGGGTGCGGTTATCCTGCCAGGCCTCGACATGGACACTGGCATAGCGCCGCCCCGAGCGGTTGACCCGTGCCCGTGCATAAGCATCGCGCGGCAGGCCAGACCGCAGATAATCCACGGTGAAATCAATCGTCTTGGGCAGGCGCGGCAGATGCGTGGGATCCAGCGAGCTGAGGTCGATCCGCCCCGCCTCGACATCCTCCCACAACAGCGTCCAGCTGAGTTCGATGATCGCCGTGACCTCCAGAAACGCCGCCGTCACCCCGCCATGCAGCGCGGGCAGCATCGGGTTGCCGATCAGTTTTTCATCGAAGGGCAGCGTTGCGGTCAGTTCATCCCCGCGACGGTCGAATTCGATGCCCAGAAACTGGATATAGGGCACACCTGAAACCAAGGTGCGCAGGGCCGCATCGCGGCGTTGTTTGACGATCTGGACGGGTTCGGGTTTCGGGCGACTCATTGCGTGCCCCCTTTCGGACGTTCGACGGTAAAGGCGCCGGTGGCCGAAGCGACGGGCAGGCCTGCCTCTTCGTCATGGGCAGAGGCCCGCACGAAAGCGACGGACCGGGTGATGTGATAGCATTCGGCGCGGGCGGTGATGCGCTGTCCGGGGGTCGCGGCCCGCATATAGTCGATCCGCAGGTCGATGGTCGCGGTGCCGGCCGGCGCCTCGGGGTGGCTCATTACGGCGGCCCCGCAGCAGGTATCCATCAGCGCCGACACCGCGCCGCCGTGGATCACCCCCGAACGCGGGTCCCCCACCAGCCGCAGATCGTAGGGCATCGAAATTGTCGCAGCCCCTCCGCCGATCGCATCCACCCGCATACTCAGCGCGCGGCTGTGCGGGATCGCTTCGATGAACCGGCGCGCCAGCTCCAGCTTGGACGCATCGCTGTCGGTCGGGGGGGGCGTCGGGGTGGCGCTCATGTCTGTCTCCAGTGCTTTGGGGGACTATCTGGTGCGTCGCGTGGCAAAGCAAGCGTTGCGCACGGGCATCTGACCCCGCCCCCGGAAAATGCCGCAACGGCATTTCTGTCAGGGGCCTGCCGATCCCAACATGCAAAGCGTGTTGAAGACCGCGCCCCGGCGCGTTAGCTTGCGCCGCGAAGAGGAGGCCCGAATGCCCGATATTCTGAGCTTCAAGGAAATGTGCGCGCGTTTCGACGTCACCCCACGGACGTTGCGCTACTACGAATACATCGAGCTGCTGGCCCCGCAAAAAGAGGGCCGGGCCCGCTATTACGGCCCGCGTGAAATTGCGCGGATGACGCTGATCCTGCGGGGGCGGCGCTTTGGCTTCAGCCTGGAAGAACTGCGTCAGTGGCTGCAAATCTACGACCAGCAAGGCACCGAAGAGCAGAACCGAGTCTGGGTCGAACTGGCGGATCGTCAGCTGAATGTGCTGGAAACGCAGCGCGCCGAACTGGACAGCACCATCGACGACCTGCGGCATTTGCGCAATCAGGTTGCGAAAATGCTTGATTCCTGACGCTCAAAGCGCTTCGAATCGGATCTGGGCCGTGATCTGATAGGCGGGTCGTGCCTGTGTATTTGCACAGTTGCAGGGTTACAAAATTGCTTTACCCTTAGGTCAATTTTTTCTGACATTACGTCAGTTGACTTGTGACGCCACGTTATGGTGACGCGCACGTCAACTTTGCTTGTAATGTAGGGACGGAAAGTGTGTCTGCCGTCTCTCGTTACGCTACGACAAGAGAGGCCGATGCATGAGTGAAGATGTGATGACAATCCGGGAGATGTGCGATGCGTTCGACGTGACGCCGCGGACGCTCCGGTTTTACGAGAGCAAGGAGTTGCTGTTCCCCATCCGCGAGGGTCAGAAGCGGCTGTTCACCCGGCGTGACCGGGCGCGGCTCAAGCTGATCTTGCGGGGCAAGCGGTTCGGTTTCAGCCTGGAGGATATCCGCCAGCTGCTGGACATGTACACGATGGGCGACCAGCGCAAAACGCAACTGGCCGAGACGCTGAAGCTGGCACGTCAACGCCTCGACGAAATGACCCGCCAGCGCGACGAGCTTGGCCAGGCGATTGCCGAACTGAGCGAACAGATTAACTGGGGCGAGCAAGAGCTGATCCGCAAAGAGCAGGAGACGCCAGCCGCCTGAGACGACCACCAGGGAGAGAGACATGCCGACCTACACCGCCAATACCAAGGACATGCAGTTCGTTCTGCACGAGGTGCTGAACGTATCCAACGCGGGCCTGCCGGGCTATGAGGATATGGACCGCGAGTTTACCGAAGCCGTGCTGGAAGCCGCGGGCAAAGTCTCGGCCGAGGTGCTGGCGCCGCTGAACACGGTCGGCGATACCGAGGGCTGTGTGCTGGAAAACGGTGTGGTTCGCACGCCGACCGGATTTGACCGCGCCTTTGCCGCGATGAAAGAAGGTGGCTGGACTGCGCTGGACTGCGACCCGGAGTATGGCGGTCAGGGCATGCCCTATGTGCTGGCGACGGCCGTGGGCGAGATGTTCGTCTCGGCCAATATGGCGTTCAACATGTATCAGGGCCTGACGCACGGCGCCTATTCGGCGATCCATGCGCATGGCACGCCCGAGCAGAAGGCCACCTATCTGCCCAAGATGGTCAGCTGTGACTGGACCGGCACCATGAACCTGACCGAACCGCATTGCGGCACCGATCTGGGCATGATGCGCACCAAGGCCGAGCCGCAGGACGATGGCTCTTACAAGATCACCGGGCAAAAGATCTTCATCTCGGCGGGCGACCATGATCTGGCCGAGAACATCATCCATCTGGTGCTGGCCAAGGCCCCCGGCGGCGGCGAGGGCACCAAGGGGATTTCGCTGTTCATCGTGCCGAAGTTCATCGTGAACGCAGATGGCTCGCTTGGCGCGCGCAACCCGGTCTCGGTCGGCAAGATCGAAGAGAAGATGGGCATTCACGGCAACTCGACCTGCGTGATGAACTATGACGGCGCAACCGGCTGGCTGCTGGGCGATCTGCACAAGGGCATGCGCGCGATGTTCACGATGATGAACGAGGCGCGTCTGGGCGTGGGTCTGCAAGGCTACGCCGTGGCCGAAGCCGCCTATCAAAACGCGCTGGCCTATGCCAAGGACCGCCTGCAGGGCCGTGCCGTGACCGGCGTTGAAAACCCCAACGGCCCCGCCGATCCGCTGATCGTGCACCCCGATATTCGCCGCAATCTGATGGATCAGAAATCCTTCCTCGAAGGGGCACGGGCGTTCACCTTCTGGGGCGCGCATCTGATCGACCGCGGGCACAAGGCGGGTGATGCCGATGCCGAAGGGCTGGTTGGCCTGATGACGCCGGTGCTCAAGGGCTTCCTGACCGACAAGGGCTTTGAAACCGCCGTTGCCGCGCAGCAGGTCTATGGCGGGCACGGCTATATCGAAGAATGGGGCATGAGCCAGTTCGCCCGCGATGCCCGGATCACCATGATCTATGAAGGCGCCAATGGCGTGCAGGCGCTGGATCTGGTCGGCCGCAAGCTGGCGCAGGACGGTGGCAAACACGTCATGGCCTTCTTCGAAATGGTCAAGGCCGAATGCAAGGCGCATGAGGGCGATGACCGGATGAAACCCTTTACCGACGCGCTGAAAGTGGCCTCGAAACAGCTGCAATCGGCGGGGATGTTCTTCATGCAAAACGGCATGAAGAACCCGAACGCGGCGCTGTCGGGCAGCTATGACTTCATGCACCTGATGGGCCATGTTTGCCTGGGCCTGATGTGGACCCGCATGGCCAAAGCCGCCCACACCGCGCTGGATGCAGGCGCCACCGATACGGCCTTCTACGAAGGCAAAATCGCCACTGGCCGCTATTACATGGCCCGCCAGCTGCCCGCCTGCGGGATGCATCTGGCACGGATTGAATCGGGCGCCGACCCGGTGATGGCGCTGGCCGTCGATCAATTCTGAATCAGGCAGCACAACACGGAAAAGGCGCGGGGAACCGCGCCTTTTTTGCCTGTGACCCTACTTGAAACAGGCTTGGAAAATCCCCGACCGCAACGCGCCCCCCTCCGGGATCGGGCGTGCCCGGCTGGGCGGGGCCGCCTAACGCGCGGCGACCACAGAGCGAAGCGACGAGACCAGCAACGCAATCGCCGCCGGGTCAGCCTCGGTCATCGCGCATAACCCGCCCAGGTCGATGGCCACGCAGGGGCCCTGCATCCCGTCCCACTGACGCGGGTTCAGCACGGCCATGATCCGAAACGGGCTGCGGGTGCCGTCATAAAACTCGATGGTCGGTGCCTCGGCGGTTACACCGCCCGCTGTCGTGTAAAATAGCCCCGCCGCCGCGGCCCATTCCGGCATCAACACGCCCTGCACACCGGCCTCGGCATCGACATAGGCACAGGGCACCTCGCCCGTGCAATGCGCCAGGGCGATTTCGTCGGTCGGCAGCATGACGGGGGTGGCCGAGGGGCCCGCCACAGCCGGCACCGTCACATCCTGCGGGCCGTCGGCGCGCATCTCGACGGGCGCCGCAAACAGCGGTCCGGTGCCGTTCGCATCAAATCCTTCGATCAGCCACGGACCGGGCTCCAGCACGGTATCCCAGATGCCGGACTGCGCCGCCGTGGTTACGGGACCTGGGTCCTGGCCCGCCAGCGGGGTTGCCCGCCACACGACAACCTGCCCCATCGCAGAAACACGGAAGGTGATGGGCAGCGGCGTCACCGGCGCTGTGCCCGCAGGCACGACACCCGGCGCCTCGGGCGCGGTCGCATCAGGGCCTGCCGGGCTGCGTGCAGGATCGAACGGAATGACGAAGTGATTATCACCATCCACCGTGACCGTGATCCGTGCAGAAAACACCTGATCGCCCGCATCGCCAAGGATGTCATAGTCGCCGGGGGCAAACGCCGTCTCGACCGGGCCTGCCACGCCCTCTTGCATCGCCCAGGCCTCGGGGGTTGCAAAATTGTCGGGGGCGGGCACGCCGGACCACATGACATTGAACAGACCGCCGTCATCGGCCGCGATCACCACCGGCACCGGGGCCGCAGGGTCGGCGACGATCAGCGTTCGCGTGACAAGATCCTGCTCGTCCCCCAGTTTATAGACCAGCTCGTAGGTGCCCGCCTCGGACGGGCTGCGCAGTTCCAGCGGGTTGCCATCGGTCAGATAGGCGTAATTCACCCAACTGCTGTCGCCGACACGGCGCAGCCAGACACTGTCCGACGCCGCAGCGGGGCCGGACCAACCGACGGGAAAATCCGTATTAGCCAGCACGGTTGCGGGCGCAGACAGGCTGGCGGGAATCCGTGCCACCTCACTGCCCTCCGGCAGAACCGTGATCGGGCGCGTGATGATCGCCGCGCTGTCGTTGAGCATATAGGTCAGGTCATAGCGGCCCGGCGCCTCCGGCATCCGCAACAGGACCGGGTTCTTGCCAGAGACATAGTCATAGCCGCTATACCCCTGACCACCGGGAAGTTGCACCTGGATCGTGTCGTAATCGGCATCAGGCCCTTGCCAGGTCACAGGCACAAGTTGCCCGACAATCGCCGTGTCCACAGCACTGAGCGACAACGGCGCAGGCGTCACTTCGATCAGGCGACGCGCCACAATCGTGTGATCCTGACTGACGTAGCGAAGTTCATAGGTGCCCTCTGCGCCCGGCATCTGGATTTTCAGCGGGTTCCCCTGACTTGCATAGACATAGAAATCATAGCTTTCGTCGTCGCTGTGGCCGATGGTGATCGTGTCGTAAGGGCTACTTTCGCTGACGGTCCAGCTGACCTCGACCATGCTGCCGATGGGGGCGCTGTCGGGGGCGACGAGGCCCGCAGCGGGGAGGGGCGTGGGTTTGCTGGCCGGTTCTGCAACGGGTTCGGGCGCGATGGCGGGCGCTGCACTGACGGTCTGGCTCAGAGCCGTTGCCAGGTCATCTGCGTTGCGGGCCTCGATATAGCGACCGCCGGTTGCTTGCGCCAGGCAGGCGACCTGTGCGCCTTCGTCCTGTGTCAGGCCAAAGCCGATGACATGGGCGGTGAAATCCAGGCCACCTTCTTCCAGCTCCCGGCCCAGGGCGCAGGGATCGGCGTCGCAGGTTTCCAGCCCGTCCGTAACCAGCACCACAGTTGCGGCCTCTTCGCCATAGCGCAATGCGTCTGCAGCCTGTCGCACCGCCGCAGACAGCGGCGTTTTTCCAAGGAACCGCATTGTGTTCACACGTTGCGCGATCTGATCCGCAGTGCCCGCAGCAGGCGGCACAACAAGTTCGATATCGCCGCAATCGCCCTTGCGGCGGTGACCATAGGCGATCAGGCCCAGCTCCTGCGCGGGCGGCATCGTGGCAAGAACCCTGGCGACGGTATCGCGGGCGATTTCGAGCTTGGCGCGGCCGTCAATCTGGCCCCACATTGACCCCGACCCATCCATGACAATGATCGTGCGCGGGGCTTCGGCCT
>JAQTYE010000077.1 GCA_028749255.1 Paracoccaceae bacterium | reverse complement strand
AAAAGACGTGCTTGCGCAAAGCCTGCATCCGACCGCCGATTGGGTCAACGGGGCTGCTGAAAATTCGCCGCGCCGCAGCAAAAACAGCGCAGCGCAGCGGCCGGGTGCCCAAGGCACTGCGCAGAATTTCAGCACCGATGGCCTGCCGCCAAGGTCGTTTAGACCGCAGCGGCAGCCAGCGATTATTCCAGATAGGGCACCGGATCAACGCTGTCATAGCCTTGGCGAACTTCGAAATGCACGAAACTCGGCTCGCCCGCGCGCACCTTGGCCAGGGTCTGGCCACGTTTGACGCTGTCGCCCTTGGCCACGCTGAGCGCGTCAATATTGGCGTAAACCGTCAGCAACCCGTTGGCGTGGCGCAGCACCAGGATCGGCACCTGGTCGGTGTTCTTGGTGATCGCGGCGACGGTCCCGGCCTCGGCCGCCTTGATCGGGGTGCCCGGGGCTGCGGCGATATCGACGCCGTCATTCTTGCCCTTCACATAGGGCCGGATGATCGCGCCCGAAACCGGCATCTGCAGCTTGGATTTGCCCGAGGCGGCGGTCCGCGAGGCCCCCAGATCGGGGGCTGCCGATTTATCGACCGGGGTCGAGGCCTTGACCGGCGTTTCTGCGGGCAGGGGCTTGGCGGCCGAGGGCGGCGTCGGCGTCGGGCTGCCTTGACCGGGCTGGGTTTCGGCGCTTTTCGGCGGTGTGCCTGCGGCGGTCGGGATCAGCAGATATTGCCCCTCGCGCACGCTCAGGTCGGCGCCCAGCCCATTCCACTCGGCCAGCGATTTGACCGGCACATTGTAGTAGCGCGCGATCGAATAGGCGGTCTCGCCGCGGGCGACCTTGTGCTTGGTCGGCACCGGGCCCGGTGCTGCGACGGCGGCGGGGGCGCTGACTGTGGGGGTCGCCTTGGGCTGGCCCGCTTCGGCGCGGTCGATGGCGCTGGACGCCAGCGAGGTGATGTCGATCTTCTCGCCGCCAAGCGCAGTGGGCGCGGTGCTGGCGGGTTCGGTCACGCGGCGCGGCAATGCCAGCAACTCGCCCTTGTTCAGGCTGGCGGTCGGTTGCACGGCGTTATAGCGCGCAAGCTCCGTCGGATCCATGCCGATCCGGTTGGCGACGCTGGTCACGGTATCGCCGCGATTGGCGACAGCGACCTGATACGTCGGGTAGGAAATGATGCCACGGGCGTCAGGCTTCGGCCGGTCGGCGGTGGCCTGACGCGCGGCATCGGTGGTGTCAAAGCCGATCTTGCCGAAGTTGCGCAGATCCGCGTCGAACTGCCCGTTCGGGTCACAGGCGGCCAGCGCGCCCAAGGCGCACCCCGCCAGCACCAGACGGCGTGCGCGTGGCAAAAGGCGGGGCAGGGCGAAGGGATGCATCGTCATCGGCTCGATCCTCATTCTTGGTCGCGGCCCCTGTTGCCGGGGCCTTGGCGGGTCATCAGTCGCTTGCCATGCCCTCGACAAGCGGCACGAAGCGCACGGGGCGCAGTTCTTCATATTCGAACCCGGTGTCCAGACGGCGCACGCGGATCAGGCTTTGCACCGTATCCGACTGGCCTACGGGCAAAACCATGATACCGCCGATCTTGAGCTGCGACAACAGGGGGCCCGGCGGGTCTTCGGCGGCGGCGGTCACCAGTATGCGATCAAACGGCGCCTGATCGGGCAATCCGCGCGATCCGTCGCCCGCCAGCGTCACGATATTGGGGATCTGCAGCGTGCGAAACAGCTCTTCGGCCTCGCGCGCAAGGCGGCGGTGGCGGTCCACGGTATAGACCCTGCGCACCAACCCGGCCAGCACGGCCGCCTGATACCCCGATCCGGTGCCGACCTCGAGCACGGTATCGCGCGGCCCGGGGTGCAGCGCCTGGGTCATCAGGCCAACGACCGAGGGTTGCGAAATCGTCTGGCCGCAGGCGATTGGCAGCGGCATATCCTCATAGGCGCGGTCGGCAAACAGCCCCTTGACAAACAGCCCGCGGTCCACCCGCTCCATCGCGCCCAGAACGCGCGCATCCGTCACCCCCTTGGAGCGCAGCGCGAACAGAAACCGCATCTTGCGCTCTGCCAGCTCGTCCTGCTCCTCGGGGTGGCCGGTCATCCCAGGCGCGCCTCCAGGTCGGCCAGAACGTCATGGGCGGTCAGATCGGCACGCATCGGCGTGACCGAAATATAGCCATCCAGATTGACCGCCGCATCGGTGCCCGGCGCGGTGGCCGTATGCTGCGGACCGCCCTTGATCCACAAGAACCGCCGCCCGGTGGGCGAATGATGCGGCTCGACCCCGAAAAAGCTGTCGGTGCGATAGCCCTGGGCCGCAACCTTGTGGCCCTTGACCGCAGCGGCAGGAACCGGCGGGAAGTTGACGTTGTAAAACACCCGATAGGGGCCATCGTCCCAGACGCCGTTGTCCCACAGTTTGCGGATCAAGGCGGGGCCATGCACGCGCGCGGCCTCGAACGGATCATCGAGCGAAAACACCTCGGGGCCCAGGAACTGGCTAAGCGCAATCGACGGAATGCCCTGCAACGCCCCCTCCATCGCGCCGCCCAGCGTGCCGGAGTACAGCGCGTTTTCGGCCGAGTTGTTGCCCCGGTTCACCCCCGACAAGATCAGATCGGGGCGCCCGTCTTTCAGCACGTCATACAGCCCCGCCAGAACGCAGTCAGCCGGGCTGCCCTCGGCGGCGAAGCGGCGCGGCGCGAGCTTGGCGATCATCATCGGATGGGTGTAGCTGATGCAATGGGCCACGCCCGATTGCTCGAACGCGGGGGCCACGGTCCAGACCTCACCCTCGGGGCCGGCCAGATCGGTCGCGATATGGTGCAGAACTTCAAGGCCCGGCGCGTTGATGCCATCGTCATTGGTGATGAGAATGCGCATACCGCCCCCGTTTTGCTGTTTGACCCTGCTTAGCGCGGGGGCAGCGGGGCGTAAAGCGGTTGGGCGGCGTGGCGCGGAATTATCGCAAAGCAGTTGCCCGCCAGGGGGCGCAGAAGCCACGGGCGGGGATCATTCGGGCAGGCAGACGGATCAGAGCGTCGCAAGGATCCGTGCCGCCTCGACACGGCAATTGATCAGAGGGTCACGGTCTTCCCCGGGGAAGAACCGCGCGCGGGTCGCGGTGGCCATCGGGGCGGGCGTGTCGATGCGGACCTGCGGGCCGATCTTGGCATTCTCGGCCTGCCAGCTGCGCACCAGCGCCATCTGTGCGGCTTTGGTGGCGCCGTACGAGCCAAAAAATTTCTCACCTGCGCGCGGGTCGTCAAAGAACAGCGCGGTGCCATTGCCCGCCCGCAGCAGCGGTTCGATCAGTGGCACAAGCGTGGCGGTGGCGGTGATATTGGTTGCGATGGATTTCGCCATATCCTTGGCGTCGATATGCGCGGCGGGGGTCAGGGGGGCTGCGTGGATTGCGCAATGCGCCCAAAGTTGCAACCCGCCCCAGCGCGCAGCAATCGAATCTGCCAGATGTTTCATCTGATCGGCATCGGTCACATCCAGCGGCGCCAGCGTCGCACTGCCGCCCGCGGCCTGGATCCGATCATCGAGTTCTTCCAGCGCGCCGACGGTGCGCGCCACTGCCATCACATGCCAGCCATCGGCGGCCAAAGCCTCGGCCAGGGCACTGCCCAACCCGCGCGAGGCGCCGGTGACAAGAGCCAGTTTCTTGGGTTCGGACGGGGTGTGATCTGCGGTGCTCATGGCGGTTCTTTGGCAGAGCCTGCGCGCCCGCGCAAGAGGGTGCGCGTGCCGCAGGGCTGTGGCGCGGCGGCGCAGGGGGTGTTTGCAAATTAGCCGGTGCGAGCGCTGACGCAGTTTGCAACGTCGCCAGATCAGTCTAGGGGATCTGTTGACTTTGACCTAACGTCAGCCAAGTCTCGCCCAGCGAATGGGATGAACAGGGAGGTTCCTTATGACGCTTTCGAAAGCTATTGCGCCCACGGCATCGCGGGGCGCGCGCGCGGCACAGCTCGCGGGCGGGACGGTGCTGTTGGCGGCAGCCTCACAGATCTCGGTGCCGATGTTTCCGGTGCCGATGACGCTGCAGACGCTGGCGGTGCTGAGCATCGGCATGACGATGGGCGCGCGGATGGGGGCGCTGACGGTGGCGCTCTGGCTGGCCGAGGCGGCCATGGGCCTGCCGGTGCTGGCCAACGGCGGATCGACCGCCGCGTTCTTTGGCCCGACGGCGGGGTTCTTGCTGGGCTTTGTCGTGATGGCGGCGGTGGCCGGGGTTGCGGCGGACCGGGGGGTGAAGTCTTTCCCGGGGCTGATGGTGGCGGGTCTGATCGCAGGGGCGGTTCTGTATATTCCGGGGCTCGCTTGGCCTGCGTTGGCGATGGGCAAGCCGGTGGCGGCACTGCTGTCGGGTTGGATGTTGCCCTTCGTGATGGGCGACATTGTGAAAGCGGTCCTGGCGGCGTTGATCGTTTCGGGCGGCTGGACCTGGCTGGCCAAGCGCTGAGCGGCGTGCAATGTGACAGAAATTCCGCCCCCCAGCGGGGCGGTTTATTTTATTTTATTACAAGGGTCTATGCGCTGGTCTTCAGGCGTTTCAAGGCCGCTGCGCACATCCCGTATCGCAGCCATTGGCAGGGCGCGCAGATCTGCGAAAGCGCCCCCTCTGGCAGGGCGCGCATCCGCGCCTGAGCCGCACCCCAGCTGATCCGGTCACCCGGCTCCAGCCCCAGCGCTGCACCATGGGCCGCATCAAGCTGCGCGATCCGCGCCGCACTTTCGCAGCCGGTGCCGCGCCGCGACGGGCAGGGGGCGCAGATATCGTCGGCCTCGCCCTGCACGGTGATCTCGACCGCATCGCCGCCCGATGCGCGCAGCCGGTCCATCACGATTGACGCCATATTCGCGGTGAATTCGGCGGAATAGCCTTTGCCCTCGAACCCCAGGGCACACAGGAAATGATGCGGACGAAAGCGGAGCGGGGGCTGGGTCATTGGCGGCGCGGTCTTTGTGGAGGGGGCGGAGGGAGTATTTTTGCCAAGAAGAAGCGCTCAGGTTTTTCTTGGCAACAATACTGTCGCCGGAGGCATGGAAAAGGGGCCGGAGGTTTCCCTCCGGCCCCGGTGTTTTCGCGGCTGTGGCTCAGCGATCGCTGACGTCCACGTAATCGCGTGCCAGCGCACCGGTGTAGAGCTGGCGCGGGCGGCCGATTTTGCCAGCCGGGTCGCCGATCATCTCTTTCCACTGCGAAATCCAGCCGACAGTGCGCGACAGCGCGAAGATCGGCGTGAACATCGAAGTCGGGAAGCCCATCGCTTCGAGGATGATCCCCGAGTAGAAATCGACGTTCGGATAGAGCTTTTTCGAGATGAAGTATTCATCTTCCAGCGCGATCCGTTCAAGTTCCTTGGCGACCTGCAGCGTCGGGTTGTTGTGGACCCCCAGCAGTTCAAGCACCTCGTCGGCGGATTCCTTCATCACCTTGGCGCGCGGGTCGAAGTTCTTGTAAACGCGGTGACCAAAGCCCATCAGCTTGAAGGGATCGTTCTTGTCCTTGGCGCGGGCGATGAATTCCGGGATCCGGTCCACCGTGCCGATTTCACGCAGCATTTCCAGGCAGGCCTGGTTTGCGCCACCATGCGCCGGGCCCCAGAGGCAGGCGATACCCGCAGCGATACAGGCGAAGGGGTTGGCGCCCGACGACCCGGCCAGACGCACCGTCGAAGTCGAGGCGTTCTGTTCGTGATCGGCGTGCAGCGTGAAGATGCGGTCCATGGCTTTGGCCAGCGCCGGGTGCACGTTATAGGGCTCGGCCGGGACCGAGAAGCACATGTGCAGGAAGTTGGCCGCGTAATCCAGATCGTTGCGCGGATAGATCATCGGCTGCCCGATCGAATATTTATAGGCCATCGCGGCGATCGTCGGCAGTTTCGCGATCAGGCGCATCGAGGCCACTTCACGCTGCCACGGATCGTTGATGTCAAGGCTGTCATGGTAGAAGGCCGACATTGCGCCGACCACGCCGACCATGGTCGCCATCGGGTGGCTGTCCCGGCGGAAGCCGCGGAAGAACATGTGGATTTGTTCGTGCAGCATGGTGTGGCGGGTGATGCGATATTCGAAATCAATCATCTGCTGTTTGTTCGGCAGTTCACCGTTCAGCAGCAGGTAGCAGACCTCAAGGTAGTGCGATTTCTCGGCCAGCTGGTCGATCGGATAGCCGCGATACAGCAATTCGCCCTTGTCGCCATCGATATAGGTGATCGCGGATTCACAGGCGGCGGTCGAGGTGAACCCCGGGTCGAAGGTGAACACGTCGGCCTGACCATAAAGCTTGCGAATGTCGAGCACATCGGGCCCGACGGTGGGCGAAAGCACCGGAAGGTCGTAGGTCTTGCCGTCAAGCGTCAGCGTGGCGGTTCTTTTTGTGTCGGCCATGAGGTTCCCTTTCCTGTCGTCCGGCTGGGCTTGCCGGCATGTATCTTCCGGGTGTCCCGG
Source organism: Paracoccaceae bacterium (assembly GCA_028749255.1). Lineage (GTDB taxonomy): Bacteria > Pseudomonadota > Alphaproteobacteria > Rhodobacterales > Rhodobacteraceae > Rhodobacter. The sequence goes on along the minus strand of JAQTYE010000077.1, from coordinate 9,518 downwards.
AAAGGCGGCCCGCCCTCAGGCCGCCTGATCGTCCAACCTGGCCAAAGTTTCCTCGCGGCCAAGAACAAGCATCATATCAAATACGCTGGGCGTCACGGACCGCCCTGCCAGAGCGGCGCGTAGCGGTCCGGCGAGCTTCCCGAAGCCCAGCCCATGCGCCTGCGCCACCTCGTTCAGAGTGGCCTCCAAATCGTCCCGCGTCCAGCTAGCATTTTGCAACTGCGGCGTCAACGTTTTCAGTATACCACGGGATACCGGGTCCAGCGCCTTGAGCGCTTTCTCGTCCGGGGCGACGGGGCGGGAAGTCATTACAAATTCTGCCTTTTCAAGCAGTTCCGGGAAGGTCTTGGCGCGCTCTTTCAGGCAATACATCGCCCGCTCCAGACCGTCGCGCTGCGCATCCGACAGGGCCGGTTTTGCTGCAGCAGCCAAATAACCCTCGATTTCACGCACAAGTGCAGCATCTTCGGCCACCGCGATGTGCTGACCACACAGGTTTTCAAGCTTTTTGAAATCGAGCCGGGCCGGCGCGCGCCCGATTCCTTCCAGATTGAACCACTCACGCGCCTGCGCGTCGGTGAAGAATTCGTCGTCGCCATGGCTCCAGCCCAGGCGCGTCAGGTAGTTGCGCATCCCTGCCGCCGGGTAGCCCATCGCCTGATATTCTTCCAGGCCGACGGCACCGTGACGCTTGGACAGCTTCTTGCCATCGGGGCCGTGAATCAGCGGAATATGCGCAAAGATCGGCACGTCCCAACCCATCGCGGTATAAACCTGCACCTGCCGCGCGGCGTTGGTCAGGTGGTCATCGCCGCGGATCACATGCGTGACGCCCATGTCGTGGTCATCGACCACCACCGCCAGCATATAGGTGGGCGTCCCGTCCGAGCGCAGACAAACCATGTCATCCAGTTGATCGTTCTTGAACGTCACCGTGCCCTGCACCTTGTCCTCGATCACTGTGGCGCCTTCACGCGGGGCTTTCAGGCGAATGACATAGGGCGCGTCGGGGTGCGTCGCGGGATCGGCGTCACGCCAGGGCGATTGAAACAGGGTCGAGCGGCCCTCGGCACGGGCGGCCTCGCGGAAGGCTTCGATTTCGGTTTGGGTCGAGAAGCATTTATACGCCGCGCCCCGTGCCAGCATGTCCAGTGCCACTTCGGCATGGCGGTGGCGGCCTTCGAACTGGCTGACCACCTCGCCGTCGTAGTCCAGGCCCAGCCAGTCGAGCCCTTTCAAGATCGCCGCCGTCGCCGCCGGGGTCGAGCGTTCGCGGTCGGTATCCTCGATGCGCAGCAAGAAGGTGCCGCCATGGCCGCGGGCAAACAGCCAGTTGAACAGCGCGGTGCGTGCGCCGCCGATGTGCAGATAGCCGGTGGGCGAGGGGGCGAAACGGGTGACGATCTTGTCGGACATCGGGGGCCTTTCTGCGCCGCGTCAGGGGCGGCGTTAACCTTTTGGAAACCATGAAGCCCGTAGGCTTGCTTGGCAGAATGCATAAGTGGCGCGGGCCGGAGAAACAAGGTGCAGGCACAGGCCGAAAGCGGCGAGATCGGGGATCTGACCCCGGCTGCGGGCTCGGGGGGATCCCCAAGGGCACGGCGCGCGGCCCCGATCCGGGGTCGGCTCGGGGCTGCGGCGCGTGCGGCGGTGGCCGGGGTGGCCGATCCGGGTGCGGCACTGGTGCGCGCGCAGATTGATCTGATCTTGTGGGCGCCGGTTGCGCTGTCGGTCGGGATTGGCGCGTATTTCCTGTGGCCGGGTGAGCCGGGCGTTTTGGCCTCTGCGACCCCTGCGGCCCTTGCCCTGCTGGCGGGCGCAATCTGGGCGCGGGGCGGGGCGCTGGGGCTGGAGCCTGCACGCTTTCCCGCCGCGCTGCTGATGCTGGCGCTGTGCGGCGGGATGCTGGCGGGGGCGCGGGCGCATTCGGTCAGCGCGCCAGTTCTGAGCTTTCGCTATTACGGCCCGGTTGAGGGGCGGGTGGTCAAGGTTGACCGTTCGGCCAGTGACCGGCTGCGGCTGACGCTCGATCAGCCGGTGCTGAATGGCGTCGCCCCGGCACGCATGCCGGCGCGGTTGCGGGTGTCCCTGCATGGCGATCAAAGCCATCTGGACCCGGTGCCGGGGGTGCGGGTGATGATGACCGCCAATCTGAGCCCGCCGCCGCCGCCCGCAGAGCCGGGCTCTTATGATTTCCGTCGCCATTTCTGGTTCGATCGGTTGGGGGCCGTGGGCTATACCCGCGCGCCGGTGATGGTGATGGCGCCGCCCGATCCGGGGCACTGGGCGCTTGCGGGGCATCGGCTGCGGATGCGCCTGTCGCAGGCAATTCAGGCCCGCATTCCGGGGCAGGCGGGGGCGGTGGCCGCGGCGCTGATGACCGGCGACCGCGCAGGTATTACCGAGGCCACGAACGCCGCGATGCGGGCGGCCAACCTGGCGCATATCATTGCGATTTCGGGGCTGCATATGGGCCTTTTGGCGGGGTTCGTATTTGCGGCCGTGCGCTATGGGTTGGCGGCGCTGGGGCGGCCCGCGCTGATCTGGCCGGTCAAGAAGATCGCCGCGATCGTGGCGCTGTTGGCGGCGACGGCCTATCTGTGGATCGCGGGGCCGCAGGTGGCCACCCAGCGCGCCTATCTGATGACCGGGGTGATGCTGCTGGCGGTGCTGTTTGACCGGCGTGCGATTTCGCTGCGGACCGTGGCGCTGGCGGCGTTGATCTTGCTGGTCTGGCAGCCCGAAAGCCTGCTGTCCCCGGGGTTTCAGATGTCTTTTGCCGCGACCGTGGCGCTGATTGTGACCTATGCGCGCTGGGGGCAGGTTGCGCCGCGGATCCCGGCACTGCTGCGCCCGGTGGTGATGCTGGTGCTGACTTCGCTGGTGGCGGGGCTTGCGACCGGGCCGATTGCGGCGGCGCAGTTCCACCGGATGCCGGAATATGGGCTGCTGGCGAACCTGCTGGCGGTGCCGGTAATGGGCACGCTGGTGATGCCCGCAGGTGTGATCGCGGCGCTGCTGGCGCCGCTGGGGCTGGCCGCGCCCGCGTTGTGGGTGATGGAGCTGGGCACGCGCTGGATGATTTTCGTGGCGCAATGGGTCGCGGGGCTGGAGGGCGCGGTCATTGCAGTGCCGCAACCGCCAGAGTTTGCTCTGCCCGTGTTGGCGTGCGGTGCCTTGGTCGCAGTGCTGGCGCGCGGTGCGGCGCGCAGTCTGGGCGGCGTTGCGATGGGGGTCGCGGTGCTGGGCTGGGCCATGGCACCGCGCCCGTTTGTTCTGATCGCGCCAGAGGCCGTGCTGGTGGGGGTGATGACGCCCACGGGGCGGGCGCTGTCCAAACCCGCTGCCAGTTTCATCGCCGAAAGCTGGCTTGAAGCGGATGGTGACGGGGCGACCCGTGATGAAGCCGCCGCCCGTCGGGGCTTCGCGGGGCCCAAAAATGCGCGTGTGGCGCAGCTGCCAGACGGGCGGGCGCTGGTGCATCTGAGCGGCAAGGGGGCGGCGGATCGTCTGGCCGAATATTGCCACAGTGGCGCGCTGGTGGTTCTGGCGGCCAAGGCACCGCCGGACGATTCCCGGCGCTGTGATCTGTGGGATGAGACCCGGTTGACAGACACCGGTGCGGTGTCGATTGCCACCGATGGCCGGGTGCGTACCAGTGCCGACGTGACCGGCGCGCGGCTTTGGAGCAAGCCTTAGCGTCGCTTTATCCGGGGCGCGCGCACGTTGAGGCAGGGCGCTGCCTCCGGCGGGGATATTTGTCCCAAGTCGAAGGGCGCGGCGGAATTTTGAGCAGATCCTGACCCGGGCCCCGAAGCGGACCCAGGCCGTTTTGCGTCTCAGTAGCTGCGGATCAGACCGACCAGCCGACCCTGCACCTTGACCTGATCGTCGCGCAGCATCCGGGTTTCATAGGCGGGGTTCGCAGCTTCGAGCGCGATCATCCCACCGCGGCGATAAAATCGCTTCAGCGTGGCCTCATGCCCTTCGACCAGCGCCACGACGATATCGCCATTGTCGGCAGTGCCCTGTTCGCGGATCACCACGATGTCGCCATCGTTGATCCCGGCCTCGATCATACTGTCGCCTTTGACTTCAAGCGCATAATGCTCGCCCCGGCCCGACAGCATGCTGCCCGGCACTGCGACATGATGCGAGACCTCGGCGATTGCTTCGATCGGCACGCCCGCCGCGATCCGTCCCATCACCGGCAGTTCGACCGCCCCGGCGGATTCGACCGCCATCGCGCCGCGCGGCGGATCGGTGCGATCCCCTTCGATCACGCGGGGGGTGAAGCCGGGTTTCGGTTCGGAGGCTGCGGCTTTTTCCAGCGCTTCGGGCAGTTTGACGATTTCAATGGCGCGCGCGCGGTGGGCCAGACGGCGGATGAAGCCGCGTTCTTCCAGCGCAGTGATCAATCTGTGGATCCCGGATTTGGAACGCAAATCGAGCGCATCTTTCATTTCATCGAACGAAGGAGGAACGCCGTCCACAGCCATCCGTTTTTGAATGAAATCCAACAATTCCAGCTGTTTGCGCGTCAACATTTCGGCCCCTCCGGTCAATCGCCCACCCGGCGTTCCCCTAAGGTTCTAACGCTGTTCCCGGTTCGTGTCAACGTTGTGTGGGCTGTTCCGATGGCGTTCCCAGCCGTGTGGCGGGGGGAGGGGGCTCAGATCGGCAGATAATCCACCACCTCGCCTGCGCGGCGCGGCCCGTCACCCAGCGGGCGGATCAACAGCGCGTCGGCCTCGGCCAAAATCCCTAAAAGTGCGCTGTCCTGACTGCCGAACGGGGTAATGACGGGCAGGCCATCGGTCGCCGTCAGCCGGGCGCGCATGTAATGCGTGCGCGGGCCGGTGGGGCCGGTATCGGTGCCCAGCACGGCGCGGGCGGTGGTCTGCGTGGGGGCGAGGCCCTGCATCGCGGCCAGCATCGGGCGCAGGAACAGATGCGCGCAGACCAGTGCCGAGACCGGGTTGCCGGGCAGGCCAAGCATCGCCGCATCGCCCATACGTCCCGCCATCGAGGGTTTGCCCGGGCGCATCGCGATTTTCCAGAAGGCGCGTTCCAACCCCAGATCGGTGGCGACCTGACCCACCAGATCGTGCTCCCCCACCGAAGCGCCGCCCGAAGTCACGATCAGATCGGCGCCCTGGGCCAGATCAAACACCATCCGCAGGCTGGCCTCGGTGTCGCGCGCAATGGGCAGCATCCGCACCTCGGCGCCCGCAGCTTCGGCCAATGCAGCCAATGCAAAGCTGTTCGAGCACAGGATCTGGTCGGGGCCCGGGGCTTCGCCCGGCATCACCAATTCGTCGCCCGTCGCGATGATCGCGACAACGGGGCGGCGATAAACGCTCACCTCCGGGACATTCATCGCGGCCAGAAGACCCAGCGCGCGGGCGTCGAGTTTGCGCGGCGCGGCCAATTGATCGCCCTGTGCGAAATCTTGCCCGCGGGGGCGGATATTGTCTTGTGTGTCAAGGGTTTGCGGTAGGGTGATCGTGTCGCCTTCGCGGGTCACATTTTCCTGCAAAACCACCACGCCGCCGTCGCGCGGCACTGGCGCGCCGGTGAAAATGCGCAGCGCCTGACCTTGCGCCACCGGGGCGGTCCAGCCGCGCCCTGCAGCGGATTGACCCGCGACCCGCAGCACCGCACCGGGGCGGTGATCGGCGGCATCAATCCAATAGCCGTCCATCGCCGAGGCCGAAAATGGCGGTTGTGTCAGGGTGGCGGTGGCGGGGGCGGCCAACACCCGGCCCGCGGCACGGCGCAGGGGCACGGTTTCGGTGGGCAGGGGGGCTGCAAGTGCCAAAACCCGGGCCAGCGCCTCTTCGACTGTAATCATTACTTTGCCTCGTAACGGCCGGATTTCCCGCCCTCTTTCAGGGTCACCTGAATGCCCTCGATGCGCATCGACTTTTCCACGGCCTTCAGCATGTCATAGACGGTCAGCGCGGCGACCGACACGGCGGTCAGCGCCTCCATCTCGACCCCGGTCTGGCCGGTGGTCTTGACGGTCGCCGAAATCCGCACGCCGGGCAGGGTGCTGTCTGGCGTCAGATCGAGCGCAACCTTGGTGATCGGCAGCGGGTGGCACAGCGGGATCAGATCGGCGGTGCGTTTGGTGGCCATGATCCCCGCGACCCGGGCAATCCCCAGCACGTCGCCCTTTTTCGACGTGCCTTCCAGCACATAGGCCAGCGTTTCAGGGGCCATCACCACGCAACCTTCGGCCACAGCCACCCGCACGGTGAATTCCTTGTCCGAGACATCGACCATATGGGCCTGACCGGCGGCATCGAAATGGCTGAGCGTCATGCGGCCTCCAACAGGGCGCGGGTGGCGGCGGCGACATCGGCCTGGCGCATCAGGCTTTCGCCGATCAGGAAGCGGCGCGCGCCCACAGCGGCCATCTGGGCCATGTCCTCGCGGGTGAAGATGCCGCTTTCGCAGACCAGATCGCGGCCCTCGGCCAGGATCGCGGGCGCCAGCTGACGGGTCACATCCAGCGTCACCTCAAACGTCTTCAGGTTGCGATTGTTCACCCCCAACAGTGGCGATTTCAGGTGTTTCAAGGCGCGCTCCAGCTCGGGGGCGTCATGCACTTCGATCAGCACATCCATGCCCCAACCAAAGGCCGCGTCTTCCAACTCGATCGCCAGCGCATCCTCGACCGAGGCCATGATGATCAGGATGCAATCCGCCCCCCAGGCGCGCGCTTCGGCGACCTGATAGGTGTCATACAGAAAATCCTTGCGCAGCGCGGGCAGGGCGCAGGCGCCACGGGCCGCGCGCAGGAATTCCGGCGCGCCCTGAAAGCTTGGGCCATCGGTCAGCACCGACAGACAGGCCGCGCCGCCCGTCTGATAGGCCTGCGCCAATGCGGGCGGGTCGAAATCGGGGCGGATCAACCCTTTGGAGGGGCTGGCCTTCTTGATCTCGGCAATCAGGCCGTAACCGCTGGCCGCCTTGTCCGCCAGTGCCCGGGCAAAGCCGCGGGTGGGGGCCTGGGCGCGGGCCTCGGCCTCGACATCCCCCAAGGGGCGCGCGGCTTTGGCAGCGGTGATCTCGTCCAGCTTGTAGGCCTTGATCTTGTCGAGGATGTTCATGCGCCGACCTCTTGCGTGATCCGTGCCAGCGTTTCCAGCGCGCGGTTGGCCGCCCCGCTGTCGATGCTGTGCGCGGCCAGTTCGGCGCCCGCTTTCAGGTCGGCGACCTTTTCGGCCACGACCAGCGCGGCGGCGGCATTCAGCAGCACCGCATCGCGATAGGCCGAAGCCTCGCCCGCAAACAGCGCCCGGATCGCCGCGGCGTTTTCGGCAGGGGTGCCGCCGACGATATCGCGGAACGGATGCACCGGCAGGCCGGCATCCTCGGGGTGGATCGTGCGCCCGGTGATCTTGCCATTTTCCAGCACTGCGACTTCGGTCGTGCCGGTGATGGTGATTTCATCGGTCCCGTCCGAACCATGCACCAGCCAGGCCTTTTCCGACCCCAGCATTTGCAGCGTTTCCGCCATCGGGAAGATCAGATCGGGGGCGAAGGCGCCGGTCAGCTGGCGCTTGACGCCCGCCGGGTTGGTCAGCGGCCCCAGAATGTTGAAGATCGTCTTGCAGCCCAGTTCCGCGCGCACCGGCCCGACATGGCGCATCGCCGGGTGGTGGATCTGCGCCATCATGAAGCCGATGCCCGCCTCGGCCAGCCCGCGTTCGGTGGCCACGGGGCCGGCCATCACGTTGATGCCCAGTTCGGATTGCACATCCGCCGTGCCCGATTTCGAGCTGGCCGCCCGGTTGCCGTGCTTGGCCACCGGCACGCCTGCGCCCGCTACGACAAAGGCCGTCGCGGTCGAAATATTCAGCGTGTGCATCCCGTCGCCGCCGGTGCCAACGATATCCATCGCGCCTTCGGGGGCCACGACCGGCACGCATTTGGCGCGCATCGCGGCGGCGGCGGCGGCATATTCGGCCACCGATTCCCCGCGCGCGCGCAGCGCCATCAGCAGACCACCGATCTGGGCGGGCGTCGCCTCGCCGTTGAACAGGATCTCGAACGCGGTCTCGGCTTGCGCGCGCGACAGCGGCCCCTCGGATGCCGCAAAGATCAGCGGTTTCATCTGCTCACTCATGCGCGCACCTTCACTTTGGCTTCGTCCAGGAAATTGCGGATCAGTTGGTGTCCATGTTCCGAGGCGATGGATTCGGGGTGGAACTGCACCCCCTCGATCATTTTCTCGCGGTGCCGCAGGCCCATGATCATGCCGCCCTCCAGCCAGGCGGTGACTTCCAGGCAGTCGGGCAGGGTTTCGCGCTCGACGATCAGGCTGTGATAGCGGGTCGCCTGAAACGGGCTGGGCAGGCCGCGGAACACGCCTTTTCCGGCGTGATGGATGCTGCCCATCTTGCCATGCACGATTTCACCTGCGCGCACGACATGGCCACCGAAGGCCTCGCCAATCGTCTGATGGCCCAGGCACACGCCCAGCAGCGGCACATTTGCCTCGGCCGCGGCCAGGGTCAGCGGCAGGCAGATCCCGGCAGCGGCCGGGTCGCAGGGCCCGGGGGACAAAACGATCGCCTCGGCGCCCATGCCCATCGCCTGCTGCACATCCAGCGCGTCATTGCGCACCACTTTCACGTCGGCGCCCAATTCCCCGAAATAATGCACGAGGTTATAGGTAAAGCTGTCGTAATTATCGATGAGCAGAAGCATGGCGTCGCTTTTCCCGTGTGCCGCCCGGATTCAGGGGGTGAACCGGGAATTTCGTCGCGCTATAGATGTTCAGAGCGATGCGCCGGGGTCAAGGCCCGTGGGTCGGTTTTGGCCCGTTGCGTGATCGCGGATGCGGGAATTGAGGGGGAAGGCATGGGGCGCGGAGTAATCGCGGGCTTGGGCGTTGGCAGCCTTGTCACGGTCGTCGGGTTGGGGGCGGTGTCGCTGATGGCGCCGGTGCCGCAGGCGCCGCGGGTTCTGACGATGCCGCAAGCCGGGCACGATGCACCCGCCCCGGCGCATGTCCCTCCGGCGGTGGACGAGGCGCCCGGCACCGACCCGGTGATCGTGACCGTGCCGGAAGGGTCTGAGTTCGCGCGCAGCGCTACCGACCGTGTGCCGCAAATGCCCGCGCCGCAATCGACCCCAATCGGTGTTGCGCCGGTGCAGGTCGCCACGCCTGTTGCCACGCCCGATGCCGCGCTGGCCGTGACCGATCCGGGCGCCCGCCCCGAGGCAGGGATGCCCGCGCCCGCGCCGCAAACCCCGCCCGACACGCCGATGGCGGCGCTTGATACAGCGCCGATCCCCGAAGCGCCGGTGCCGGTGCCCCCGCCGGGCGAAGTGGAAACCCCGCAATTGCCGCTGGCCGAAGCCGATACCCCGCGCCCGGTTGCGCCGCCGCTTCCGGCGCAGGTAGCCCCGGCAGAAAGCGCGCCGTCTGCGGCGCCTGCGCCGATCTTGGCGCCGGTGCCGCCCGCCGAAATCGGGTTGTTGCCCGATGGCACTCCGGCCCG
>JAQTYE010000076.1:3771-16027 GCA_028749255.1 Paracoccaceae bacterium | reverse complement strand
GATCACCATCCTGCGCATGCTGATGGGGCTGCCGCCCGCGGTTTCGGGCGATCTGCCCGCGCCCGACAAGGCTGCCGCACCCGAAAAGCCCGCCGAGGCCAAACCCGCCAAGGCAAAAAAAGCCTGATCGCTTCAACAAAGCTGAAATATCCCGGGGGTCCGGGGGCGGCGCCCCCGGCCTGCCCCCCAAACCAACGGTGCGCCCATGACCCAGCCCTCTGATGAAATCCTCGCGCGGCTGATGTCGCTGCACCCCAAGATCATCGACCTGACACTGGATCGGCTGACCCGTTTGCTGGATACGCTTGGCAATCCCGAACGCATGATCCCGCCCGCGATCCATATTGCGGGCACCAATGGCAAGGGCTCGACCCAGGCGATGATCCGCGCCGGGCTCGAATCGCAAGGCTTGCGCGCGCATGCCTATACCTCGCCGCATCTGGCGCGGTTTCACGAACGCATCCGCCTTGCGGGCAATCTGATTTCCGAACCCGCGCTGGCCGCGTTGCTGGATGAATGCGAGGCAGCAAACGGTGGCGCCAATATCACCTTTTTCGAAATCACCACGGCGGCGGCCTTTCTGGCCTTTGCACGCACACCCGCCGATTTCACCCTGCTTGAGGTGGGCTTGGGCGGCAGGCTTGATGCGACCAATGTGATCGACCAGCCGCGGCTAACCATCATCACCCCGGTCTCGATCGACCATCAGCAATATCTGGGCGAGACCCTGCCCGAGATTGCGGGTGAAAAAGCCGGGATCATCAAGCGCGGGGTGCCGGTGATTGTCGGCCCGCAGGAAGAGGCGGGACTTGCCGTGATCGAGGCCCGCGCCGCGCGGCTGGGCGCGCCGGTTCTGGCCTATGGTCAACACTGGCATGTCGCCGAAGAAAACGGGCGGATGGTTTATCAGGACGAGCGCGGCCTGTTGGATCTGCCGCTGCCCAACCTGCCCGGCCCGCATCAGATCGTGAATGCAGGTGCCGCGATCACCGCACTGCGCGCGCTGGGACTGGATGACACCGCCTGCGAAGCCGCCGTGACCCGCGCCGAATGGCCCGCGCGGATGCAGCGGCTGCGGCAGGGCCCGCTGGTGCAATCCGCGCCGCAGGTCGAACTGTGGCTGGATGGCGGGCACAACCCGGCAGGCGGCATCGCCGTGGCCGCGACGCTGGCGCGGATGCCCGCGCGCCCCACGCATCTGATTTGCGGGATGCTCAACACCAAGGATGTGACCGGTTATCTGCGCCCGCTGGCCGCCCAGGCCGCCAGTCTGACCGCCGTCTCGATCCCGGGCGAGGCCAACACCCTGCCCGCCGAAGTGACCGAAGCCGCCGCCCGCGCGGCAGGCTTTGCGCACACCGCCCATGCGCCAGACGTGGCCACTGCGCTGGCGCAGATCGCCGCCGCCGCCCCACAGGCGCGGGTGCTGATCTGTGGCTCGCTCTATCTCGCCGGGCAGGTCTTGAAAGAAAACGGCTAGGCGCCCTCGGCCAGCCAGCCCTGGATCGCGGCGCGCAGACGCGCGGCGCGGTCGGGGCGGCGCCCGGTCTGCGGCAGGCGGCGCAGCATCGCCAGTCCCAGCAGGAAACGCAGGATCGGCAGTTGATCGGCGGGCAAAATACCGCCACCCAGAAACCCCGCAACCAGATCGGCGGGCAGGCCAAAGTGGTGCGTGTCTGGCAAAGGATCGGCCATCGCACGCCACAGCAGGAAATGCGCGACCGTATGCGCCAGCGGCAGCCATTGCGTGCCCCCCAGATCGAACGCCCACAGCGTGCCGTCATGCCAATGCAGATTGCTATCCACGAAATCGCCATGGGTCGCCACGCGCAGCACCGGCCGCCCGGCCAAAGCGGGCGCCATTGCGCGCAACCGGGCGCGAATCGCACGGGCCAACGCCTGACCTTCCGGGTCCAGCTCCTGCAGATCAACCGCCGCCGCCTGCTTGACCCAATACCACGCGCCAAACGGCCCCTGCTTGCGGCGCAGCGCGGTGAAGGCCGCCAGCCATTCTGCCGCCCGCGCCAGCAGCGCCAGTTGTTCGTCGCGCGGCAGATCGACGAGCAACCGATCCAGCCGCTGCCCCGGCGCGTAGTGGGTGCAGATAATCCCCTGAGCAGGCGCGACTGCGATCAACCCGGCCACTCGATGCGGCGTGCCTGACAAGCGATCCGTGGCATGCAGAATTTCATCTGCCACCGCCTGCGCTTGTGCCGCCCGCTGCGGGCCGGTCAGGTGTTTGATAATAACCGGCAGCCCCGCGCGTTCGGCCAGAAACACCGCCCGACCGGGGGCTAGCCGCAGGGTCTCGGTCACCGTCAGATCGGCCAGCTCGGGCAACCCGGCCAGAACCACGCCCAGATCCCGCGCAGCCAGAGCGTGAGCTTCGATCTGCGCGAAACCCGGCTCCAGCCCCCGCATTAGGGCGCCTCGACGTCTTCGGCCCACTCTGCCGACTGCATCTCGCGCAGGCGCGAGGCGGTGCGTTCGAATTCGAAGGTTCCGGTGCCTTCGACATACAGCCGCTCGGGCACGTCGGCGGCGGAACAGACCAACCGCACCCTGGCCTCATAGAGCGCGTCGATCAGGATGACGAAGCGCTTGGCCTCGTTGAAGTTTGACGCCGACAGCAGCGGGATGTCGTCGATCATCAACACCCGCACCGCACCCGCGATCGCCAGATAATCCGCAGGCCCCAGCATCGCCGCGCACAGATCCCAGAACGAGGCACGCCCGATCCCGTTGTGGAACCGCTCGATCACCACATCGCGGCCTTTGACATTCAGCACCAGCCGGGTGCTGGCATCGTGGCCCGTCAACTCGTCCCACAGCGCATCCATCGCCGCATGGGCATGGGCGCCGCCGGGCGTGAAATAGACCTCGGCGCCAGCCAGACGATGCTGGCGATAGTCGGTTTCGCTTTCAATCTCGTGCACATCCAGCTGTGCGCGCAGAACCCCGATGAAGGGCAGGAACAACTGGCGGTTCAGCCCGTTCTTATACAGATCCTCGGGGACCCGGTTCGAGGTGGTGACCACCGTCACCCCCATCGCAAACAGCGTCTCGAACAACCGGCCCACGATCATCGCATCGGCAATATCGGTAATCTGCATCTCATCGAAACACAGCAACCGGACCGCGCCCGCGATTTCCTTGGCCACCGGCATCAGCGCATCTTCAACCTTGGCGCGGCGCGCGATGTCGATCTTGGCCTGCACCTCTTGCATGAAGGCGTGGAAATGGACGCGCCGCTTGGGGGCATCGGTTGCCTCGCAAAACAGATCCATCAGCATGGATTTGCCGCGCCCGACCCCGCCCCACAGATACACGCCCCGCACCGCTTCGGGCGGTTTGGACCAACGCCCGAACAGCCCCGGCTTTTTCACCGGCTCTTCCAGCCCCGCGCGCACGCGTTCCAACAGCGGCAAGATCGCGCGTTGCGCCGCATCGGCGTGCAGGCTGCCATCGGCCACACGGGCGTCGTAAATCTGGGTCAGGCTTTGTCTCATGGCCCGTTGGTAGCCGCTGACGATGCAATTGAAAAGCCGCGCAATGATCGCGGGCGCAATCGGCATCGACGTGCTGGAATGCCGCAGGCAAAGCTTGAGCTGACGTCGGGGCTGCACTAGGGTGCGGCACCGCAGCACCATGCCACAGGAGCCCCCATGTCCAGCAGTCCCCAGCGCCTTCACCTTGTCTTCGGCGGCGAGCTGACCAATCCCACGCGCACCGAATTCAAGGATGTGAACAAGATCCACATCGTCGGTATCTTCCCGAATTACGCATCCGCGCATAACGCTTGGAAAGCCGAGGCGCAGCGCACCGTGGACGATGCCCACACCCGCTATTTCATCGCGCACCTGCACCGTCTGCGCGACGAGGAAACCCCGGCCTCGCCGACCGAAGAACTGGGCGCCTGAGCGGACATCCCGGATGCGCTATTCCATGCTGCTGTGGCTGCGCCTTGCCTTGGCGCGCGGGCGCCGGGCCGGGCCGCTGGCCCGTGCCGCAGCAGCGATGGCGCGCCCCCCCGGTCCGCTGATCTGGTTGCATCTGGCGGACGGCCCAGAGGCGGCAAGCGGTGCCGCGCTGATCGCGCAACACCTGTTACGCCAGCGCCCCGGATCTGCCCTGCGCGTCACCTGGTCCGGCCCGGAACCCGTCGTGATCGACTGGCCCGCAGGGGTGATCTGTCTGGCCGCCCCCGAAGACACCCCCACCGCCACCCGGTTGGTGCTGGAGGCATGGCGCCCCGACCTGATCGTTCTGGTCGGCAATGACCTGCCGAGCGCGCTGATTTGCAGCGCTCAGGATCTGCGCATTCCAGTGATGATTGCCGACGCCCGGATCCCCCCCGACACCCGACGCAACATGTTTTTGCGCGGTGAACAGCGGTCGCTGCTCAGCCGCCTGTCGCGGATGCTGGTGCGCGACCCCGAAAGTGCCGCAGCGCTGGCGCGGCTTGGCGCGAACCCGAACCGGATCGAGGTCGGCGGGCAGTTGTCGGAGCCCGCAGATCCGCTGCCTTGCTCCGAGGCCGAGCGATCCTCGATCGCCGGGCAGATGCGCGCGCGTCCGGTTTGGCTGGCGGTCGCGGTGCCCGCAGGCGAACTGGCCGCCGTGCTGGTCGCGCACCGCCACGCGCTGCGCCACGCGCATCGCAGCCTGCTGATTCTGGCTCCTGACACCCCGGACGACGCAACCGATCTGGCCTGCGAGCTGGAATCCGACGGCTGGGTCGTCGGGCGTCGCACGTTGGAAGGCGAGCCTGACGAAGAAATGCAGATTTTTCTGGCCGACGATCCGGGCGATTTCGGCCTGTGGTATCGGCTGGCCCCGGTCACCTACATGGGGGGCACCTTCAGCGAGGGCACCCGGGCGCCGCGCTCACCGCTCGAGGCGGCCGCGTTGGGGTCGGCGATTGTACATGGCCCCAAAACAGCGCCGTTTGGCGCAGAATATGCGCGCCTTGACAACGCGCGTGCCGCCCGTGCGGTGCTGCGCCCCACGGGTTTGGGCGAGGCTGTGGCCGATCTGATGGCCCCGGACCGCGCCGCGATTCTGGCGCATAATGCCTGGGCTGTCACCTCGGGCGGTGCCGGTGCGGCCGAGGCTGTGGCCCGCGCGATCCTGTCCGAACTCGACAGCCGCGCAACAGGCGCACAATGATGGGCGCCCCGCTGTTCTGGTTCACCCCACCTGATCGCCCTGGTTGGAAAGCCCGGGCGCTGGCGCCTTTGGGTGCGGTTTATGCTGCGGCCACGGCACGGCGCGTGGCACGTCCCGGCGAGCGCATCGGCGTGCCGGTGATCTGTGTCGGCAATATCAACGCGGGGGGCACCGGCAAAACTCCGACCGTCATCGCCTTGATCCAACACCTGGCGGCGCGCGGCGTGACCGCGCATGTCGTCAGTCGTGGCCATGGTGGCAGCCTGCAGGGCCCCGTGCAGGTCGATGAACGCCAGCACACCGCCGATCAGACCGGGGACGAGCCGCTGCTTTTGTCCGCCTTCGGGCCGACCTGGGTTGCCAAGGACCGGGCCGCGGGCGCGCGGGCGGCGGTGGCGGCGGGCGCGCAGGCGATCATTCTGGATGACGGGCATCAGAACCCCGCGCTGATCAAGGATCTGTCGCTGATCGTCGTTGATGCGGTCAAAGGGTTTGGCAACGGGCGTTGCTTGCCTGCGGGGCCGTTGCGCGAACCTGTCGCGGCAGGGCTGGCGCGCGCCGATCTGTTGCTCAGCATCGGATCGGATACCGCGCAACAGGGGTTTGCCCAGCTCTGGGGTGACGCGATCACGGTGCCGCATCTGACCGGCGCGCTGGAGCCGTTGCAAACCGGAATGGATTGGCAGGGCCTGGCCGTTCTGGCCTTCGCAGGCATCGGCCACCCCGAAAAATTCTTTGCCACGCTACGCGGTCTTGGTGCCGAACTGCTGCGCGGCGAGGCGCTGGAAGATCACCAGCCGTTTTCACCGCAGCTGCTGACCCGGCTGGAAACCGAAGCCCGGCTGCTGGGCGCGCAGATGGTCACGACCGAGAAAGATGCCGTGCGCCTGCCTGTCGCCTTTCGGCCCAAGGTTCTGGCGCTGCCGGTGCGCTTGCAGATCGCCGACACCAGCGCGCTGAATGACGCGCTGGTGCGGATCGGGCTTTAACCGCGCGGCTTCAGGCTGGCACGAACTTCGGCATCATGCTCGCCCAGTTTCGGCGAAGGACGATCCAGCGCCAGCTCTGCCCCGGAGAACACGATCGGCAGACGCACCCCCGGCACACCGCCCGGCGCAATTTGCATGCCGCGTGCGATGATCTGCGGATCGGCAAAAACATCGGCCATCTCGTTGATCGGCCCGGCCGGCACGCCCGCCGCTTCGCAGGCCGCCAGCAGATCGTTCCGTGTCCAGCCGCGCGTTTGTTCCGAAATCAGTCCCGTGATCTCTTCGCGATGTGCAATCCGGTCAGCATTGGTCAGGAAACGCGGATCTGTCGCCAATTCCTGAATTTCCAGAATTTTGCAAAGCTTTTGATATTGCGAATCATTCCCGGTCGCAAGAATGGCGAAACCATCGGAGCAGGGGAAAACCGCATAGGGCACAAGGTTCGGATGCGCATTGCCCATCCGCTTGGGCGAGATGCCCGTCGCCAGATAGTTCATTGCCTGATTGGCCATCACTGCAGCGGCCACATCGAACAGCGCCAGATCGACGCGCTGGCCCAACCCGGTGGTGTTGCGCTGATGCACGGCCGCCAGAATGCCGGTCGCCGCATAGATGCCGGTGAACACATCGGTCACCGCAACGCCCACCTTTTGCGGCTCGCCATCGGCGGGGCCCGTGACGCTCATCAACCCGGACATGCCCTGCACGATATAATCGTAGCCCGCCCGATGCGCATAGGGCCCGTCCTGACCGAACCCGGTCACCGAGCAATAGATCAGCCGCGGGTTCACCGCTGCCAGACTGTCATAATCCAGCCCGTATTTCGCCAGGCCGCCGACCTTGAAATTCTCGATCAGGATATCGGCCTCGGCGACCAGTTCACGCACGAATTCCTGCCCCTCGGGGGTGCGGAAATCGCAGATGACCGAGCGTTTGCCCCGGTTCGCGGCGTGAAAATAGGCTGCCGTCGTCTCCCCCTCGCGGGTCAGGAAGGGCGGTCCCCAACGGCGGGTATCATCGCCTTCGGGGGCCTCGACCTTGATCACTTCTGCGCCCAGATCAGCGAGGATCTGACCGGCCCAGGGGCCCGCCAGAATCCGCGCCAGCTCAACAACTTTCAGTCCGGCAAGTGGCGTCATGGATCAGAGCTTCGCGTCCAGAATTGCCTTCAGTTCGGCATAGGTCATGTTGGAATGCTTGACCCCGTCAATGATCAGCGACGGAGTGCCGGTGATCTCGTCGGCGCCCGCGTTTTTCTGATAGGTCGCGACCATCTGGCGGGCGCGATCCTGATCGTTCAGACAGGTTTCGATCTGCTCTTTCGACAGGCCCGCTTTCAGCCCGATCTTGCGCAGGTTGGCACCGATGGTTGCCTCTTTGCCATCGCCGATCCAGTCTTTCTGCGTGGCATAGATCATTCCCGAGACCGCGTAATATTTCGGCGCACCGCCGCATTGCGCGATCAGCCCGGCCCACAGGCCGAACTTGTCAAAATACACCTCGCGGTGAATGAATTTAACCTTGCCGGTGTCGATGTAGTCCTTCTTGAGGTTCACAAAGACATCGTCATGGAAATGCGCGCAATGCGGGCAGGTGTAGGACGCGTATTCGATCACCGTGATCGGCGCGCTGTCCTGTCCCAGCACGATATCGGGCAGCGTTTCGGTGGCATCGTCGGCCAGCGCAGGCGCGACAAAGCCCGTTTGCTGCGCACCCTGGCGCGTTGCGACCCAGCCGCCGGTCACGGCGACAATGGCAGCCCCGGCGATGCCAAGGAGAAGGGAACGTCGTGTCATGGATCTAGCCTTTCTTGTGCGCGGCCCGCCGTGCGGACCTCGTTAGGACGTTTTGCGCCAGCGTTTCAAGTGCCGTGCGCAGGTCGGGGTCGTGCAACCCGTCTGCGGTGGCCTGCGCTGCGGCACGAATTTCAGGAGAGGGCGGGACAGGCACCGCTTTCGGTGCCGGGGTGAATTGCGCCTGCCCCTCGGCAAAGCCAGTGGGGGCGGTCTGGGTCAGCACCACGCGCGAAATCGCGTTGTACCCATAGCAGGCGTTCACCTTGTCGCGGATCTGCGGCAGCTGCATCTGCACCATCGGCGCCGAGGCGCCCTGCACCAGCAGTGTCAACGTCGCCCCAAACCCGCCCTTGGCGTAGCCAATCTTGACCGGACGGGACTGCGCGGCAATATCGGCGCCCACCACCTCGGACCAATGGGTCAGCAGGCGCGACACAGCAAACCCGCGCGTTTCGCCGACCGTGCGGATGCGGTCCTGCAACAGCTTCGCCGCGGGCTCAAACCCACGCATCCGCCGCGAGGGCGTTTTCGGGGCCGCGGAGGCGGCCGATTTGCGCGGCGGTTTTTTGGGTGGCATCCCTGTTCATCCCTGATCTCGCCGCTATCTTAGGCGGCTTGCGGGGCAATGCCAGCACAATGGGCGGAACGAGGGCATAAACATTGCGTGACGGAGACGAGAGCACGGCAGGCGCGGCACTGCTGGCGTGGTACGATCGCGCCGCCCGGGTGATGCCCTGGCGCACCGGCCCCACCGACCACGCGGCGGGCCAGCGCAGCGATCCCTACCGCGTGTGGCTGTCTGAAGTGATGCTGCAGCAGACCACGGTCGCCGCTGTGCGCGATTACTTCCACCGCTTCACCGCGCGCTGGCCCGATGTGGCGGCCCTGGCCGCAGCCGAGGATGCCGAAGTCATGGCCGAATGGGCCGGGCTTGGCTATTATGCCCGTGCCCGCAACCTGTTGAAATGCGCCCGCGCCGTGGTCGCCGATCACGGCGGGGCCTTCCCCGCGACAGCGGCGGGGTTGCGCGCCTTGCCCGGCATCGGCCCCTATACCGCCGCCGCCATCGCCGCGATTGCCTTTGACGAACCCGCCGTGGTCGTCGATGGCAATGTCGAACGCGTGGTGGCGCGGCTTTGGGCGGTGCAGACACCACTGCCCGCAGCCAAGCCCGAACTGACCGCCCTTGCCGCGCGCCTGACGCCCGCCATCCGCCCCGGCGAACATGCGCAGGCAATGATGGACCTGGGGGCCACGATCTGCACACCACGCAAGCCTTCCTGTGCGCTATGCCCCGTAGCCAGTTTCTGCGCCGGGCGCGCCGCAGGGATCGCCGCCGATCTGCCCCGCAAAACCCCCAAACCCGAAAAACCGACTCGCCACGGCTTTGCCTATGTCGCACTGTCACCTGCAGGCGATATTTTGCTGGAACGCCGCCCGGACAAAGGCCTGCTGGGGGGCACGCTGGGCTTTCCCGGCTCGGATTGGTCGTCCGCACCAACCCCCGCCCCGCCTCTTGCCGCCGCCTGGCGCGAGGCGCCTTCGGCAGTGCGCCATACTTTCACCCATTTCCACCTGATTTTGCGGGTCTTCGTGGCGCAGACCACCGCGCCGGGCCTGACCCCGCGCACCGCGTTTCGCCCCGCCGATCTGCCCACGTTGATGCGCAAGGTCTGGGATGCCGCGCAAAGCGCGGATTGGCCGCAGCCCGCGTGATTGCGCGCGCCGCGCGGTGCGTTATCATCCCGCCCGGCGCGCACAAGAAAAGAGGTGCCGATGTCCACCCGCGAACAGATCCGCTCTCCCCGCAGGGCGCTGCCATTCTGGCTGTCGCTCGGAATGGTGCCCCTGGCGGTTCTGGGCGCCACGGCTGGCGGCTGGACCATCGCCCTGATGCCGATCTACGGCTGGACCATGGTCACCGTGCTGGATGCATTTTTGGGCCTGAACACGGACCAACCCGACACAACCACCCCCGAAACCGATCTGTTCTGGTATCGCCTGATCACGCTGATCTGGTTTCCGGTGCAGTTCGTGACGATCTACGGCATGATCTGGTGGGTGACCCATACCGACCATCTGGGCACACTGGAAACCTTGGTGTTGTTCTTCGGCGTGGGGGTGATTTCGGGCACGGTCGGTATCGTCTACAGCCACGAATTGCTGCATCAGAAGAACAGGGTTGAACGGTGGCTTGGCGATCTGCTGCTGGCAAGCGTGCTGTATTCGCATTTTCGCACCGAACACCTGCTGGTGCATCACCTTTGGGTCGGCACCCCGCGCGATGCGGTGACTGCGCGATATAACGAAGGTTTTCATCGGTTTTTCCTGCGTGTGCTATGGGAATGCCCGCGCAGTGCCTGGCGGGCCGAGCGGATGAAACTGGCGCGGGCGGGCCGCCCGGTCTGGCACCGATCGAACCCGTTCTGGCGCTATGGTGTATTGCAGTTGGGGGCGCTGGCGCTGGCCTTCGGGCTGGGAGGCTGGATCGGGTTGGGACTGTTCGTGTTTCAGGCCTTCATCGCGGTCTGGCAGCTGGAGTTGACCAATTACGTCGAGCATTACGGGCTGACCCGCGAATACAAGGGCGAGGGCCGCTATGAACATGTCTTGCCGCGGCATTCCTGGAACGCTGCGCATACCGCGTCGAACTGGCTGCTGATCAACCTGCAGCGCCATTCCGACCATCACTACAAACCCGAACGCCGCTTCCCGCTGCTGCAAACCTACGATGCGGACGAGGCGCCTCAGCTACCGCTGGGGTATCCGGCGATGACCACGCTGGCGATGATCCCGCCGCTTTGGCGGCGCCGGATGAACCCCCGCGTCCGGGCATGGCGGCGGAAATACTATCCGCATATCGAGGATTGGACGCCCTACAAAAACGGCAGCACCCCGATGCCGCGCGGCTCTGTCTGAGGCCGCCGGGGGCTGCGCGCCCCCGGACCCCCGCGGGATATTTGGACCAAGATGAAAGGGGATCACCTTGCCAAACATACCTTGGCCGGGGACCCTCAGGTCACCACGCGCAGCGTCAGATTGAGCCGCCCGCCATTGGGCAGCAGCAGCGAGGTGCCCCGCGCGATCCGGTCGATTCCGTGAAAGCGCAACCGCGCGGCCCCGCCCATCACCAGCACATCCCCCGAGCGCAACCACAGGCTTTGCGTCGGCCCGCCGCGCGTCGTGGCACCGATGCGAAACAGCGCATCATCGCCCAGGCTGATCGAGACCACAGGCTGGGTGAAATCCGCCTCGTCGCGATCTTGATGCAGACCCATCTTTGCCCGGTCATCGTAGAAATTGATCAAGCAGCAATCGGGGCTGCGGTCGGTGCCTGCCACTGCCTGCCAGATATCCAGCACACGTGCAGGGATCGCGGGCCAGGGGCGCCCGTTCGGGTGGGTTTCACTGTAGCGATAGCCGCGCCGGTCCGACACCCAGCCAAAGCGCCCCGCCGAGGTCATCCGCACCGACATCGCCTTGCCCGAGGGTGTGACCGGCGCAAACAGCGGCGCGGCGGCAACCACCCCGCGCAGATCATCGCGCAGGGCCGCCTGTTCTGGGGCGTCGAGCCAGCCTGGGTAGTGCACAAAGCCGCCGATCTGTTGCGGGACCGGGCGAATGGGCGGCGGATCGGCAGATTCCTTCATTTGTCGCGATCTCCGGTCCAACGGGTTCTTGCAGGGGCTCTGACCCCTCCTTATATACGCCCAGAAGCCGTTGAAGGACATGTTCGGATGCGGATTTTGAACTGAAACCCTGGGATAGGGGCCGGGGGCCTTAATGGACCTGCTCCCCATCATATCGCCGTAAGAAGAGGTATTATCATGGCCAAAGTCATCGGGATCGACCTCGGGACCACGAACTCCTGCGTCGCCATCATGGATGGGTCGCAGCCCCGCGTGATCGAGAACTCTGAAGGGGCGCGCACCACGCCCTCTATCGTGGCATTCACTGACAATGAACGGCTGGTCGGCCAGCCTGCGAAACGTCAGGCCGTCACCAACCCCACCAACACCATTTTTGCCGTCAAACGGCTGATCGGCCGTCGCGTGACCGACGCCGAAGTCGAAAAAGACCGCAAGCTCGTGCCCTACAACATTGTCGATGGCGGCAATGGCGACGCATGGGTTGACGTGAAAGGCGAGAAATTCTCGCCCGCACAGGTTTCGGCCGTGATCCTTCAGAAAATGAAGGAAACCGCTGAATCGTATCTGGGCGAAACCGTGACGCAAGCCGTCATCACCGTTCCGGCCTATTTCAACGACGCCCAGCGTCAGGCGACCAAAGACGCCGGCAAGA
>JAQTYE010000076.1:0-3761 GCA_028749255.1 Paracoccaceae bacterium | reverse complement strand
GGCAAGATCGCGGGCCTTGAAGTGCTGCGCATCATCAACGAGCCGACCGCGGCTGCGCTGGCCTATGGTCTGGACAAGAAAGAGACCAAAACCATCGCGGTCTATGACCTTGGTGGCGGCACCTTTGACATCACCATTCTGGAAATCGACGACGGTCTGTTCGAAGTGAAATCGACCAACGGCGACACCTTCCTGGGTGGCGAAGACTTCGACATGCGCATCGTTCAGTATCTGGCCGATGAGTTCAAAAAAGAGCATGGCGTCGATCTGTCGAAAGACAAAATGGCCCTGCAGCGCCTGAAAGAAGCCGCCGAGAAAGCCAAGATCGAGCTGTCGTCGAGCCAGCAGACCGAAATCAACCAGCCGTTCATCTCGATGGATGCGACCTCGGGCACGCCGCTGCACATGGTCATGAAGCTGACCCGCTCCAAGCTGGAACAGTTGGTCGGTGACCTGATCAAGGCCTCGCTGAAGCCCTGCGCCGCGGCGTTGAAAGACGCGGGCGTGTCGAAAGGCGATATCGACGAGGTGGTTCTGGTCGGTGGTATGACCCGGATGCCGAAAGTCGTGGAAGAAGTGACCGCGTTCTTCGGCAAAGAGCCCCATAAAGGCGTGAACCCCGATGAAGTCGTGGCACTGGGCGCGGCCATTCAGGCCGGTGTTCTGCAAGGCGACGTGAAAGACGTGGTTCTGCTGGACGTGACGCCGCTGTCCTTGGGCATCGAGACGCTGGGTGGCGTGTTCACCCGTCTGATCGACCGCAACACCACGATCCCGACCAAGAAATCGCAGGTCTTCTCGACCGCCGAAGACAACCAGAACGCCGTGACGATCCGGGTGTTCCAGGGCGAACGGGAAATGGCTGCCGACAACAAGATCCTCGGCATGTTCAACCTTGAAGACATCCCGCCCGCCCCGCGGGGGATGCCGCAGATCGAGGTGACCTTCGACATCGACGCCAACGGTATCGTTTCGGTTTCGGCCAAGGACAAAGGCACCGGCAAGTCGCAAAACATCACGATCCAGGCGTCGGG
The DNA here is from genome assembly GCA_028749255.1 of Paracoccaceae bacterium. Taxonomy (GTDB): domain Bacteria; phylum Pseudomonadota; class Alphaproteobacteria; order Rhodobacterales; family Rhodobacteraceae; genus Rhodobacter. Next base: position 2,727 of record JAQTYE010000076.1, on the reverse strand, counting down.
TGGTCTGTCGGATGAGGACATCGACAAGATGGTGCGCGACGCCGAAGCCAATGCCGAAGCCGACAAGTCGCGCAAGGAGCTGGTCGAAGCCAAGAACCAGGCCGAAAGCCTGCTGCACTCGACCCGCAAATCGCTGGAAGAGCATGGCGACAAGGTCGATGCCTCGACCGTCGAAGTGATCGAACTGGCGGCCAATGCGCTGGAAGAAGTGCTCAAGTCCGAAGACGCGGGCAAGATCAAGGGTGGGATCTCCAACCTGACTGACGCCGCGATGAAGCTGGGTGAAGCGATCTACAAGGCGCAGGCGGCCGAGACCGGCGGCGCCGAGGTCGATGAAGACGCCCCGCGCGACGTGGACGATGACATCGTTGACGCCGATTTCGAAGACATGGGCGACAACAAGCGCAAATAAGCGCCGGAACCTGAGGAGCGGGCCCCAAGGGGCCCGTTCCCGTGTTCCCCCAAGGGGGTAAGCAATGGCAAAACGTGATTTCTACGAGGTTCTGGGCATCGCCAAAGGTGCCTCGGCCGAAGAGATCAAGAAGGCCTATCGCAGCAAGGCGAAGGAACTCCACCCCGACCGCAACCAGGACAATCCCAACGCCGAAAGCCAGTTCAAAGAGGTGAACGAAGCTTATGACGTGCTGAAGGATGCCGAAAAGAAAGCCGCCTATGACCGCTTTGGTCACGCGGCGTTCGAGGGTGGAATGGGCGGCGGTGGTGGCGGCCCGCGTGGTGGTTACGCGCAAGGCGATTTCTCTTCTGCCTTCTCGGACGTGTTCGAAGATCTGTTCGGCGACTTCATGGGCGGGCGTGGCCCGGCGGGCGGGGGCGCACGGTCGCGTGCAACCCGTGGGTCGGACCTGCGCTACAACATGCGGGTGACGCTGGAAGAGGCGTTCAAGGGCGCGCAAAAGACCATCACCGTTCCGGGTTCGGCCGCCTGCACGTCGTGCAATGGCACGGGCGCCGAAGGTGGTGCGGAGCCGCAGACCTGCCCGACCTGTTCGGGCATGGGCAAGGTGCGCGCGCAAAACGGCTTCTTCACGGTCGAACGCACCTGCCCCACCTGTGGCGGCCAGGGTCAGGTGGTGAAAAACCCCTGCCGTGTCTGTCATGGCGCGGGCCGGATCGAGAAAGAGCGCACGCTGAGCGTCAACATCCCGGCCGGGGTGGAAACCGGCACGCGCATTCGTCTGGCAGGCGAAGGCGAGGCGGGGATGCGCGGTGGCCCGGCGGGCGATCTGTACATCTTCATCGAGCTGCGCGAACACGCGATCTTCCAGCGCGACGGACTAACGCTGTTCTGCCGCGTGCCGGTCAGCATGGCTTCGGCCGCGCTGGGTGGCGAGGTCGAGGTGCCGACGATCGACGGTGGGCGTTCACGCGTCAAGGTCCCGGCAGGCAGCCAGTCGGGTCGGCAGATGCGCCTGCGCGGCAAGGGTATGCCCGCGCTGCGCGGTGGCGGCACCGGCGACATGGTGATCGAGTTGGCGGTGGAAACCCCGGTGAACCTGACCACGCGGCAAAAGGAACTGCTGCGCGAGTTCGAGAAGATCGAGGCCGAGAACAATCCCGAAGGGGCATCGTTCTTCAAGAAGGTCAAGAGCTTCTGGGACGGGATGAAAAGTTGAAAGGGCGCCTTCGGGCGCCCTTTTTTCTAAGTGTTTAAGGCAAAAAGACGCGTTAACGCTTTTTTCACTATGCGTGCCGCAGACTGGGGCGCATGAGAAAACCCCGCGCCTTTCACGAACCTCCACTGCCGCTGTTCGGTGACCCCGACGAAGCGATGGCGGTTGTGCTGCCGGATCACGGGACTCTGCCGTCCTATATCGCCGACCATCGCAAACGCCTGCGCGAACGGTTCATGCAGGGCGGCGCGCAAGCGTTGCCCGACTATGAGGTTCTGGAGCTGATCTTGTTCCGCGCCCTGCCCCGGCAGGATGTCAAACCGCTGGCGCGGCGATTGATTGACACGTTCGGCGATTTCGGCCGGGTGGTCTCAGCCCCCGCCGCGCGGTTAGTGACGGTAACGGGTGTTGGCGATGCGGTCGTGCAGGAGTTGAAGATCGTCGAGGCCGCGGCGCAGCGGCTGGCACGGTCGAAGGTCATGCATCGTGCGGTGCTGGGGTCCTGGGATGCGCTGCTGGATTACTGCCATACCGCGATGGCGCATCGCGAGACCGAACAGTTTCGCGTGTTGTATCTGGACCGCAAGAACGTGCTGATCGCCGATGAGGAGCAGGCACGCGGCACCGTCGATCATGTTCCGGTCTACCCGCGCGAGGTGGTCAAACGCGCGTTGGAACTGAATGCCTCGGCGTTAATCCTCGTGCATAATCACCCGTCCGGGGACCCGACACCGTCAGAATCGGATCTGGCAATGACCGCGCAGATCGCGCAAGCGGCGCAGGTTTTGGGGTTGGTGCTGCACGACCACCTGATCGTCGGAAAAAGCCGTGAGCTGAGCTTTCGCGCGCAGGGCTATCTGTAATCAGTTCGCGGCCAACGACATTGGCAGATCGGGCAGCGCCATCACCACATCGCCGACCGCATCACCACACTCAGGCAGCGACAGGACCAGCGGTGTAGGGGCTTCCAGGGTGGTGGCAAGACTGCGTTGCAGTGACCCGCTCAGATCGCGCCCACAGCTGTGCGCCCCCACTGGCGCATCGAGTTCAAGTCGCAGATCTGTCATTGTCGCAGGTGCGGAATAGACCTCGGATT
>JAQTYE010000075.1 GCA_028749255.1 Paracoccaceae bacterium | reverse complement strand
CCCGGCGCGGTGAGGGTGGGCAGGGCGAGGGCGGTGTCTAGCGCCGCCCCGTCTCCAACAAGTCCGCCCGGCGCCGCGCCTCCTGGCGCAGCACCACGACAGCGCAGGCGGGCGGTTCCGAATCTCAGTTCTGCGCGCGGTTGCTCTGCGAGGTATCGCGCGCGAGGCGGTGGGGCCAGACCGCAGGCGGCGCTGGCGTGCAGGCGGCGCCCGAAGACGCCGCCTGTAGTGTCAGGCGCGGCCCAGATCGGTCAGCACCTGATAGCCGCGACCGGTCATGCAGCGGTCGACGACACGGCGCGGGCCATAGGTGACAAGATCATGGGTGTAATCGCCCGAACCCGCCCCGGCGATTGCGCCGCTGGCCGCGCCAGCGGCAATGTAATCGCCTTGGTTACCGGCATGCGACCCCACGGCTGCCCCGACCAGCGCCCCGACGACCAGACCCACAACAATCTGCTGGCCCATTTCCTTTTGTTGGCGCTCTTTATAGTCCGCCTCGACCTTGAGGGCGATGGTGCGGCATTGTTCCAGATCCGCCTCGTATTTGGCAGGGCGCACCTTTGCGGTGTCGACCACCGGGCGATAGTCCTGCAGGGTCTGGACTGGCTCGCAGGCGGCCAGCCCGATGCTGGCCGTAAGGGCGATCAGGGTGGGAATGCGTTTCACTGAATGCGTCTCCTAAATTGCAATGCGCGCAACCTAAGGAAGCGATGGTATGATTCGCAAAAGGTTCCGGTTCTGACGCGGGGTCATGGTGCGGTGCGGTGGTGGGAACCCGATCAGCGCATCTTCTAGACGCTTGGGGCGTTGCCTGTGCAGCGGCCCCGGCACTGTCCTTTCGCCGAACCCGCCACGCCTACAGGGATCGCAGCCTTTCAGGATAATAGGTCCAGGCAAGAAATCGGCTGGTCTTCTGGCCCTGCGCCATCTCGACAACCCTGAACTCGGCGACCCGCGCCTTGTTCAGCAGTCTGGACAGTGGCTTGAGGTTGTCTTTCTTGGACACCAGGCAGGTGAACCACAGGCATTGCTCGGCAAAAGCCATGCTCTGTTCGATCATTCTGGCGATGAAGCCAATCTCGCCGCCCGGACACCAGAGTTCGGCATTCTGGCCGCCGAAATTGAGCTCGGCCGAATGCCCCTTGCCAAGATTGCGCCACTTGCGCCGCGTGCCCTCTTCCGCCTGCGCCAGCGACGCATGGAACGGCGGATTGCACAGGGTGACGTGGAACATGTCATCGGGACCGACAACGCCCTCGAAGATGTCCTCGGGGTTGTGCTGACGTCTGAGCCCGATTTTCAGCCCGTTGCGCTGGCAGATCTGCCGTGCCGATTTGAGCGATGCGGGGTCGATATCGACGCCGGTGAAGTCCCAGCCATATTCATGCTGCCCTGTGAGCGGATAGACAAGGCTGGCACCCGTCCCGATGTCCAGCGCCTTGATGGCGGGGCCGCGCGGGATCTCTTGGCCATTACTCTCGGCCAGCAGGTCCGCCAGATAGTGGATGTAATCGACACGGCCCGGGATCGGCGGGCACAGGAAAGAGGCCGGAATATCCCAGAAATCAATGTCATAATGCGCCCTCAAGAGGGCCCGGTTGAGCATACGCACCGCGTTCGCGTCCTGAAAGTCGATGGTCATCTGGCCGCGTGGGTTTCGTGTCGTGACCGCCTCCAGCTCGGGAGATTTCACGATCAGGCGCTCGAAGTCATACCCCTCCCGGTGCTGGTTGCGGGGGTGCAACATGGATTTGATAGCCATGGGAAACCTTCTTGCCTATTGATGCGGGCCGCGCGCCCGGCAGGGCGTCGAGTCTAGAGATTTGTCACGACGCGAGGAATACCTGAACGGCCGAGAGCTGTCGGTCGAGCATGCGTCGCCGCCGCGGTGCAGCTTCCCCGAAACGGTCGGTCGTGGCATTGTGCAGCAAAATCCGGGCCGAATGTCGCTGATGCGGGACAAAGTGTGCATTCGCTGCGGCTACGCCAATGGCTGCTTTCGAGAGCGTTCAACAAACGGTGGTTTTTGGGCCTCTGTTGGCTCTGTTGCACGAATCCCGTGGGGGATTCATCTTGTGACTCCAGCGTGGTAACTGGTCTGCATGAGCCGACCAACACCCCCGACCTACAAGACCGGGAACTGGCCAGCCTATAACGAAGCGCTGAAGCGCCGTGGCTCGCTGACCTTCTGGTTCGACCCCGCCATGACTTTGGAGGCTGTGCCGCCCGGCAAGTGCGGGCGGCAGCCCGACCACAGCGACGCCGCCATCCAGACCTGTCTGACGATGAAGGTGCTGTTCGGCATGGCGCTGTGCAAACGACAGGGTTCGTTGAGAGCCTGCTGCGGTTGATCGGCCTGGGCGGGGCCGTGCCTGACTTCAGCACCTTGTCACGTGGCCAAAAGAACCTGAAGGTGAACATTCCCTATCGTGGCTCGGACGGTCCGCTGCACCTGCTTCGACAGCACCGGCATCAAGGTCGAGGGTCAGGGGGAGTGGAGCGCGCGCAAGCATGGCGGCTCCGAACGTCGGGTCTGGCGCAAGATCCACATCCGCTGCCCTCTCGGCGATTGCCCGCAATCGCCGAGAGGGGTATCGACGAGAAACCCTTGGAAATCCGGGCCGCCGAGGTCACCACCAGCAACGTGGGCGACGCGCCCATGCTGCCCAAATTGCTTGACCAGATTCCGCCCGGTCAGGAAATCGCCAGCGTCATCGCAGATGGTACCTTCGACACCTGCGAGAGCCACGTCGCCATCACCGCCCGAGGTGCCGCCGCGATCGCCCCGCCTCTCAAGAACGCCAAACCCTGGAAACCCGACACCGTCGGGGCCATCGCCCGCAACGAAATCCTGCGGACATCTAAGCGTGTGGGGCGAACCATCTGGCGACGATGGAGCGTTTACCACCGCCAAAGCCGCACTGAAACCAAGATGCACTGCGTCAAGCTCCTCGGGCAGCGCCTGTCCGCGCGGGTCTTCGACCGTCAGGTTGCAGAGTTCCAAGTCCGTGTCGCAGTCCTCAACGGGTTCACCGCCCTCGGCACACCCATTACAGAGGTCGCAGGATAGGTCTGTCCGGGGAAAGGGGAGGTCCGCCTGTCACCCGTTTTGTGCAACCGAGCCGATCTTTACCTGAAGCGACGGGGCTGGAAGGTGACGGCCCTGAACCGGGCCTATTTCGCCGCGCTCCGGGACACGCCGGTCAGCCTCTACGAGGTCAGCGAACCGCGTCTGCGCAGGCGGCCCTTCGGGGGGCTGCGTGCGCTGGTCGCGGCTTCGACTAAAGGCCACTCCACACATGGGTGGGTCCAGTGCTATGCTCGGGTCGGGGAGGCGATGGGCCATGAAGGACGCACGGCACGTCGAGGAGATCGGGCTGGTGTTGGAAGGCACCCAGACGGGGCGGGACAGTTTTGTCTCTGCCTCGTGGCGGCGCTGTGTCGAGCTTTATGGCATGGATCCGATGCGCTCGGCCCCCGCGCATATCGTGACCGAAGCCGAGTTGCGCGACCACCGCAAGCAGGCCGAATGGATGATCGCCGCCGCGCGATCCGGGCTGCAAAGCCTGTTCCGGCAGGTCGCCGGACAGAATTACGTGCTGCTGCTGACCGATGCCCAAGGTGTCTGCGTTGACTTTTTCGGGGACGACCTTTTCGTCGAGGATCTGCGCAGCGCGGGTCTTTATCTGGGATCGAACTGGTCCGAGGACCTGGCCGGAACCTGCGGCGTCGGTGCCTGTATCTTTACGCAAGAACCGGTGACCGTGCATCAGGACGACCATTTCGGCAATGCGCATACGGTGCTGTCATGCACCGCCGCGCCGATCTTCGACAGCCTTGGGCAGTTGGCGGCGGTGCTGGATATCTCGTTGTTGCGCTCCCCCACGCCAAAGAGCAGCCAAAACCTCGCGATGAGCCTTGTGACCAACGCCGCACGGCGGGTCGAGATGGCCAATCTGATGGCCGAAAGCCCGCGCGACTGGGTGTTGCGCCTGTCGTCCAGCCCGGAATTTCTGGATGTTGACCCCGAGGCCGCCGTGCGGCTGGATGGCTCGGGGCGCGTGCTGGGCTATACCCGCGCGGCGCGGCGCCTGTTTCCCCCGGACGGGGCGATCATCGGGCGCCGCATCGACGAGGCTCTGGGGCTGAGCGTCGATGACCTGCCGGACCTGATGCGCGATCGCCCGACCGAAGAGCGCGTGATCGAGATGCGCGACGGTGGCGCGCTGTTTGGGCATGCCATCGCCCCGAAGGCGCCGCGCCAGACCCACGGCGGGTTACGCGGCGGCGGCGCGCTGGCCGGGCTGACCGGGGGTGACCCGGACATGGCACGCCTGCTGGGGCAGGCCGAACGACTTGCGCCGGGCACGGTGCCGCTGCTGATCACCGGCGAGACCGGGACGGGCAAGGCCAAGCTTGCGCGGGCGATCCATATCACCGGCAAAGCGCAAGGCTTCATCAGCCTCGAATGCGCCGGGCTCAGCGTGCAGGGCTTGCACGATGCCTGCCTTCAGGTGCACGGGCCGACGACACTGCTGTTGCGCCGGGTCGAAGACCTGTCCGCCGAGACGGCGACCGCATTGGGCGGGCTTCTGGATCGGCGGCCCGATCTGAGACCGCTCTCGACAAGTTGCCTCCCCCCGGCCGAGATCGACCTGCCGCGACCGCTGTTTCACCGGCTGACAGGCTGCATTCTGGCGTTGCCGCCGCTCCGCATGCGGCGTGACCTCGACTGGCTGGTTTCAAGACACTTGCGCCGCCACGTCTCCGAAACGATCCGGTTGTCGCCCGCGGCGCGCGCCGATCTGATGGGGCGGTTGTGGCGGGGCAATATCCGCGAACTCGAACAGGTTCTTGATGTTGCCGCTGCGCTTTGCGTCGGGCCGGTGATTGATCTTCCCGACCTGCCCAGCCCGGTTGCTGCGGCAGCCGATGTCGGGGCGGCTGCTGCGACCGATCCCTGGGACGCGCTCGAACAGGTGCTGGAAGCCTGCGACTGGAATATGGCGCAGACGGCGCGGCGGTTCGGTGTCAATCGCTCTACCATTTTGCGGCGGATGCGTAAGGCCGGGTTGCACCTGCCCGAGTGATCCGTTGCGCGGGCGTTGCGCGCGCAACGTGCCGCATTGCAGCACCCGTTTTTACCCCGCCTGGCAATCATCGCCCATGGATCGGGCCTGTTTGGCGCGCTGATACTCCCCCTCGAGATACGCGCAGAGGAGGAGACGCGATGCTTGATGCCACAGTTACCCATCAGACTCAGGAAGTGCTCGACACCCTGAATGCCGCACTGGAGAGCGGCGATATCGACCGTGCGGCGGCCCTGTTCGCCGCTGACAGCTATTGGCGCGACCTCGTCGCGGTCAGCTGGAACCTCAAGACCGTCGAAGGACCCGAGGGCGTGGCCGATCTGCTGCGCCACCAGCTTGACCACACCCGGCCGGGGCACTTCGAACTGCAAGCCCGGGAAATCCCCACCGAGGAGGGTGGGGTGATCACCGCATGGGTCACGTTCGAAACCAGGGCCGGGCGCGGCTGGGGGCTGATGCGGATCAGGGACGGCCGCATCTGGACCCTGCTGACGGCGCTGCAAGAGCTTAAGGGGTTCGAGGAAAGCCGCGGCAAACGCCGGCCGATGGGCGCGGAACATGGCGCACGCAAGAACCGGATGTCGTGGAAAGAGCGGCGCGAGGCCGAAGAAGCCGATCTGGGCTATGGCACGCAACCCTATACGCTGATCGTCGGTGGCGGTCAGGGCGGGATCGCCCTGGGCGCGCGGCTACGCCAGTTGGGGGTGCCAGCGATCGTGATCGACACGCATGACCGCCCCGGCGACCAATGGCGCAGCCGCTATAAGTCGCTGTGTCTGCATGACCCGATCTGGTATGACCATCTGCCCTACATCAAGTTTCCCGACAACTGGCCGGTCTTTACCCCCAAGGACAAGGTGGGCGACTGGCTCGAGATGTATACCAAGGTGATGGAGATCAATTACTGGACGCGTTCCGAAGTGACGCGGGCCAGCTATGACGCGGCGGCGGGCAAGTGGCGGGTCGAAGTCAACCGCGACGGCGAGACGGTCACGCTGGAACCCACGCAGTTGGTGCTGGCCACCGGCATGTCGGGCAAGCCGAACATGCCGCACTTCCCCGGCATGGAAGATTTCAAGGGCACGATCCAGCACAGCTCGCAACACGCGGGGCCGGATGACTGGACCGGCAAAAAGGTCGTGGTGATTGGCGCGAACAACTCGGCCCATGACATCTGTGCCGCGCTTTGGGAAGCCGATGCCGATGTCACGATGGTGCAGCGCTCTTCGACCCATATCGTGCGCTCGGACAGCTTGATGGAGATCGGCCTTGGCGCGCTTTATTCCGAGGACGCGGTGGCCAATGGCGTCACCACCGAAAAGGCGGACATGATCTTTGCCTCGCTGCCCTACAAGATCATGCACGAATTCCAGATCCCGCTCTATGACAAGATGCGCGAACGCGACGCCGAGTTCTATGAGGGGCTGGAACGGGCCGGTTTTGATCTTGATTGGGGCGATGACGGGTCGGGGCTGTTCATGAAATACCTGCGCCGTGGCTCGGGCTATTACATTGATGTCGGCGCGAGCGAGTTGATCATCAATGGCGAGGTCAAGCTCGCCAAGGGCGGCGTCGATCATTTCGAGGAAGATGCCGTCATTCTGGCCGATGGCACCCGGCTGCCCGCCGATCTGGTGGTTCTGGCGACGGGATTCGGGTCGATGAACGGCTGGGCGGCGGATCTGATCAGCCAGGAGGTGGCCGACAAGGTCGGCAAGGTCTGGGGGCTCGGTTCGGACACCACCAAGGACCCCGGGCCGTGGGAAGGTGAACAGCGCAACATGTGGAAACCGACCCAGCAGGAAAACCTGTGGTTCATGGGGGGGAACCTGCACCAATCGCGGCACTATTCGCTGTATCTCGCGCTGCAACTCAAGGCGCGTCTGGAGGGGCTCGAAACTCCGGTCTACGGGCTGCAACAGGTTCACCACCTGTCCTGAGCGCCTGTTTGCGATCTTTCCCGGCCCCGTATGGGCCGGGACACCCTTCCAACCTTAAGGAGACCCCCATGAAAGCCGCACGTTGGCATGGCGTGAAAGACATTCGCGTCGAGAACATCGCAGAACCGTCGCCCGGCCCCGGAGAGGTCAAGATCAAGGTCGCATGGACCGGGATCTGCGGCAGCGACCTGCATGAATATCTTGCCGGTCCAATCTTTGTCCCGGTCGGGCAAAATCATCCCCTGAGCCACGACAAAGCCCCGATCACGATGGGCCATGAATATTGCGGAATCGTCACAGAGCTTGGCACCGGCGTCAGCGGCCTGGCCAAGGGTGACCGCGTCGCGATCGAGCCGATCTTTGCCTGCGGTCACTGTGCTGCGTGCCTTGAAGGCAAATACAACCTCTGCGACAGCCTTGGTTTTGTCGGGCTTTCGGGCGGCCACGGCGGCTTTGCCGCGTTTTCGGTGGTGCCTGCGCGCATGGTTCACAAGATGCCCGACGATCTGTCGATGGAGCAAGGTGCGCTGGTCGAACCGGCAGCGGTGGCCCTGCACGCCGTGCGGATGTCAAAGATCAAGGCAGGCGACACGGCGGCGGTGTTCGGCGCGGGTCCCATCGGCCTGCTCGTTGTCGAGGCGTTGCGGGTTGCGGGGGCTGCGCAAATCCATGTGGTCGAGCCTTCGGCGGAACGGCGGGCCAAGGCGCTTGAACTGGGTGCAACCACGGCGATCGACCCGATGGCCGCGGACCCGGTCGCAAAGATCCGTGACGCTACGGGCGGGGTGCATGTGGCCTTCGAGGTGACGGGTGTGCCGCGGGTTTTGCCGCAATGCATTGATTGCACGCGGCATGAAGGCCAGACGCTGATCGTCTCGATCTGGGAAGGCGACGCCTCGTTCCATCCCAACACGGCGGTGCTCAAAGAGCGTCAGTTGCAGGGCACCATCGCCTATCGCAACGTCTATCCGGCGGTGATGGAGCTGATGATGCAAGGGTATTTCAGTGCCGATAAACTGGTGACCAAGCGGATCGCCATCGACGAGATCGTGGAGCAAGGTTTCGAAGCCCTCGTGGCCGAGAAGTCGCAGGTCAAGATCCTCGTCAAAGCGCCGGACTGACGGCGCGCACAGGCCACGCAACGGGTCTGGGTTTGCGACAATGACCTGCTGACATCCCCGGACAGGGTTTGTGAAAACCTTGTCCGGGCAATGGGCTGTCAGCCATATCACGCCCGCCTTTTGCCGCCGCCCTTGGCGCAACAGCCCTTTTATGGCGTGGGATTGTATGTGTCTGCGGCCTGCCTCACGGGGGCTGCATGTGAAACCATCTGCTTGGCCAGTGGTACAACGACGCCGGTCGTCGATGATTTTACGCAAACTCTCTGCGGATCTGCGGCGCGATTAACCGCGTCTTGAGACTTCCGCGCAATCTTGTGTGCGGGTGAACTGCGCTTTTCGGGGCGTGCAATAGTGGGGCATTGGTCATGGCGACCTATGTTTTCAACGGCTATTACGGCGGTAATCTGATCATCGCTGGCGGGGGCAATGTGCTCAGCGTCGGGTCGCAGTTCATGCTTGACCCGGCATGGGATGTGTCCAGCGATGTGCGCAGCTTCACCTTTACCGATGATGACGGCAACATCGCGGGTGACACCTTCAACGACGAGCACGGCAACGACACGAACCAGATGGTGACCGTGCGCGATGCCTTGGGCAACGTGATCGGCTCTGGTCAGGTCTATCTTGAGGCTTCGGCCAGCTTCTCTGCGCCCGATGGCACGATCATCACCTTGTACACGGTCGAGGTGAACGGCGTTGTCATGGGCGAGATCACCACCGCGCCACTGCAGCCGGGGGTGACCTATCATGTCAGCTCGACCGCGGATGTGACCTCCGGGCCGGGCTATGGTGCGATTTCCTCGACCAGCTATGACCCGGATGGTGCGAACTGGATTCAAGGCGGGATCTACACCGATTCCCTGTCAGGCGGGGCTGGAAGCGATACAATCGCCGCCGGGGATGGCGCCGATACCATAGACGGCGGTGGCGGCGATGATGTCATCACTTACGGCACCGGTGGCGATCTTGTGCATGGCGGCGACGGCAATGACGTGATCGACGATGTTGCGGGGGTATCCGGCTATGTCTACAACGACACGCTTTATGGCGATGCGGGCAACGACACGATCTACGCCGGGGCCGGCAATGATTTTGTCGATGGCGGTGCCGACAATGACGTCCTTTTTGCCGAGGAGGGCGATGACACTCTTTATGGCGGCTCCGGCGCCGATACGGCCTTTGGCGCGAATGGCAACGATCAGATCCACGGCGACGATGGCGACGACTTGCTGCTGGGCGAGGCGGGCAATGATACGCTGTGGGGGGACGCGGGGCGCGACACGCTGATCGGCGGCATCGGCAACGATGTGATGTATGGCGGCGCCGATCAGGACGTGTTCCGCTTCGATGCGGGCTGGGGCAATGACACGGTCTTTGGGGATGCCACGGGCAGCGACGCCGATCAGGTCAACTTCAGTTCCATCACGACCGGGCTGACCTTCGTCGCGCTGGGTTGGGAAGACGGCTATGTCACCGATTGGACCAACTACGCCCATTATGACAATGTCGAGGAATTCGTCGGCGGCTCGGGGGCCGACACGTTCAACATGGGCAATGATGGCTCGGGGATCTACATCGACGGCGGCGCGGGGGCGGATTCGGTCACCGGCGGCACCGGGGCCGATACGATCCGCGGCGGGGCGGGCAATGACACGCTGATCGGGAACGACGGTGATGACCGGTTCGTCTTTGGCGATGGCTGGGGCTCTGATCAGGTGGCTGGCGGCAACGGCATCGACACCATCGACTTTACCGAGGTGACGACCGGCGTGACGGTCACGATCACCGGCTGGAAGACCGGCACGGCGACGGGCGGGGCGAATAGCGCCTCTTTCACCGATATCGAAGGGATTGTCGGCTCGGCCGGTGCCGACATTCTGGACCTGCAGGCCAATGCCACCAGCCTTAGCGCGGCGGGCGGCGAGGGCGCGGATACGATCCTGGGGGGCAGCGGGGCCGAAACGCTTTTGGGGGGCGCGGACGACGACCTGATCCGTGGCGGGGCAGGCAACGACCTGATCGGCACCGGCAGCGGCTCTGATACGGTGATCTACACGGATGGCTCGGGGCTCGACACGATTTCGGATTTTGACCTGTCGTTGTCGGATGGGCTTACGCTGGATCAGCTTGATGTCAGCGACCTGCACGATGGCGAGGGCAACCCGGTCAACGTCTGGGATGTGACGGTTTCGGATGACGGGGCGGGCAACGCGGTGCTGACCTTCCCGGGGGGCGAGGCGATCACCCTGACCGGGGTGGCGCCCGCGCAGGTCAGCACCGCACCGCAATTGCACGCGATGGGGATCCCCTGTTTCATCGGCGGCACCCGGATCGACACGCCGCAGGGGCCGCGCCCGGTCGAGGGGCTGCGCCCCGGCGATCTGGTCTGCACGCGCGATGGGCCGCCGCTGCCGCTGCTGTGGGTCGGGCAGCGCGATGTCAGCGCGCAGCAAATGCAGGACGATCCGCGCCTGTGCCCGATCGAGATCGGTGCGGGGGCCTTGGGAAACCTGCGGGCGCTGCGCCTGTCGGGGCAGCATGCAGTTTTCGTGCCCGAAGGGCGAGGCGGCGCACTTGCCCGGGCGCGACATCTTGCGCTGTCGGGCTGGGCGGGCGCGCGGGTCATGCGGGGGCGGCGCGGGTGCCGTTATTATCACCTCCTGCTGCCGCATCACGCGTTGATTCGGGCGGAAGGCGCCTGGACCGAGAGCTTTTGGCCCGGTCCGCAGGCGTTTTCGGCGCTGGACGCGGCGATGCGATTCGCACTGATTCGTGCCATGCCCGATCTGATGCCGGGACTTTTGGGGGTTGATTTCGGTCGAAACCCGCTATGGTTCCGTGGTGCGGCCAACTTTGCGGCGCTGCGAAATTGATCATGCTGCATGTGCGAAGTGGTCGCGGCTGATGCGCGATGCGGCGCATTTTGACGGTTTTGCGACCAAACCGGCGGCTGATTTGTTCCTGTGACGGCCGCATGGATTTGCGGGTTGAAATATGTAGGTTCAGTTGCTTTAGTCACGAACACGGGAGCTAACGAACCAAAAAAACCACAGGGAGCCCGCTTTGACGATTTCTGAAACCGACGCGTCGTTTGTCGTTTTTGACCATGTACAAAAAAGCTACGACGGCGAAACACTGGTCGTAAAAGATCTGAATCTGTCCATCGGCAAAGGCGAATTCTTGACGATGCTGGGGCCCTCGGGCTCGGGCAAGACGACCTGCCTTATGATGCTGGCGGGCTTTGAAACTGCAACGCACGGCGAAATTCGGCTGGGCGGGCGCAACATCAACATGGTGCCGCCGCACAAGCGCGGGATCGGGATGGTGTTCCAGAACTACGCATTGTTCCCGCACATGTCGGTGGCTGAAAACCTCGCCTTCCCGCTGGAAGTACGTGGCATGGGCAAATCCGATCGCGAGGCCAAGGTCATGCGCGCGCTGGACATGGTGCAGATGGGCTCCTTTGCCAATCGCCGCCCGGCGCAGCTTTCGGGTGGGCAACAGCAGCGGATCGCACTGGCCCGCGCGCTGGTGTTCGACCCCGAGCTGGTCTTGATGGATGAACCGCTGGGCGCGCTGGACAAGCAGCTGCGCGAACATATGCAGTTTGAAATCAAAGCGTTGCACGAACGTCTGGGGATTACCGTGGTCTATGTGACCCACGACCAGGGCGAGGCGCTGACGATGTCGGACCGCGTCGCGGTGTTCAACGATGGCCGCATTCAGCAACTGGCACCGCCGGACGAGCTGTATGAACGTCCGAAGAACAGCTTCGTCGCGCAGTTCATCGGCGAGAACAATAAACTGCCTGGCGTGGTCGAGGACCTTGATGGTGACAAATGCACCGTGCGTTTGGCCACCGGCGAGTTGATCGACGCGACCCCGGTCAACATCCGCAAGCAGGGGCAAGAGACCTTGGTTTCGATCCGCCCCGAACGGATCGAATTCAAACCCGAAATGATGCCCCCGGGCGCTCATATGATCTCGGCCGAAGTGCTGGAAGTGATCTACATGGGCGATATTTTCCGAACCCGGATGCGGGTTGCGGGGACCGAGGATTTCGTGATGAAATCGCGCAATACGCTGGGCCAGACCAAACTGCACCCCGGCGAGACGATCAAGATCGGCTGGCATCCGCAGGATGCACGCGCACTTGATCCGATGTAAGATCCGGGCAGGCGGGATCTTCCTGCCTATCCCCTGCCGCGTAAGCCGCGGCCAACATGACGCAAAGTCAAACGGCACAAAGCCAATAAAACAACACGGGAGTATCTTTATGAATAAACTGCTGACCCTGACCACCGCTCTGGTCGCCGTGGGCGCTGCCGCCTCGGCCGAAGAGATCAACGTGGTCTCCTGGGGCGGGGCCTATACGGTTTCGCAAGTCGAAGCCTATCACAAGCCCTTCACCGAAATGACCGGCATCAAGGTTGTCTCGATCGACGCCGACAACCCGGCCTCGCCGCTGAAAGCACAGGTCGAGGCGGGCAACGTGACCATCGACCTGGCCGACGTGGAGCTGTCGGACGCAATCCGTCTGTGCGACGAAGGCCTGCTGGAAGAAATCGACCCGGCCTCGCTGCCGCCGGCGCCCGATGGCACCCCGGCCACCGAGGACTTCGTGCCGGGCGCGATCCAGGACTGTGCCGTGGCCAACATCGTCTGGGGCACCGTGATTGCCTATGACACCACCAAGTTCACCGGCGAACAGCCCTCGACCCTGGCTGATTTCTTCGACCTCGAAAAATTCCCGGGCAAGCGCGGCCTGCTGAAATCGGCTAAGCGCTCGATGGAGATGGCGCTGGTGGCCGATGGCGTGCCGTCGGACGAAGTCTATGACGTTCTGGGCACCGATGAGGGCGTGGCTCGTGCACTCGCCAAGCTGGACACGATCAAGGACTCGACCGTGTGGTGGGAAGCCGGTGCGCAGCCGCCGCAGCTGTTGGCAGATGGCGAAGTCGTGATGTCGACCGGCTATAACGGCCGCTTCTTCAACGCGATGGTTGCCGAAGGTAAGCCCTTCGCCATCATCTGGGATGGCGAATATATGGACTATGACCTGTGGGTCATTCCGAAAGGCGCCCCGAATGTCGAAGCCGCCAAGAAATTCCTGGCATTTTCGACCGATACCCAGCGTCTGGCAGATCAGGCGAAATACATCGCCTACGGTCCCGCACGGAAGTCTTCGGCAGCCCTGATCGGGATGTATCAGGACGGCAAAACCGAGATGGCACCGCATATGCCGACCAATCCGGACAACATGAAGAACCCGATCTGGACCGACCCGACCTTCTGGGCCGACCATGACGTTGAGCTGAGCGAACGCTTCAACGCCTGGCTCGCCAACTGATCTGACAGGCAGGGGGCTTGATCGGCCCCCTGCCGCTTCACCCGATCCGACCCTGGGCCCGCGAGGCCTAACCTGCGGTGTTGTTCTGCGCGGGCAATGGGCGATATTTTCCGATGGGGAACCGAATGACCGACGCAACCGTCCTGTTGACCACCGCCGACGGCAAGCCGCTCAAGGCCGCGCTGGCCGCCTCGCTTGCACGATCGCGCAGACGTGCCTTCCTGCTGGTTGCACCGCTTTTTCTGTTCGTGCTGATCACGTTCGTCGTGCCGATTGGGCAGATGCTGATGCAATCTGTTTATAACGACACGTTCTCGAGCGCGGCGCCTGCGCTGGGGAAATGGTTCGATGACCACCCGGCAGGCTCCGAAATCGACGAAAGCGCCTATGCGGCGCTGGCCGCCGATCTGAAGTTGATGAAAGAGCAAAAGACCTCGGGGTCGGCGGGCACGCGGATCAATTATGACATCTCGGGTTCGCGTTCGATGTTCACCGGCACCGCGCGCAAGGCCGACAAATTCGAGCCGCCCTATAAAGAGGCGATCCTGAGCGTCGAGAAGAAATGGGACAACCCGAATATCTGGCGCGCGATGCGCTCGGCCAGTTCGCCCCTGACTATCGACTTCTATCTGGCTGCGCTGGATATGACCCGCGACGACGCTGGCAATATCGTCGGCGTGGAAGAGGGGCAGGCGGTCTATAAGATGCTGTTTGGCCGAACCATGATGCTGTCACTGGCGATCACCGTGATCTGCATGTTTGTGGCCTTCCCGATCGCGCATCTGCTGGCCACGCTGCCGTTGGCGAAATCGAACCTGCTGATGATCCTGGTGTTGCTGCCGTTCTGGACGTCGCTTCTGGTGCGCACAACCTCGTGGATGGTGCTGCTGCAAAGCCAGGGGGTGCTGAACGATCTGCTGGTCTGGCTGGGGATCATCGGCGACGATGGCCGGATCCAGATGATGTACAATCAGACCGGCACGCTGGTCGCGATGACGCACATCTTGCTGCCGTTCATGGTGCTGCCGCTGTATTCGGTGATGCGGACGATCCCACCGGCCTATGTGCGGGCGGCGCGGTCGCTGGGGGCCAACAGCTTTGTTGCCTTCTACCGGATCTATTTGCCGCAAACCCTGCCGGGGATCGGCGCGGGCGCGCTGTTGGTCTTCATCCTTGCGGTTGGCTATTACATCACCCCCGCCCTTGTCGGTGGTGCGGATGGTCAGCTGATCTCGACCCTGATCGCCTTCCACATGCAGAATTCGCTGAACTGGTCTTTGGCTGCGGCTTTGGCGGCGCTGCTTCTGGGCGGGATTTTGCTGCTTTATTGGCTCTACGACCGGATCGTGGGCATCGACAACATGAAGCTGGGCTGACCCCGCCGCTTCGCTTTGGTGACACTATCGCAGGGACCGGGGGCCGTTGCCCCGACCTTGGCGGAAAGGAAAATGGAACATGGCGCTTCCTGCTTATGCAAGCCCGCTGGAACGAATTTGGCACTACACCTATCTGACGCTGTGTGCGCTGATCTTTCTGTTCCTGATCGCACCGATCCTGATCGTGATCCCGCTCAGTTTCAACGCCGAGCCTTATTTCACCTTTACCGAGAAGATGCTGACCTTCGACCCCGCAGGCTATAGCTTGCGCTGGTATGACAGCCTGCTGACTTTCGGCATGGCAAACCCTGATGCGCCGCGCGACGGGACGTGGTGGCTGGATTTCTGGCAAAACGCGCAATGGATGCAGGTGACCAAGCATTCGATCATCATCGGCTTCTTCTCGACGGTGGTGGCGACGGTGCTGGGCACGCTGGCGGCGCTTGGTCTGTCGCGCCCGGAAATGCCGTTCCGCCGGGCGGTGATGGCGGTGCTGATCTCGCCGATGATCGTGCCGATCATCATCACCGCGACGGGGCTGTTCTTCTTCTACTCGAAGACCGGGCTGGCGAACTCCTATCCGGGGATCATTCTGGCGCATGCCACGCTGGGCATTCCCTTCGTGATCATCACCGTGACCGCAACGCTGGTGGGGTTCGACAGCTCGCTCAGCCGCGCCTCGGCCAGCCTGGGGGCCAACCCGCGCACCACGTTCTTCAGGGTGGTGATGCCGCTGATCCTGCCGGGCGTGATTTCGGGTGCGCTGTTTGCCTTCGTCACCTCGTTTGACGAAGTGGTGGTGGTGCTGTTCGTCGCCGACCACAGCCAGCAAACGATCCCGCGGCAGATGTGGAACGGGATCCGTGAACAGATCAGCCCGGCCATTCTGGCGGTGGCGACGATCCTGGTGATCATCTCGATTGCGCTTCTGACCACGGTCGAATTGCTGCGTCGCCGTTCGGAACGGCTGCGGGGCGTCACCCCGCGCTGAAGCCTGCGCCTGTGATCAAGACCAGAAAAGGGGGGCGCTGCCCCCCTCTTTGCTGCGCAAATTCACCCCTCGGGATATTTGACCCAAGGTGAGAGAGCCCGTTTCATCTTGGCATAAATATCCAGTGAGGCGCCCCGCAGGGGCGTGGGGGGGGCGTTCAGGGCAGGATCGTCAGCCACATCCAGATCGTCAGAATGGACCCCGCCGTGGCGATCAGAACGCTTGAGGCGGCAACGCGGCGTCCGGCGCCATACATATTGGCAAACAGATAG
>JAQTYE010000074.1 GCA_028749255.1 Paracoccaceae bacterium | reverse complement strand
GGCGGCCGCCCTTGCCCGGGCGCGCACGGGACGCGGCGCTTTCGAGGCAGGTTTGGTCATGGGTCCACTTTCATTCAGGCGGGCGGAATGCCCGCCCTCTCGTCACTTTTTCTCGCCCGGGCTTGCCACCGTCATCAGCGCCTCGCCCTCCTCCGAAGCGGTGCGCACTGCCTGTTCGGCAATTTCGGTGACCGAAGCCGCAAGCTTGGTCGTCTCGGTCGAATAATCACTCATCATTCGTTGCCAAAAGCTTGACCAAATCTCCATCGCCTTGCTCGGGTCGTCGATTGCGGCCAATTCGGCCAGCATCGCGCGGTCACGCTCAAAGCGGGTCTTCAGAAAATCGAGCGTTTCGATATTCTGTTTCAGCAGCGCTTCGGCCATTTTGGCCTGCGGGCGCATGAACATCGAAAATCCATCCAGAGCGGGCATTTTCATCATGTCCGCCATGGCCGACATCGGAGCAGTCTTTTTGCTGGGCATGTCTGTCCTCCTTCAGCTTAACCTAGTATGGCAAAGGTAGCACGATTTTGCACCCGCAGAATTGATCTGTGACAACCTGCGCGCGAGACAGGGAAAATCTGCCGCGAAATGCAGCGAAAGCCTTATCACATTGGCTTGATCTGCCGCGAAATTCGGACAAACGGCGATCTTCCGTTACGCCGCAGTGCAGAAAGTTTTGTGAATTTTCGATGACTGGGCCCGAGTCAGGTCGGGTCGCAGCCCCCGCGAACGCATCCCGCGGCAGGCGAAACGCGGGGGGATTCCCCCCGCGCCACGTGTTTCATTCGACCGTCGCGTGGACGATGTAATCGGGGTCCTCAACCAGACCATTGGCCGCCGGGTTCCCCTTTTTCAGCTGATCGACAATTTCCATGCCTTCGATCACGTGGCCGACGATGGTATATTGCCCATCCAGATGCGGCGCCGCGTCGAACATGATGAAGAATTGTGAATTGGCCGAGTTCGGATCAGACGAGCGGGCCATGCCAACCATGCCGCGCACGAACGAACGGTTGGAAAATTCCGCGGGCAGATCGGGCAGGTGCGACCCGCCCATCCCCGCCATGCGGGTTTCCCCACCGCGCTTGCCAAATTGCACGTCGCCCGTCTGCGCCATGAAACCGTCGATCACGCGGTGAAACACCACGTCATCATAGGCGCCCTCGCCCGCCAGCGCGACGATCTGCGCCACATGTTTGGGCGCCACATCGGGCAGCAGGTCGATGACAACCTTTCCGGTGACCGACCCGCCGACTTCCAGCGTCAGGTTCGGACCGTCGGTATCAGGCACGCCCGAACCTTCGGCAAAGGCACCGGTCGCGCCCAGCGAAATCAGCGCGGCAACCAGCAGTTTACGCATCGGCCGCCACCTTGACCGAGATCATCCGGTCGGGGTTGCGCGGCGGTTCGCCCCGGGCGATCTTGTCCACATGTTCCATGCCGGAAATCACCCGGCCATAAACGGTGTATTGCCCGTTCAGGAAATGGTTGTCGCCGAAGTTGATGAAGAACTGCGAGTTGGCCGAGTTCGGGTTCATCGAACGTGCCGCGCCCAGGGTGCCCCGGTCATGCGGCAGTTTCGAGAATTCGGCGGGCAGATCGGGCATATCCGAACCACCGGTTCCCGCGCGGCCGGGATTATAGTCTTTCTCCATGTTGGCGTGCTGCACGTCGCCGGTCTGGGCCATGAAGCCCTCGATCACCCGGTGAAAGGCCACGTTGTCATAGGCACCCGCACGGGCGAGCTCCTTCATCCGGGCGCTGTGCGCCGGCGCCACGTCGGGCAGCAATTCGATGACGACAGGGCCATCTTTCAACTCGATGATGATGGTGTTTTCGGGGTCTTTGATATCAGCCATGAAGGGTCTCCTCGGGTTTTGCGGGAAACTTACGGAACGGATGCGGGTTTTGGAAGGGCAAAGCGCCGCATGGCGTTGACGCCTCCCCCACATCGGGGCAAGTTTGCGTGAACGCGTGTGATCGCGACTCCCGGGGGCGGCCTCGTGGATTTTGGTTTGGGGGATTGAAATGGCTTGGAAAACGCTCGACGAGATGGACCTTGCGGGCAAGGTCGTGCTGGTGCGCGTGGACATCAACGTGCCGGTGGAAAACGGCGTGGTGACCGATGCCACACGAATTGAAAAGATCGTGCCAACCATCCGTGATATTTTGAAAAAAGGCGGTAAGCCGGTGCTGCTGGCGCATTTCGGGCGCCCGAAAGGCAAGGTCGTGCCGGAAATGAGCCTGCAACCGCTGGTGCCCGCGCTGGAAGCGGCACTGGGCGTTCCGGTGGCCTTTGCTGCGGATTGCATTGGCGCCCCGGCGAAAAAGGCGGTGGCGGCACTGGCCGAAGGTCAGGTGTTGTTGCTGGAAAACACGCGGTTCCACACGGGCGAGGAAAAGAACGACGCCGAACTCGCCGCCGCGATGGCAGCCTTGGGCGAGGTCTATGTGAATGACGCGTTTTCGGCGGCACACCGGGCGCACAGCTCGACCGAGGGCGTTGCGCATATCCTGCCCTCGGCGGCGGGTCGCCTGATGGAGGCCGAGCTGAAGGCGCTTGAGGCGGCGCTTGGCAATCCGATGCGCCCGGTAACGGCAGTTGTGGGCGGCGCCAAGGTTTCGACCAAGCTGGATCTGCTGGGCAATCTGGTCGCCAAGGTCGATCATCTGGTGATCGGCGGCGGCATGGCCAACACCTTTCTGGTGGCACAGGGCATCAACGTCGGCAAATCGCTGGCAGAGCATGACATGGCCGACACCGCGCGCGAAATTCTGGAGAAGGCCCGCAATGCAGGCTGCATGATCCATCTGCCGGTGGATGTTGTGGTGGCGCGCGAATTCAAGGCGGGGGCCGAAAACGAGGTGGTGGCGGCCGACGCCTGCCCCGCCGACGCGATGATCCTGGATGCCGGCCCGCAGGCCGTGGCGGAGATCTGCAAGGTGTTCGAAGCCTCGAAAACGCTGATCTGGAACGGCCCGCTGGGGGCCTTTGAAATCGCGCCCTTCGACACCGCAACCAATGCGGCGGCGGCCAAGGCGGCAGAACTGACCCGCGCGGGTGCGCTGATTTCGGTGGCGGGCGGCGGCGATACGGTTGCAGCCCTGAACAAGGCGGGAGCTGCGGCAGATTTCAGCTATATCTCGACCGCGGGCGGGGCATTCCTGGAATGGATGGAGGGCAAGGAATTGCCCGGTGTCGCCGCGCTGACGCAGTAAGGTGATGAATTGCGAGGCGGCCTCCGGGCCGCCTTTCGCTTGTCTGCGCGCTGTTAGCGTTCTCAGAATTGCGCGTGCGGAGGCAAGGGGATATCGCAGACCAAAAGCCGGGCAACCGGCGACAACAGTTTTCCAAAGGGGATTACCATGCCGAACGCGAAAATGGCCGAACAGATGCAAAAGGGGCAAGGCTTCATTGCTGCGCTTGATCAGTCGGGCGGATCGACCCCGAAGGCGCTGAAGCTGTATGGCGTGAACGAAGATGCCTATTCGGGCGAAGTCGAAATGTATGACATGATCCACGCGATGCGGTCGCGGATCATCAAATCGCCCGCCTTCACCGGCGACAAGGTTGTCGGCGCGATCCTGTTCGAACAGACCATGGACCGCGAGATCGACGGCATTCCGACCGCCACCTATCTGTGGGAAAAGCGCGGAGTCGTGCCTTTCCTGAAGATTGACAAGGGCCTGGAAGCCGAGGTCAACGGCTGCCAGATGCTGAAACCGATCCCGGGGCTGGAGGCCCTGCTGGCGCGGGCGGTTGCGGCAGGGATTTTCGGCACCAAGGAACGCTCGGTGATTTCGGCCGCCAATGCCGAAGGGATCGCCGCGGTCGTGGCGCAGCAGTTCGAGTTGGGTAAAGCCGTGATCGCCGCGGGCCTGATGCCGATCATCGAACCCGAAGTGACGATTTCGATCGCCGACAAGGCCGAGGCCGAGGCAATCTTGCGCACCGAGATCCTGAAGCAGCTGGACGCGCTGCCCGAGGGCATGCAGGTGATGCTGAAACTGACCCTGCCGAGTGTCCCGAATTTCTACAAGCCGCTGGTGGACCATCCGAAAGTGATGAAAGTCGTGGCGCTGTCGGGCGGCTATTCGCGTGACGATGCGAACGCCATTCTGGCGCAGAACACCGGCATCATCGCGTCCTTCTCGCGCGCGCTGACCGAAGGCCTGAGCGCGCAGCAGACGGATGCAGAGTTCGACGCGAAACTGGGCGCGGCGATTGACTCGATCCACGCGGCGTCGATCGCGGGCTGAGCCGGATCGCAACACCGATCAAGGGGGCCCCTGCGGCCCCCTTTCTTTGCGGGTTTCCGCACCTATTTTCCTGAAAAATGCGCAAAACTCAGGGGCTTGGCGCGGATTTGGGATTCACAAGTCGAATCACTTGTGGCATGATTCAGCTATCGCCCGACAAGAGGCGGCCCGCTGTGGGCATATGAGGCACGCAGACATGACCCCGAAACGCCCCACCTTTGGGCCCCTGATCTTTTTCTCCGTCGCTTTCGTGTTGGGGGCCTATTTCACCTTTGCCGCCGTGCAAGGGGCTTATGGGGTGTTTCGGCGCGTGCAGATTGAGGCCGAAATCAGCGACCTGAACGCCGAACGCGACGCGCTGCGCCAGGAAGCCGCGCGAATGGCCAATCTGACGATGCGCCTGTCAGACAGCTATCTCGATCTGGATCTGCTGGATGAACGCGCCCGCGACGTGCTGGGCACGATCCGCGGCGACGAAATCGTCATCCGCTAAACGCCCGAAATTTCCGCACCCGCCGCCCGGAGCATTGCTTCGGGCGTTTTGCCATGCTCGGCCCCGTGGAAATTCACCCCCCACGCACAAAGCGCGCAGCATGGCGTTGCCTTTCGATCCGCCTTGCGGTAGAAACTAGTTTAACGTTGAACTATCTGTTCTGGGGAGGCCGCCCAATGGCAACACGCAAAAACCCCGAGACAAAAGGTGCGCAGGGCGCCAATGTCTCGAAGGACGATCTGCTGGCATATTACCGCGACATGCTGCTGATCCGGCGCTTTGAGGAAAAGGCCGGGCAGCTGTATGGCATGGGTCTGATCGGGGGGTTTTGCCACCTGTATATCGGGCAGGAAGCCGTTGTCGTGGGCCTTGAGGCCGCGACCAAGGAAGGCGACAAGCGCATCACGAGCTATCGCGACCACGGCCATATGCTGGCGTGCGGGATGGATCCCAAGGGCGTGATGGCCGAACTGACCGGGCGCGAGGGCGGATTGTCCAAGGGCAAGGGCGGCTCGATGCACATGTTCAGCAAAGAGAAACATTTCTACGGCGGCCATGGCATCGTCGGCGCGCAGGTGCCGCTGGGTGCGGGGCTGGCCTTTGCCGACAAATACAACGGCAATGACAATGTGACCTTCGCCTATTTCGGCGATGGCGCTGCGAACCAGGGGCAGGTTTACGAAACCTTCAACATGGCGGCGCTGTGGAAGTTGCCGGTGATTTTTGTCATCGAGAACAACCAATACGCGATGGGCACGGCGCAGAAGCGGTCAACCTCGACGCCCGATCTGTACACGCGCGGCGAGGCCTTTGGCATCCCGGGCGAAACCGTGGATGGCATGGATGTACTGGCGGTGAAAGCGGCCAGCGAAAAGGCCGTGGCGCACTGCCGCGCGGGCGATGGCCCCTATATTCTGGAAATCAAGACCTATCGTTATCGCGGCCACTCGATGTCGGACCCGGCCAAGTATCGCACCCGAGAAGAGGTGCAAAAGATGCGCGACGAACGTGATGCGATCGAACATGTGCGTGAACTTCTGCTGTCGGGCGGCCATGCCACCGACGATGATCTGAAGGCCATCGACCGCGAGATCAAAGCCGTGGTCAACGCCGCCGCTGAATTTGCCAAAGAGAGCCCCGAGCCCGCCCTGAGCGAGCTGTGGACCGATATCTACGCGTAAGGGAGAGAGAGAATGGCAACCGAAATTCTGATGCCCGCCCTGTCGCCGACGATGGAAGAAGGCACACTGGCGAAATGGCTGGTCAAAGAGGGCGGCGAGGTCAAAGCCGGTCAGATCCTAGCCGAGATCGAAACCGACAAGGCGACGATGGAGTTCGAAGCGGTCGATGAGGGGATCATCGGCAAGATCCTGATCGCCGAAGGCACGTCCGGCGTGAAAGTGAACACGCCGATTGCGGTTTTGGTCGAAGAGGGCGAGAGCGCCGATGCGGCGCCTGCCCCGGCTGCGGCCCCCGCAGCCGCAGCCCCCGTGGCCGCGACCCCGGTCGCAGCCGAGGCCCCCGCCCCCGTCGTCTCGAATGCCTCGGCCGATTGGCCGGAAGGCACGGCGATGAAAACCATGACCGTGCGCGAGGCCCTGCGCGAAGCAATGGCCGAAGAGATGCGCGCCGATCCGTCAGTGTATCTGATGGGCGAAGAGGTTGGTGAATATCAGGGTGCCTACAAGATCAGCCAAGGTCTGCTGGACGAATTCGGCGACAAGCGGGTGATCGACACGCCGATTACCGAACACGGCTTTACCGGCATCGCGGTGGGATCGGCCTTTGGCGGGCTGAAACCGATTGTCGAATTCATGACCTTCAACTTCGCGATGCAGGCGATTGACCAGATCATCAACTCGGCGGCGAAAACGCTGTATATGTCCGGCGGGCAGATGGGATGTCCGATCGTGTTCCGCGGCGCGAATGGTGCGGCGGCCCGCGTTGGCGCCCAGCACAGCCAGGATTATGCGGCATGGTATGCGCAAATTCCGGGGCTGCGGGTGGTGATGCCTTATTCGGCAGCCGATGCGAAGGGTCTGCTGAAAAGCGCAATCCGCGATCCGAACCCCGTGATCTTCCTGGAGAATGAAATCCTGTACGGACGGTCCTTCGAGGTGCCGGTTCTGGACGATTTCACCATTCCCTTCGGCAAGGCGCGGATCTGGCGCGAGGGCACGGATGTGACACTGGTCAGCTTTGGCATCGGTGTGGGGCATGCGCTGGACGCCGCCGACAAGTTGGCAGCCGAAGGCATTTCGGCAGAGGTGATCGACCTGCGCACGCTGCGCCCGATTGATTACGACACGGTGCTGGCCAGTGTGATGAAGACCAATCGCTGCGTCACCGTGGAAGAGGGCTTCCCGGTGGCCTCGATTGGCAACCACCTGAGCGCCGTGATCATGGAGCGCGCGTTTGATTATCTCGACGCACCCGTGATCAACTGCACGGGCAAGGATGTGCCAATGCCCTATGCGGCAAATCTGGAAAAGCTGGCGCTGATCACCTCGGATGAGGTTGTCGCAGCGGTTAAAAAAGTCACATATCGCTAAGGGGCCCACGCAAATGGCTATTGAAATTCTGATGCCCGCGCTGTCGCCTACGATGGAAGAGGGCACGCTGGCGAAATGGCTGGTGAAAGAGGGGGATAGCGTCAGCTCGGGCGATATCCTGGCCGAGATCGAGACCGACAAGGCGACGATGGAATTCGAAGCCGTCGATGAGGGGATCATCGGCAAGATCCTTGTCGCCGAAGGCACGGCGGGCGTGAAGGTGAACATGCCGATTGCAGTGCTGCTGGAAGAGGGCGATTCCGCCGATGCGGCACCTGCGGCCAAGGCGGCAGCGCCCGCCGCGCCCACGGCACCCGCCCCGGTGGCAGTCAATGCGGCCCCGGCGGCAGCCAAAGCCGATGGTGCGCGAGTGTTTGCCTCACCGCTGGCGCGGCGGATTGCAGCGGATAAGGGCCTGAATCTGACGTCGATCAAAGGCTCTGGCCCGCATGGCCGAATAGTGAAGGCCGACGTTGAAGGCGCCAACACAACGCCGAAAGCCGCAGCTCAGGCAGCGGCCCCTGCCCCAGTTGCCACCGCTACGGCGCCGGCGCCGGTATCGGCTTCGGCTGTCGCCAAACTCTATGAGGGCCGCGTTTATACCGAGATGCCGCTGGATGGGATGCGCAAGACAATTGCCGCGCGGCTGACCGAAGCCAAGCAGACAATCCCGCATTTCTATCTGCGTCGCGACGTGCGTCTGGACGCATTGATCGCCTTCCGCACCGAGCTGAACAGCAAACTTGCAGCGCGTGGCGTCAAGCTGAGCGTCAACGATTTCATCATCAAGGCCTGCGCGCTGGCGCTACAAGCGGTGCCCGATGCGAATGCCGTCTGGGCTGGCGACCGGGTGCTGAAGATGAAGGCCTCGGATGTGGCGGTTGCAGTCGCCATCGAAGGCGGTCTGTTCACGCCGGTTCTGTTCGACGCCGACGCGAAATCGCTGTCGAAACTGTCGAGCGAAATGAAAGATCTGGCCAAGCGTGCGCGGGACCGCAAACTTGCGCCCCACGAATACCAAGGCGGGTCGTTCGCGATTTCGAACTTGGGAATGATGGGGATCGAAAACTTTGATGCGGTGATCAACCCGCCGCATGGCGCAATTCTGGCAGTTGGCGCCGGGGTGAAAAAGCCAGTCGTCAGTGCTGCGGGAGAGATCGAAGTGGCTACGATGATGTCAATGACGCTTTCCGTCGATCACCGGGTGATTGACGGCGCGCTTGGGGCTGAATTGCTGGCCGCGATTGTCGAAAACCTCGAAAACCCAATCGCGATGCTGGCCTGAGGCCCGCATCCACACATGAAAAAGGGCCGGAGCGAAAGCTCCGGCCCTTTGCATTGCAATGCGGCAGTTCAGCCTTCGCAGTCGCAGCCCTTCAGGCGATGATCCATCTTGACCGACGGCTGATCGCAACCCGCCTCGCCCACAATTTTCGCGGGCACGCCTGCCACGGTTTTGCAACACGGCACATCCGTCAACACGACCGATCCGGCGGCAATCCTGCTGTTGGCACCAACATGGATATTGCCAAGTACTTTGGCACCCGCACCAATCAGAACGCCGTCACCAATCTTCGGATGGCGGTCTTCTTCTTCCTTGCCAGTGCCGCCGAGCGTCACCGAATGCAACATCGACACATTGTCGCCCACAACTGCGGTCTCACCGATGACGATCGAATGCGCGTGGTCAATCATCACGCCACGGCCAATGCGCGCGGCCGGATGAATATCGACCCCGAACATCTCTGATGTCCGCATCTGCACAAAATAAGACATGTCACGCCGCCCTT
Source organism: Paracoccaceae bacterium (assembly GCA_028749255.1). Classification (GTDB taxonomy): domain Bacteria; phylum Pseudomonadota; class Alphaproteobacteria; order Rhodobacterales; family Rhodobacteraceae; genus Rhodobacter. The sequence goes on along the minus strand of JAQTYE010000074.1, from coordinate 7,104 downwards.
CGCGCCACAACCAGTGCGCGATACGATAGCTTTGAAGGGCCTGATAGCCTTTGAAAAACAGGATCGGCTGCAAGAACCGATGGCAGGCGGGGTCGCGGTCAAAGACAGCGACCAGATCGGCACGCGCCGCTTGCCCCAGCCCCGCATCGCAGCTATAGGCCTCGTCCGCGATCTCGCGCAGAATTTGTTCGCTCATCTCACCCGAGGCGAGCTTCAGCGAAAACCGATAGGCCAGCGCCCGCTCCATCGTTGGATGGTGCAGCAGCCCGGCATGGATCAAGGCCCCCAACAGCGGCTCATCGCGCACCGCAGCCTCGGCCTCATCGCAAATCCGGGTCCAGACCGGATCGACGGTGGCGACTTTCGCACGGGTTTCTGCCATGGCATTTGCTCCTTCGACGTGGCTTCGATCCTATCAAATAGGGTGCCCAAGACATAGGGGAAGCCTTGCGCCACGAAAAGCCAAAAGGCACGGCCCCGACCGCATGGGAACCGGGTCCGCAGCGTAGACCTGTTTCAGCGGCCGCTCGCCCAGCTCACTCCCACCAGCGGCGCCATTGCCCTTGTGCTGTGCACCAACAGTCAAACTGCCACCCTGACCGAGCCGAACAACCCGGGCCCAAAGGCATCCGACAGCTGTGCAACCTGTAGCGTGAACCCTCCAGAGATCCCGTCCGCTACCTTCTGCGAGACGCTGTAGTTCCAGTTCGCGGCGGTCACGATCACCTCGCGCCGGATTGCCCCGTCGTCCAGCACCCGCACGATATAACGTTCTTGTGCTTCGCCCAAGGGCACCTCGAAGCTTTCCCAATTGTCTCCGTCAATCCGCGTACGCCGCACCCATGACACATCCCAGCCATTTCCGGCATCCGCTACGCGCAAATGACACGGACTCAGCGGTCGCAAACCAATCCCGGCAAAAGCCTGCACTGTATGCAAATAGGAGGGGTCATCGTAAGGGCGCTGCGCAGATCCCACCCGATAATGCCGCACCAACCCGCGTGCGGCAGGTGTCAGCGTGATCTGCTCGGGCGCGCTGTCCAACAACACCACAATGCTGCCAACAGGCCAACCCGCAGGCATCAACGCATCCGATCCCGCCTGCCCGCGCAGCCGCAGGCTCAGATCCCAGACGCCAGCTTCTACCAGCGTGGCCTCGGCGAACTGGAACAACTCCCAATTGTCCGAACTGCCATCGCCAATCGCCATCAGATTGGCGCCATTCAATACCCCAGACACCGAGGACGACTCCAACTCACCCCCAACCACCTGCACCCGCAACGCAGGCCCACGATCCCAGAGCCCGGGCTGCGCGGCCGCGAGTAGGGTCTGCGTAGTGCCAACCACCGCCTGACCATCAAAGGAATGGTTCAACGCATATCCCGCATCCTCAATCGCGGAATACAGCGCCACCGTCCCCGGCCAAGGCGCCGCCGTTACCGCCAGATGCGGTGCATAGGGGTCTTCCAGCCCGGTGATCAGCGGCAGGTCCAGAAATACCGGCATCACCGGGATTGGTGCTGCAAAGGGTTTGAGCGTGGCCAATTCCTCCGCCTCGTCAGAAGCTTCGTAGACCCCCGGCTCGACTCGAACCGCCTCGAGTTCCAACGCCCCTGCCTGTTCAACCCGGTCGATCCGGTAGCGCCGCATACCTTCCGCCGTGCTCAACGCCACAACATCCCCCGCCCCCAGATAGCCCAGCGACAGCGGCAAAGCGAATTTCGCCCCGTCGCGAGCCACCCGTGCCTCGGCCAGCCACCGCTCGGCGATGCCTTGTGCCTGTGCCCGCGACAATGCCAGCGGCAACTCGGACGCCGCTGCGGCACCGGCCTCTTCGTCGGGGAAAACCGCCTCAACCGCGCGGGTCTCGAAATCGCCATCAGCCTCAATATAGGCCAGACGCACCCGCCCCGCCATTTCGGCTTCGGGCGCCCGCGTAGTCTCCAGCGCGACGGCGCTCTCGCCCAGCGCCAGATCCAACTGATTCAGCGCCACATCGACACGACCATCACGCATACGGAACACCACCTTGCCGTCGCGTTCCAGCGCCTCGAACCCATAGGCCAGCATCAGCGATTGCAACCCGCTGCGCCCGGTCTGCCCGCCGTTCATCGCATAACCGCGCACCACACCATACAGTCCGCTTGCGTCAATGTCGTGCAGCCCTGACAACTCACAGATCTCGGCCACGACACTGGCCAGCGGCTGCGAACTCGCCCGCCCAGAAATCCAGTGACCGCGCGGATAGTTCGCCGCATCCGACCATAGGGCGTCATTGGCCGGAAATTGTGGAAAGGGCCGGGTATCCCAAGCCCAAACGTGGGCCCGGCTCATATCCACCATCGGCCCTGCATAGCTTTCCGAGGTCGGATTATTCGCCTCATCTCCCCAAAAATCAACCGTCGCCCGCAGATATTGCATCTGGATCAACTCATCGCGGCGCCCATCCGAAAAATAGGGCGGCTGCGATTCCGAACTTTTCGGGTCCAGAAACTTGTTGGGTTGATTGGTGCCCTTGTTGATCGCCGCACAGCCCATCTCGGTGAACCAGATCGGCTTCGATTGTGGCTCCCAATCGGTCGGCGCGTCCGCACGCACCCCGCCGATACGGTCATAATGCAGGTTTTCCCACCAGCCGCGCAGGTCCTTGCCCCGCCAAATCCAGGGCTCGTCATACTCCACATCCGTGATTGGCGTGCGGATCTGCGCCTTGCGGTGTTCGTCATGCGCGTAATACCAGTCATAGCCCTCGCCCCCGGCGATATTGGCTTTCAGGTAATCAAGGTTGTAAATCGCTCCCCAACCAGCATCCAGATGATCCTCGCCATCGCGCCAATCCGACAGCGGCATGTAATTGTCGATGCCGATAAAGTCGATATTCGCATCGGCCCACAACGGATCAAGATGGAAATAACGGTCACCTTCAGCGGTGGTATAGCCGAAATATTCGCTCCAGTCCGCAGCATAGCTGATCTTGCAATTCGCACCCAGAATGGCCTTCACCTCGGCCGCCAACTGCCGGAACGCCACAACCGCCGGGAATGCGTCACCCGCACCGCGGATCTGCGTCAGTCCAACCATCTCGGTGCCGATGCAAAACGCGTCCACGCCCCCCGCCAACGCGCACAAATGCGCGTAATGAAGGATGAAGCGGCGCATCGACCATTCCTCTGGGCCGCTATAGATCACCTTGCCATCAAGAACCGAGAAATCACCGGGCTGGACAGTGCCAAAGAACCACGACACCTCCTCTTCGGCCACAGTCGAACGATCCGGGCTCCCCACGCGCCCCGGTGCCACGGACAGCGTAATTCGTCCGCGCCAAGGCAGAGCAGGCTGGCTCTCCTCTCCGGTCCAGGGATCGCTGCGCAGGTTGCCCGCCAGTTGCTCCATCAGAATGAACGGGTAAAAGGTCACGGCCTTGCCCGCCGCGCGCAACGCTGTGATCGCCTCGATCACCGCCGCATCCGCAGGCGTGCCGCCATAGACATCCTGCCCGTCCAGCTCGGGCACCAGTTCGGCCTGCCCCCGCGCCAAACCGGAAACCACCCAGCGCATGTTTTTGCCATCGCCCGTGTGATCGTTGACCTTCGGCTTGATTTGACACTCCGAACAACGCAGATCATCGCCGAACCACGACACCACCAATGACGCTGCTCCGCACCGGGGCAACTCTTCGTTCAACGTTTCCAGTGACAGTGCAAAATCGGTCAAACCGCCCGGCGCGTTCTGATTAACCACTTTCGTTTCGCCCTGCGGCACGAACATCTGCTCGAACCCCAGCGAATTGAGCCACGTCGTTCCCTGTGATCCCGCCACGACGCTGGCATATTCCACCGGCGTTGTGGCCAGACCGTATTCCCCGGTGCCAGGGATCAGCGCCACCGCCTCGATCCCGCGCACCAGATCGGGCACATCGCCAATCAACGCGCCCTGCGCCGGGCGCATCACCTCAAAGGTGAACTGCGGCACCCGGTTGCCATAGGGCTCCAGCGCCAGATCCTCGATCACCACATAGGCGATCCCGCGATAGGCTGGCGCCATGCCCGGACCTTCAACTGCCGCGATCTTCGGATCTGGCAGCTGCTCCTCGGCTCCTGTGTAGACCCGCATGTTCAACGTGGACTTATCGACCTCGGTACCGTCTGCCCAGACCCGTCCAACCCGCAGGATTTCGCCCTCACACAGCGCCAGGGCCATGCTCACCGAATAGCTGTAGCTCGTCATCTTGACCCGCGGCGTCCCCTTTCCGCCGCTTTTTTGCACCCGCTTGGTCTCAAAAAACCGCGTCGCCCAGATCACCTGGCCACCGACGCGCATCCGCCCCCAAACCCTGCCAACCGCATCGCCCTCGCTTGCACTTGACAGCCGGAACCGCTCGACCTTGCCGGTCTCGACAGATTGCGCGCCCACACCCAGGATCCGCTGGTCGATTGCTCGGCCCAACGTCGCGCCGATCGCCCGTCCGATCACCGCGCCCGACAGGCCCAGGATCGTGCCGCCAAAACCACCGCCAATCGCGGCCCCCGCCGCCGAAAGCAAAATTGTTGCCATTCATCTGGCTCCTTCAGGAAATTGAAATCGCGCCACGATCCGGCGCCGCCAAGGTACCGAAAGCGGGCTTTCGACTACCCCGTGTCCCGTGTAGGCGTGGATGAACGAGGCATTAGCCCCAACCTGAGCCGCAATGCCCAAATGTTTGGCAACCGCACCCGCGCGCATTCGAAACAACAGCACCTGGCCCGGCGCCTCGGGCACGGACGCCTCGGGCAGATGCCGCCGCAACCCCCGCCACAGCATCTCGACCCGTGCGGGTTCGGCCCAATCCGATGTATAGGGCGGGATCGGCTCCATCTCGCAGCCATACAGTGCACGCCAGATCCCGCACAAAAGACCCAGACAATCCGCCCCCGCCCCCCGCACCGAGGCCTGATGCAAATAGGGCGTTCCAACCCAGTCACGCGCCACCGCCAGCGCCCGCAGCCCGGTCAGGCCCGGCGCGGGGGTCATGTTCATCGAAACAGGCTCCCGCCGTCATTCGTTCCGCTCTGCACCGGGTAGCTCATCAGCCAATCCTCGCCCGGCAGATGCGGAAACCCCCGGAAATTCAGAAAGTTGTTGAATTTCAGCCGACACGTCTCGGCTCGTCGGTCACACCCTGCCTCCAGCCGCACGATATCGCCCGGTGCCACATCCGCCCCCAGCCGCTGCCACAGCTCAATCTCGCGGATGCCATCCTCCCGAACGCGGTCATTCTTGATCACCCCGCTCAAGCCCACCGCCGTGCCGCTCAACACCGTGATCCGGCCCTTCTCGAACCAGCGGTCATCAAACCCCGGCAGGGCCGCAAATCGAAACACCACCGCCGCGTCGATGGCCTCGGCTGCGACCTCGGTCACATACCCCAGCGACCCCAGATCAAACCGGCAATTGCCATCACCCAGCACCGCCGAACACCGCGGATGATAGACCCAGCCCCCCGCAGCCCCCAGCGCTTCGGTCAACCCGCGCAGTTCTGCCGTGAATGCCCCGGCCCCACGGGTCATCTCGCCCAAGGTGCCGCGAAACGTCAGCGCGGATTGGCTCACATCGGCCCAGTTCACGATCCAGGCGCGCACCTCCGCGCCATCGAACCGCCCGGCCAGAATGTCGGCCTCGGTGATCGCCTCGGAACTCAGCGCGCCATAGCTTTCGGTATTGTCCACCGCCAGCCCCGTCCCCTGCACCAGCGCCTTCGCCGTCATCCCGCTGTCGGGTTCAAACCGGATCCCCTCGAACACCAGTTCGGCATCGTGGTCGGTGAACCCCAATACCTTCCCATCCTTGCGCACCACCGCCCAGGCCCGCGCAATTGTTGTGCAACCTGCGGCCAAATGCGCCTTCAACTCGTCGGAATAGCCCATCAGATCCTCACCTCCAGCACCGGCACCTGCGGCAGATCGCCCGCCTGGAACGACTGCACCGAGACCTGAATCCGATCCGTGTCAAAGCGCACCGGCACGTCGAACTCGAACCCAGCCGTGATCCGCGCTCCCTCGGCCGGGGCTTCCGTGAACATCACCACCCCCGTTGCGGTATCGACCACGAAATGCACCGCCTCCGCCTGGTGGTCACCTTGCAAGCCAACCTTGACTGTGCCCAAAACCGGCTTGGTGATCGGGCGCACATAGTCCACCCCGCCTGAGCTATAGGTCTTGCGCAGCTGAAACGCCGTCGTCATCCCGTCGCCAGTGCCAATCAGTTGATCTTCATAATCCACCGCCTGCGAGGCCGGGCAGGATTTGTAATCCGCCCAGTCCTTCCATCGAAACCCATGCAACTGCCCGGCCCGCGCCTCAAAAAACGCGATCAAGCGCTCCACGTCATCCAGACTGCGCAGACCAACGCCCGCATCGTAATGCCGACGCGAATGCACCCAAGGGCTGTTGCGCTCTTCAAACCCGTTGGTCAGCGTCACGATCTCGGTGCGCCGCTCGGGCCCGCCCACCGAACCAAAACTCAGGTTCGCCGGGAACCGCACGTCATGAAATGCCATTTGTCCTCGCTCCTCAGCTGTTGCGCTGGCCGCGCGCCAGTGCGCGGTTGATCTGCGCCGCGATCTGGCTCGAACTGCGCGCAAACCCCGCCGTATCGGGGGTCGATACATTCATCACGACGTTGATCTGTCGTCCGCCCGCCGCCTGTACACCCAGCCGTCCATCGGCGCCCCGCGTCAGCGGCATGATCGCCTCGGGTCCGGCCTCGCCCATCAGCCCTGTCGCCCCGCGCATCGGAAAGCTGACCGGGCTGCTGACCACGCCGCCCTTGGCAAAGGGCATCACCCGGCCCTGAGAAAACGCGCCACCATTGGCAAAAGGCAGCATCCCGCTCAGCAACCCGTTCATCGAACTGGCAATCGCGCCGCCCACCGCGTTCTGCACCGGCTTCATCGCAACCGAATAAACGCTGTCCGACATCGTCTGCGCCACACCCTTCAGCGCATCCGACAGCTTCATCCCGTCAAACACCAACCCGTCGAACGCCTTGCGCAAGCCCCGCCCGATGCTGTTGGTCAGCGTGCCGACCTCGCGCCCGGTGAAAATCATGCTTTCGCGCATCCGACCC
>JAQTYE010000073.1:8463-16206 GCA_028749255.1 Paracoccaceae bacterium | reverse complement strand
ATGACGGCCACACGGATTGACGGCAAGGCGTTTGCGGCGCGGGTTCGGGCGCAGGTTGCGCAGGGGGTTTCGGGTCTGGCGGCGCGGGGGATCGTGCCGGGGCTGGCGGTTGTGCTGGTGGGCGAAGACCCGGCCTCGGAAGTGTATGTGCGCAACAAGGGCAAGCAGACCGTCGAGGTTGGCATGCGGTCCTTTGAGCACAAGCTGCCCGCGGACACGACTGAATCCGATCTGCTGGCGCTGATCGGGCGGCTGAATGCCGATCCGGCGGTGCATGGCATTCTGGTGCAGCTGCCGCTGCCGGGCCATCTGGATGCCGATCTGGTGATCAACGCGATTGATCCGGCCAAGGATGTGGACGGGTTTCATATCTCGAACGTGGGGCTGCTGGGTACCGGCCAAAAGGCGATGGTGCCCTGCACGCCGCTGGGGTGTCTGATGATGCTGCGCGACCATCTGGGCAACCTGTCGGGGCTGAACGCGGTCGTGGTCGGGCGCAGCAATATCGTCGGCAAGCCGATGGCGCAGTTGCTGCTGGGCGACAGCTGCACGGTGACCATCGCGCATTCGCGCACGCGCGATCTGGCGGCGGTGTGCCGCGGCGCCGATATTCTGGTGGCCGCCGTGGGCCGCCCCGAGATGATCACCGGCGATTATGTGAAGCCGGGCGCCACGGTGATCGACGTGGGCATCAACCGGATTGAACGCGAGGGCAAGACCAGGCTGGTGGGCGATGTTGATTTCGCCAGCGCCGTCGAAGTGGCGGGCGCGATCACCCCGGTGCCGGGCGGCGTCGGCCCGATGACCATCGCGTGCCTCTTGGCCAATACGCTGACCGCCTGCTGCCGCGCCAACGGCCTGCCCGAGCCCGAAGGGCTGACGGCGTAAGCCGCGCCCCGAGGGCGCGCGGCCTGATGTCTGCGCCGGGGCATTGCGATCCGGCAAAATCACTGCCTGAGACCTTTTGTCCGGCCCTAAATGCGCTTGGGCAGGAGTGTTAACGTATGTCATGCCGCTTGGGGCCATTGCAGCTTGCAGTCTGGTTCGGTAGCTGTAGTTTCGTAAACGGTAACATCAGGTTAGAGGCATGACCTCGCTATTTGAGGCTTACAAGCGGGCAATTTCGGAACCGGTCTTGCCCATCATCTGGGCGGTCATGTCCAGTTTCGGTGTGATCGCTGGGCCGTTCGGCACGTTGACGGCCATGCCCTTGGGGGCCAGGTTGATCTATTGGCCGCTGATCATCTTTTTTGGCATTCTGATCGGTGGTGCTCTGCGGGTTTTGGTGCAACAGATCTGGGGGCTGCACCGATATGTCGTCGAGGCGCCGGTGATTGCGGTTCTGGCGACGCTGGTTTTGACGCCGCCCTATTGGTTGCTGACAGTGCAAATGACCGACGCGCACGCCGTTGCCGCGCCCAATTTTCCTGAAATGGCGCTTTATGTCTTTTTCGTTTCCTTGGCGACGTCAACGTTGCGCCATGCGTTTCGCCCGGGCCCGTCCGTTGTACCGCCTGCCGGGGATCTGATTGACCAGGAGGTTGCTGTCGATCCGGGCCAGGACGACGACACCGTGCGATTGCTGACGCGGCTGGACCCGGCACTGCGGGCGCCAATCGTGCGGCTGCAGGTCCGCGATCACTATGTCGATGTGGTGACCGAGGCGGGCGCCACCAGCCTGCTGATGCGGTTTGCCGATGCCATGGCCGAGCTGGAAGGTCACCCGGGGCTGCGGGTGCATCGTTCGCATTGGGTGGCCGACCATGCGGTTGTTGGCGCGCGGCGCGAACGGGGCAAGGTGGTGCTGCATCTGCGTGACGGGGCCGAGGTTCCGGTGTCGAAAACCTATCTGCCGCAGGTCATCGAACGCGATCTGCTGGCGGCGGAATAGCCCCGCCTAGTGTTCGATGATCGAATTGTCCACGAACATGTTGGCCCAGGCGCGGTCGATCAGTTCGGGGGTCATCTGATAGGGGATACCCTCGAATTCGCAGATCGCGATCATCTGATCGATCAGGAAGATCGGTTGATAGTTCGCATAGACGTTCTGGATTTCCGGGTATTTCACCTTCAGCAGATGCAACAGCGCCGCCTCGTTCAGCGGCATCTTGCGTTTCTTGGCGACCAGCGAAAAGATTTTCAGGAAATCCGACTGGCCCGGACCGTCAATCTTGATCTTGAAAAAGATCCGGCGCAGGGCGGCCTTGTCGAAAATCTCGTTCGGGTGGAAGTTGGTCGAGAAAATCACCAGCGTGTCGAAGGGAACCTCGAATTTTTCGCCCGATTGCAGTGACAGGATATCGCGGTTCTCTTCCAGCGGGACGATCCAGCGGTTGACCAGTTTTTGCGGTGGTTCGGCCTGACGGCCAAGGTCATCGACGATAAACACCCCGCCCGAGGATTTCATCTGCAAGGGCGCGGTATAGGTGCGCGCGGTCGGGTTATAGGTCAGGTCCAGCATATCAAGCGACAATTCACCGCCGGTGATCACCGTCGGGCGGTCACACATCACATAGCGTGCATCGCAGCGGTTGCCGGATTTGCGCAGGCTGGATGCGTCTTCCGTCTGTTCGGTGACGGCGGTGTGCACGATCGGGTCGAAGACGGTGATCACCTGCCCCGCATATTCGATGGCGCGGGGAATGTAGATCTTGTCGCCCAAAGCATCGCGGATCCCGTTCGAGATCGAGGATTTGCCGTTGCCCGGGGGGCCATACATCAGGATCGAACGCCCCGAGCTGACCGCAGGCCCCAGCTGATCCAGCAGCGTGGGCGGCAACACCAGATGGCCCATCGCCTGCGTCAGTTGCTGGCGTGTCAGCTGAATGTTGCGGATCGACTGCCGTTTGGTCTGTTCGCGATACATGTCGAGCGGCACCGGCATCGCGCCATAATATTCCGACTGGCTGAGCGCATCGAGCGCGCGCGCCTTGCCTGCATCGGCCAGTTGATACCCCATTTCGCCGCCCGAATTGGCATGCAGCGTGCCGGTGGCCTCGACCAGCCGCTGCTGGCGGCACAGGTCGATCAGCTCTTGCGTCAGGGTGATCGGCAGACAGATCATTTTCGACAGCCCGGTGACCGTGTCCATATTGGTGCGGAACATGGTTTTCAGCAGCAGATCGCGCATCATCACCGTGTTCAACCCCACATCGGCCAGCGTGCGCGGCGTTTGGGGGGCCAAGACATTTGTCGCCATCATGTTCATCGGGCGGTCCTATCTGCTCGTGCCTCGGGCTTGCGCGTCTACGCGCCATGGCGCGCGCAATTGTCCCGCTATGGGATTCACAACGCCATCATGCAGAGCTAATGTGGCCAAAAATGGGAAAAACCGCGGAGAGGCTGGGATGGCAGGACACAGACATGCGGCTCCGCCGCTGCGATTGGCGCTTGGACTTGCGGTTTTTGTGCTGATCTGGGCGGGGGTTCCGTTGTCGTCCGGGGGGCTGGCGGTGGGCCGGCACGAAGGCGACACGCTGCATCTGGTCGATATCGTGCTGCGGATGGCCCACGCGGGCCAGCAGCCGCATATTGATTTCATGACGCCGCTTGGTTTGCTGGGGCTGTGGCCGATCGTGCTGTTTTCCAAGGCTGGGTTCGGCATCGGTCACGCATTTCTGGCCGCGCAGGCGTTGCTGGCGGCGGTGCTGTTCGGGCCGGTTCTGCGGGTCGCGACGTCACGCTTTGCAGGCGGTTGGGCGTGGCTTTTTGCAGGCTATGTCATGGTGCTGTGTCTGGCGCTGGTGCATGGCGAGGCGGGGCCGGTGAATTCAATCTCGATGCATTACAACCGATGGGCCTGGGCGCTGACCTATATTGCGGTGCCGCTGGCGATGCTGGAGCCGCTGGGCCCGCGCCGCCCGGTGCTGGATGGGGCTTTGATCGGGCTGGCGATGGTCGGGCTGGCCTTGTTGAAGGCGACCTATTTTGTGGCACTGGCCCCCGCGGTTCTGCTGGCGCTGCTGCTGCGGCGCGACCTGCGCGCGGCCGGGATTGCGGTGCTGGCCGGTCTGGTGGTGATGGGCGTCCTTACGCTCCTGCTGGGGCCCGGGTATTGGGTTGCCTATCTGCACGATCTGTTGGCGGTCGCACATTCGAGCACGCGGGCGGCGCCAGGGCTGAGTTTTGAGGGCGTGTTGACCGATCCAGCCTATATTCTGGGAACACTGACGGCGTTGGCCGGGGTCGTGTTGCTGCGCCGCGCAGGGCGGATGCACGAGGGTCTTGTGCTGCTCGCTCTGGTGCCGGGGCTGAGCTTTATCACCTATCAGAACTTCGGGAATGATCCGCAATGGCTGATTTTGCTGGGGCTTCTGGCCTTTGCCTTGCGTCCCGGGACCGCGCAGGCGAACGGTTTGGCGATGGTGGGCGTGATCGCGTTAAGCTTGGGGTCTGCGTCGGCAATCAATATGGCGCTTAGCCCGTTTCGCAAGGCGCCCGAAAACGCGCTGCCGTTACTGGCGATGCGGCCAGGAGACCGCGATTTGCTGGCGCCGGGACCGCGGATGTATCAGGTGGTCAAGACGCGGGTGGATGTGACGACGGATGGCCCCTATGCGCGCTATTCCGAAAACGCGAAATGGCCCGAGCCTGCCGTTCTGAATGGCGAACCCTTGCCCGAATGCGAACTGACCAGCGGCTATATTGCCTTTCTGGAGACGACTGCCCGCGATCTGCAAGAGGCAGGCTTTGGCGGCTCCGGGATATTGGTGACCGATCTTTTGTCGCCGCTGTGGCTGTACGGCGATTTCCGCCCGCTGAAAGGTGCGGCGCCGTGGCATTATGATGGCGCCCCAGGGCTGGAGGGGGCGGATCATGTGCTGGTGCCGCTATGTGCAAGCTCCAAGCTACGGCGACGTGACATTCTGAAGGCGATTACGGCGGCGGGTTGGCACCTGATCGAAGAACGGCGCACCCCCGACTATGTTTTGCTGAAACCCGTGCGGGACTAGGCGGCGGGGCCGTCAGGCGATGAAGGCGACAATCAGCAGATAGGTCCACAGCGTGCCGACCAGCGCCAGACCCATCGGGAAATCCTTGCGCGTCCAGCTGACCCAATCGGGGGCCATGGCGCGCAGGGCCGGGATGGACCGCGCAAGCCTGTGGGTGACAAAGGCACCCAGCAGGAATGCCGACAACAGGATCAGCGTCAGCATCACATCGCCGTAAGCCCGGCCAAAGAACGGCGCGGCGGCGGCGGCAAATTTCGCGTCACCGGCCCCGAAATGGGCGACCATGTTGAGCACGATACCCACCGCCAGAACCACGGCAAAATGGCTCCAGCGCCAGGCCCACATATCAAGCGGCAGCAAAAACGGCCCGGCGATGGCGAAGACCGCCAGCAAGGACAGAACCGCCGTGTTGCGGATCTTCATGTATTTCAGATCGGTGTAGATGACCCAGGCGCAAATCGGGGTGATCAGCACCAGAAAGACCAGCGCGGCGGTGGGGATCGACAGGCCCAGCATGGATCAGCCCTTGGCCACGTTGGCATCCAGAGCGGCCAGCGCGCGGGCGGCCTCTTCGAAATGCTGCGGGTGGGTATCGACCGCCTCTTGCAGCAAGCCCTTGCCAATCGCCACATCGCCCTGCTTGATTGCCGAAAGCGCGGCCGTATACAGCAGTTGCGCGCGTTCGGTCTGGGTCATATCGACGACGGGCATGTCATATTTGCGCTGTGCCGCGCGCGCCAGAACCAGATTGTTCTTGGTGGTGAAGGCGCCGGGATCGTAGCTCAGCGCTTCGGCAAACAGTTTCTCGGCCCCCTTGGCATCGCCACGGGTCAGCTTGGAAAAGCCCCAGTTGTTCAGCACGCCGCCGGGCTTCGTGGTCAGCCCCGCGGCCGTTTCATAGAAACTGTCGGCTTTTTTCCAGTTCTTGTTACTGTCGGCCACCATCGCCTCCAGCTTGTAGCGCTGGAAGGTCTCGTGCGTTGGCGGGATCTTGTTGAGCGTGGCCTCCGCACTTTTCCAGTCGTTTGACCGGATCTGCGCATCGGCCAGCTGCACTTGATCGTCCAGCGTCGCCTCGGGCATCGTGGTGACCTGCACCCAGACCTTGGCCGCATCGGCCGGACGCTGCGCCCGGATCAGCGATTTCGCCAGCCCGCGTTTCAGGTCGATCCGGTCGGGGTTTTCGCTGGATGAGCGTTGGAAATAGTTCACTGCTTCTTGCGGGTCGCCCACCGTCAGCATGATGTCGGACAGGTTGGTTTCGTCGATGGCATTCACGCTTTTGAGCGCGCGTGACACCTCGGCGTCATTATTCTTCATGCAGCCGGATGCGGCCAGCACGCAGCCCGCGAGGGCCGCAAGAATGATCGGGTGGCGCATGTTTCTGCGTCCTTTTGCTCGAGCCTCATTGCTGGGTCAGAAGGAGGTACTCGCCCGCTCCGCGCCGCACCAGCGTGAAAGTCTTGTCTTCCGCCTCAGAATAGCCGGGTTTTTGCGATTTTGCGAGGGCCAGCCGCAGGTTTTCGCGGATCGAGTCCGATTGGCCACTATCCAGCGCATAGGCCGTCTGGAAAACCCGCGCGGCCTCGGCAGCGTCGCCCTTTTCCATCAGCACCACGCCCAGGTTGTTCCAGGCGGGCACGAATGTGGGGTCTGCCTCGGTCGCACGGCGCAGGATTTGCTCGGCTTGTCCCAGTCGGCCCAGCTTCAGATTGGCAGAGCCGATGGCCGACAGCACATCAACGGTCGCACCCTGGGTGCCTGCGGCGCGATAATAGGCCTTCAGCGCCAGTTCGTATTCTCCCGCCGCCATCAGCCGATGCCCGACGAGCAACCCGTCCACCCCCTCGCCCCGGGCCGCGCCGGGCGCATAGGGGCTGTCTTTTGGTGCAGACAGGCCGCCCGGTGAACAGGCGGCCAGCACGCCAAGTGTCAGCGTCGCAACAAGGGCGGCCCAAACCCGGGCGCGCAGGGGGTGCATCATCGGTTACATGCCCATCGCTTTGAAGTTTTCAAGCATATCATGGACCGAGGGGCCGACAAGGATGATCAGCAGCGGCGGCACGGTGAACGCCATTGTGCCCAGTGTCATCTTGGTCGGGATCTTGTTGGCGGCCTCTTCGGCGCGCATCACGCGTTTGTCGCGCATGTCCGCCGCATACAGCCGCAGCGCCTCGGCGATCGAGGTGCCGAATTGCTGGCTCTGGATCATCACGGTGACGAAAGACACCACGTCGGGCACGCCCGTGCGTTCACCAAAGGCACGCAAAACGGTGCTCTTGTCTTTGCCTGCCTTGATTTCATGGGCGACAATCTCGAATTCTTCGGACATCGAGGGATAGGAACTGGTCAGTTCCTTGGCCACACGAATGATCCCTTGGTCCAGTGATTGCCCGGCCTCGACACAGACCAGCAGCATATCAAGAGCATCGGGAAAACCGTTCTGAATCTCGGCGGTCCGCGCCTTGACGCGCTGATTGACCCAGCGTTTGGGGGCGTAATAGCCCGCAACCCCCGGCAACAGCACTGCCATCAGCGAGTTGGTCGAACTCATCGGAACTTCGTGTGTGGCGTTGGTGATCATCACATAGATCAATCCCACGCACAGCAGACCCATCCCCAGAACAAACTGTGTCGCATGAAAGTTGCGCACGGCATTGGGGCCCCGATAGCCCGCTTTTTGCAGCCACTTCTTGGATTCCGACATTTCCGACGCGGTTTTCGGCTCCAGAAAGCCCGCGAATCTGTCGAGCTTGTCCGAACCTGCCGCGTGGCGCAGACTTTGCTGCTT
>JAQTYE010000073.1:0-8453 GCA_028749255.1 Paracoccaceae bacterium | reverse complement strand
CGGGCCCATGCCGCGGGCGTCGCGCTTGCCCGAAGGGGCCGGCGCGGTGGTGGATTTCGGGCGCAGTTTGTCGAACGGATCGGCGCGCTTGCGCATCACCAGCGGCAAGGTAGCCAACACCAGCACTGCCCCAACCCCGGCCAGCGCATATAGCGGCCCCATCGGCCCCATCATATCGGTCAGCGTCTGCGTGATCGCATTTTGATCCATGATAAGACCTCAAACTTTGATGTTGGTCATGATCTTCATGAACAGCATGTTGGCGGCCAACAGCCCGCCGACGATCAGCGCCGCGGGGATGAAGGCAGGGGTGTCCTTGACGGTGTCATAATAGTCGGGCGCAACCACCTGAATGATGACCAGAATGGCAATCGGAAAGCCCGACAGGAACACGCCTGACCATTTCGGTTCGGCGGTGATGGCGCGCACCCGACGGAACAGGCGAAAGCGCGCCCGGATCACCTTGGCCAGACCATCCAGAACCTCGGCCAGGTTACCGCCAGAGGTCTGCTGGATCGAGACCGCCACAGCAAGGAAGCGCAAATCCTGCATATCCATCCGTTCGGCCATTTCGCGCAGGGCCTCGGCCACGTTGCGGCCATAGGCGGCCTCGTCGGCGATGATCCCGAATTCGGTGCCCAGCGGGTCCGGGATTTCCTTGGCGACCGCCTGAATTGCCGAAGCCAGCGGGTGCCCCACGCGCAGTGACCGCACCATCAGCTCGACCGCGTCCGACAGCTGTTCTTCGGCCATCGAGATCCGTTTGTTGGCCTTGCCATTGACCCAGAAATAAACTCCGCCGACGCCCATCAGCACCGCCAGCAGGACACGCACGGGCAGGCCCGCCTGGGTGCCCAGCGACAGGCCCAGAAAGGCCACGAAGCACAAAAGCACCATGACCCCGATCAGCGCCTTGGGCGAAAACGCGATATTGGCCTTTTGCGCCTTGGCGGCGAGCAGCGAATAAAGCGGGATGCCGCGCACCTGCATGTGCTGCGTGGCTTCCTTGCGCAATTGCTCCAGAACCTCTTCGCGCCTTGTGCCCTTTTCGAGCATTTCCAGGCGGCGGTTCACCTTGGAATTCAGCGAGATCGACTTGCCGAAGGCCAGCAGATAGATCCCCTCGACCAGCAGCAGAACGGCGACAAAGATCAGGCCGTAGATGATCGGCGTTGCGGAAATAATCATCGCAGCCCTCCTTAATCCTGCACAGGTTCATAGATCGAGGCCGGCAGGTCATAGCCCCACTGGCGGAAGCGCTCGGCGAAATGCGAACGCACCCCGGTCGCGGTGAAACGGCCGATGATCTTGCCATCGGGGGCGAGACCAAGCCGTTCGTATTTAAAGATTTCCTGCATCGAGATGACTTCGCCTTCCATCCCGGTGATTTCCGTGATCGAGACCATCCGGCGCGACCCGTCCTGCAGGCGGCTTGCCTGCACGATCAGGTTCACAGCGCTGGCGATCTGACTGCGCACGGCCTTGATCGGCATTTCGATGCCCGACATCGCGATCATGTTTTCCAGACGGCTGACCCCGTCGCGCGCCGAGTTGGCGTGGATCGTGGTCATGGACCCGTCGTGTCCCGTGTTCATCGCCTGCAGCATGTCGATGACCTCTTCGCCGCGGGTTTCGCCCACGATGATCCGGTCAGGGCGCATCCGCAGTGCGTTGCGCAGACAGTCGCGCTGGGTCACCGCGCCGCGGCCTTCGACGTTCGGTGGGCGGCTTTCCATTCGGCCGACATGCACCTGTTGCAGCTGCAATTCGGCGGTGTCTTCGATCGTCAGGATCCGTTCGGAGTTGTCGATGAACGAGCTGAGCGCGTTCAGTGTCGTCGTTTTCCCCGAGCCGGTCCCGCCCGACACGATCACGTTCAACCGGGTCGAAACGGCAGCCTGCAGATAAGCGGCCATTTCCTCGGTCAGGGCGCCAAAGCGCACCAGATCGTCAATGCCCAGCTTGTCTTTCTTGAATTTACGGATGGACACCAGCGAACCATCGACCGCAACCGGCGGCACCATCGCGTTGAAACGCGACCCGTCGGCCAGACGGGCGTCAACGTAGGGGTTGCTTTCATCGACCCGCCGACCCACCGCCGACACGATCTTGTCGATGATCCGCAGCAGGTGCTTTTCGTCCTTGAAGGTGATGTCGGTCAGCTGCAACTTGCCCGCGCGTTCTACGAAAATCTGCTGCGGGCCGTTGACCAGAATATCGTTGACGGTCTCGTCTTTCAGAAGCGGTTCAAGCGGGCCAAGACCCATCACCTCGTCATAAAGTTCCTGGTTGAGTTGCGCGCGTTCGGCCGAATTCAGCGCGACGGACATTTCAGCCATCGCTTCGGCGGCAATCGCGGCGATCTCGGTTTTCAGATCGCTTTCGGTGGCGGTTTCCAGGGCGGCAAGGTTCAGATCTTCGAGCAGCCGTTTGTGCAGCTCGGTTTTCAGATCGCCCATCCGCTCTTTGCGCTTTTTCTCTTTGTCGGCATTGATCGCCTCGGCGGCATTGGCCGACGGTTGCAACGGGCGGCGCTGCACCTGGGGGCGCCCAGGTTCGACGGGGGTTGCAGAGGTCACCTGTGTGCGAACCTCGGCACCCGCTTTCGCGAGGGCGATTTTCGACGCGGAGTCGGGTTTTTTATAACGCGAGAACATGGGGACCTCTGGTGTCGGGCTTAGCCCTGACCGGCTTCGACGGCGCGGTTCAGTTCGGCGATGGATTGGGCGAGTTTGAGAACGTCTTTGCGATAAGGCAGCTTGGCGGCGCTGGCGGCCAGCGGCAGGCCGTGGTCGTTGGCCTGGGTGATCGCCCGTCCACCATCGGAAAGCTGCACATCAATCGAGATGTCCAGGCTCTCGGCCAGCCGCTTGACGCGCGCCTTTCCGGTCAAATCCGTGAATTTCGGCGCGCGGTTCAGCAGATAGCGCATTTTTTCCAGCGGAAGGTTTTCGGATTTCAGGGCCCGGATCAAGCGCAGCGCATTTTGTGCTGACCGCATGTCAAGTTCGAGCATCCCGAAATAGACATGCGCCTGATTCAGCACCGCCTCGGTCCAGCCGACAACGGTCGAAGGCATGTCGATCACGACGAAGTCGAAATTCGCCCGCGCCATGTCGATGATCCGGTCGATGTCTTCGCCGGTGACGATGTCGAGCGGCAGCATATCGGCGGGCGCAGTCAGCACATGCAGCTTGTCGTTGAACGTCAACAGCGCCTGGCTGAAGCTTTCACCATCCATCGCGGCGGTGTCCGAAAGCATTTCAAACACCACTTCGCGGCGGGGCAGATCCAGATAGGTCGAGGCCGAGCCGAACTGGAAGTCGAAATCCAGCAGGCAAACGCGTGGCGCGGTGCCTTTGGATTTCTTCTTGCCGTCCTGGAGCGTCGCCAGTTCCCACGCCAAATTCACGGCAAAGGTCGAGGCGCCGACCCCACCGGCCAGCCCGTGAACCGGCAAAACGACGCCGTCGCGCCCGCCCGTCGCTTTGAACGCGGGGGATTCTGCCGTGGCAAGGGGGCCGGGCGCCTGCGGGGCAGGGGCTTGATCGGACTGACCGAGGCGTTCAATCGCCTCGTGCAGCGATCCTTCGGGCAGCGGGTAGGGCACAAATCCATCGGCGCCCAGACGCAACAATTGGTGCAGCGCGATCGGGCTGACCTCTTCGGCGATCAAGATGACACGAATGCCCTTTTCCTTGGCCGTCGTGATGATCCCGGAAATCCGCGCCAGATCGTCCTCGTCTTCGCTATCCACGGCAATGGCAACAAATTCAAGGGTTTCGGCATCAGGTTGCGACAGAAACAACAGTGCATCATCAAAGCTCAGATCGCCCCAGCTTTCGCCGAGTTCGCTTTCCATATCCTCGATCAAAAGATCGAAATTCGATACATCGCGCGACACCGTGCACGCCACGATGGGCGCCGGTTCAGGGTTCAGAATAGGAGCTGCACTCATTGCCTCACGTCCTTTGTTGCGCGGTCCGCGGTCGAGAGCCTGGGGGGGGGTCGCAACCTTTATCCTCAGATCTTCCGCAATCCGGGGCACGACTCGGATGTCATGCCTTTCCTGCCTGAGGCGAAGATCGCGGCCAATCTGGGCGACATTGGGGCCAGATTGTTCCAATTGTGGGGTTTTACGACACGATGAAAGCCAAACGGCAGGCTTTGTTCCCAAAACCCGCCGTCAAAAGCAGCGAAACTATGAACGTGGGGAGGGCCGCTTAGCCGCCGGTTCCTGCCGCCATGACCGGCTTTTGCGTCATTTGCGTAGGCTGGGCGCTGTCCACATATTGCCGGAAGATCACCTCGGCATATTTCCCGTTGAGCACCGTCGGGTGCCGTTTCACAAAGCCCGACACCTCGGTCACGGTGCGCCGGTTGGCTTGGTTCGGGGCGTCGGTATAGACCAGCGGCTGGGTCTCGCCATATGAGACGACCGCCTCCAGGCGGGTGCGCGAAATGCCCTGGGTCGAAAGATAGGCCACCACCGCCTGGGCCCGCTTCAGACCCAGCGCCTTGTTATAGGCGTTGGTGCCGACCAGATCTGTGTGTCCGTAGACGCGAAAGCGGACTTCGGGGAATTGACGGATCCAATCGGCCTGACGGCGCAGATTGGCCTGCGCCTGACCATCCAGAGCCGCAGAATTGAAGGCGAAATTGACCGTGTTGGGCACGTCGGCGGCAAAGCGTTTGGTCAGGCTGATCGCGAAATCGCGCTGCCCGCTCATCACCAGAGTGTTGTTCATCGTGGCGTTGCCAAAGCCACCCGCACCATCGTCCAGCCCCGCTTCGGAATTGAAGCTGTTCAACCCGTTGTCACAGGCCGACAGGGCCAGGGCCGCCGCAACCAGCATCGCAAAGCGCATGTTCTGTCCCCGCACCGTCATCTGTCACTCCATCACATAACCATAGGAGCCAGAAAAATCCTGCTTGGCAACTTCGGCCGCGGCGCCTGTCTTGGGCGCCTTGGTGCCAGAGGTCTTGCCGAACAGGAACAATTCGGACTCCGAGGGCAGACGCACGCGGTCGGTCGGCAGGGCCAGCGCCTCGCCGCGGGTCGGGGTGACCAGATGCGGCGTGACAATGATCACCAGCTCGGACTGAGCACGCTGATATTCGGCAGACCGGAACAACGCACCCAGAACCGGCACATCCCCCAGCCACGGGACCTGACCGTTCAGATCGGTGAAGTCGTCTTGCAGCAGGCCTGCAATGGCAAAGCTTTCGCCGTCGCGCATTTCGACCGTGGTCGAGGTTTCGCGTTTCTTGAACGCATTGACCGAGAACCCGCCCGACGACATCGTCACCGTGGTGTCAATCGCCGAAACCGCAGCGGCGATTTCCAGGTTGATCAGATCGCCATCCACGACACGCGGAGTGAAGGCCATTTCCACGCCGAAGGGTTTGTATTCGATGGTCACGCCGCTGTCGCTGACGACCGGGATCGGATATTCGCCCCCGGCCAGAAACTTGGCTTCCTGACCCGAAAGGGCGGTCAGGTTCGGTTCGGCCAGCGTGCGCACGACGCCCTTGGATTCGAGCGCCTCCAGCAGCACGGCGAATTCCAGATTGCCTGCGGTAAAGCCCAGACCCAGCGCGCCGGTGGTGCCAGAATTGATCGGGAATTTTCCGTCGTCGAAGGCACCGCTCAGCGCATTGTCTGCTGTGAAATTCCCGGTTCCAACCGCCGTGCCCGTCTTGGCAGAACCGCCGCCGACAGTCCCGCGCACCCCCAAGGAGGCCGACAGGTTTTTCGAAACGGACCGCTGCATTTCCGCGAACCGGACCTTCAGCATGACCTGCTGTGTGCCGCCCACGCTCATCAGGTTCGATACGCGGTCCCCGGCATAGCGTTTCGCCAGATCCAGCGCGCGATCCAGTTTCGCGGTCGAAGAGACCGTTCCCGACAGCACGATGCCGTCATTGGCCGTGCGCACTTCGATCTGTTCGCCGGGCAGGATCTGTTTCAGGCGTTCCTTGAACTCGGCGATGTCCGGGGTGACCTGCACCTCGACGTTGGTGATCAGTTTGCCATCGCCACCCAGGATCGTCATCGTCGTGCGTCCGGGCAGTTTGCCCAACACATAGATGGTGCGATCTGACAGCGTTTGAATATCGGCAATGCCGGGGTTGGCGATCGACAATTCCGCAAAGGGTTGGTCGCTTTCGACCACAACAGCGCGGTTCATCGGCACGTTCAGCGGGCTCGAACTGGAGCCGGACATTACCCGGAGGGTTTCAGCCTGCGCGGGGCCAAGAACGGTCAGGCCGAGCGCGGTGCCCAGCATCCATACCGCCAGAAAATTCTTCATTTTCATTGTGATCCTGCCTCTCCGATCACGCCTCATATGCCGGATCTGCGTCCGTTTCAGGGGCATTTTCCCCGATTATTTTTTGCACCATGCGTCAATCGGGGAATTATTGCAAGAATCAACCGCTTGGAGGCAGCAGTTCATGCGGAAAAGTCGCAAACGTGCAAAATGTGGGGCCCCGCCGGGCGGGAGGCGGGCAGGGGGTTCAGTTCGTGCAGGGGATCTCGACCTCGACAACTTCGGTGCCTTTGCGGTTGCGGATCGTGCAGACCTTGGGGGCCTCTATCTTTGTCACGGCTTCGGGTTGAATTCCCAGCATGCTGTTGCGGTCCACTTCGATGGGGCCCAGCTCCGAGGTATTCTGCAATCCCACCAGCGACAGTGTCAGCCGACCCGTCGATTGTGCCAGCGTCAGTGCCGCGACCTGTTCGGGGGTGACCTCGGCCGTGACGGTGCGCGCGATCTTCGTCTCTTCCGAGCGATCCGCATCGGCACTTTGGTCGATGGCGATCAGCTTCAGGCTGGAGTCGATCATCTTGGTGACCTGGTTGTTGCCCACCGCGCCGGACCAGTAGACATCAACACGGTCCCCCGGGCGCAAGAACCCCGACACACCCGAGGCGACATCGACCTGAATCGTGAAGGCCCGCATGTTGGGCGCAAGATTGGCCATGATCCCGGCATCGACGCCCGGCGGAGTAATTTTCGCAGTCAGGACCGGTTCATTCACCTCGAACGACCGCAGCGCCGCGCGGGGCCGGGTTTCACCTTCCAGAAACACGGCGAAGGCGGCTTCGGGGGTGCCCTGTTTGGCCACGACCAGATGAAAGGCGCCTTCGGGCATCTTGTCGGCCTGAGTTTTGATCATCTCAAGGTCTTCGATGCCGAACCGCTCACCGTATTTCAGCGAACGCTTGGCGACCACGATGTCGGTCAAAGGGGGCATTTGCGCCTGCGCTGCCCGCAGTGCGTTGCTTTCGGCCTGAAACTGGGCGATCTGACCCTGGGCCAGATACACGGCAGCGCCGGCAAGGCAGACCCCAAGGGCGAGAACCAGAACAACGATAAGGCGCATTTTGCATTCCTTCTTGTGAAACCCGGAGTTTCCTCCGGTGTCCGCCCTGATACCGATGTCGGCCAGGACGGTGACGTTTTACAACGCCTCAATCGGGGCTGTCATTGACCTCTTGCTGCCCGATGAATCCGCCGATCCTGTCGGCCGCGGTCTCGGT
This sequence comes from Paracoccaceae bacterium, assembly GCA_028749255.1. Classification (GTDB taxonomy): domain Bacteria; phylum Pseudomonadota; class Alphaproteobacteria; order Rhodobacterales; family Rhodobacteraceae; genus Rhodobacter. The sequence goes on along the minus strand of JAQTYE010000073.1, from coordinate 907 downwards.
GTTGCCCCAGATCATCGTCCCGGCAATCATGCCCAGCGAAACGATCGAGGCGGTCAGCACAACCCAATCGACAGTTACGGCACCGTCCTCTTCGCGCATGAACGACGATTTACAAAACAAACTCAGCATTCCCTTGCACCTCTCCAAGCATTGGTTGGTGTTGCACTCCAGTGCCATCATTCTGATCAGCTGTAGGCGGGATTGTTGGCGAAATTGCGGCGCAAAAGAGTTAACTCAGCGTCACGAGGATGCACGCGGGCTTCCCCGTGCTAACCGCGTGCCGCCCCGCCAAAATGCGAAAGGCCGCGCGTGATGCGCGGCCTTTGCGTCCGGGGGGATGCTGGATCAGTTGGTGGCGGTGTTGACCGTCACGCTGCCCATGTAGGTGCCGATTTTGCCGGCGGCCGATTGGGTGTTGGTGCGCACGACGGTCAGCGCGGCAGCGCCCAGGCCGACAACGGCGGCGGTCAGCACAACCCAGTCAACGGTCACGGCGCCGTCTTCTTCGTTGTACATTTTGCGGGTCATTTTGAACAGTTTCATGGGGTCTCTCCAGGTATCAGGTTTCAGGGCGCCCGCGGTGCGTCTTGGGCGCCTCTGCTCGGCCCTGCGTCGCGGTATGGGTCTGTTTTGCCCCCGAATCGTGGCCCGAATAGGGCGGATTACGTGCATCTTCAGGGCGATTGTTTTTTTCTGATTGGTGAACGCGGGGCCGTCAGGAGGGGGTTCCGGGAACGCCGCCCCGCCAAAACGCGAAAGGCCGCGCGTGATGCGCGGCCTTTGCGTCCGGGGGATGCCGGATCAGTTGGTGGCGGTGTTGACCGTCACGCTGCCCATGTCGGTGCCGACTTTGCCGGCGGCCGATTGGGTGTTGGTGCGCACGACGGTCAGCGCGGCAGCGCCCAGG
>JAQTYE010000223.1 GCA_028749255.1 Paracoccaceae bacterium | reverse complement strand
CGACTATCGCGCGGCGGGGTTCGAGGTGGCGATTTTGGCAGCCCCCTTGCCGCAGGGGGCCACCGCCGCCGATCTGGAGGTGGCGCTGGAATCATGGCGTGCTGCGGTCCCCGAGGCGGTGGCGCTGGTCGAACCGGCCCGCCCGGTGATGCAAAACAACCGCCTTCTGGCGCAACAGCTGACCAAAATTCTGGCGCAGGACGGGCTGGGGCTGGTGACGCAGGATCAGGGGCTGAATGCGGCATCTCAGCTGGCCGCGACCGAAGGCCTGCCGCAGACGGTGCTGTGGCGTGTGCTTGATACCAACCGCGACCGCGCCGCGACCATCGAACGGACGCTGTCGCGCGCGGTGTTCGAGGCGCAGCGTGATGGTCATGTCGCGGTGATGCTGAGCGCCTGGCCGGAATCGGTCGCGGGATTGATGAACTGGGCGCAGGGCGCGACGGGCAGCGTGGCCTTGGCGCCGGTCTCGGCGCTGGCACTGCAATCGGTCGAGTGAACCACCGGGCGACAAACTGAAAAAGGCGGGCCAGGGCCCGCCTTTTCACACTGTCCCGGGTGTCGCCTTAGCTGTTGCCGTGGCTGACAAACAGGCCCGCATCCTCGGCCGCCTTGCGCAGGGCCTTGGATTTGTTGACGGTTTCCTGAAATTCCGCCTCGGGGTCGCTGTCAAAGACCACGCCGCCCCCGGCCTGGATATAAAGCGTCTGATCCTTGACCACCGCCGTGCGCAGCGCGATGCACATGTCCATCTCGCCATTGGCCGCGAAATAGCCGACACCGCCGCCGTAGATCCCGCGTTTTTCCGGCTCCAGCTCGTCGATGATCTCCATCGCACGCACCTTGGGCGCGCCCGACACGGTGCCCGCCGGCAGACCGGCGAGCAGCGCCGACAGCGCATCCTCACCATCGGCCAATTCGCCCACCACGTTCGAGACGATATGCATCACATGGGAATAGCGTTCGATGATGAATTTCTCGGTCGGTTTCACCGTGCCGATCTTCGCCACCCGGCCCACATCGTTGCGGCCCAGATCCAGCAGCATCAGATGCTCGGCCAGTTCCTTTTGGTCGGCCAGCAGATCGGCCTCCAGCGCGCGGTCTTCCTCGGGCGTGGCGCCGCGCGGACGGGTGCCCGCGATCGGCCGGATCGTCACTTCGTTTTCACGCAGCCGCACCAGGATTTCCGGGCTGGCGCCGACAATCTGGAACCCACCGAAATTCAGGAAGAACATGAACGGCGAGGGGTTGGTGCGCCGCAACGACCGATAGAGCGCGAAGGGCGGCAGCGGGAAATCCGCCGACCAGCGCTGCGCCGGAACGACCTGAAAGATGTCGCCCGCGCGGATGTAATCCTTGGCCTTTTCCACCGCCGCCTTATAGCCCTCGGGGGTGAAGTTCGACCGCAGCGGCCCGACCTGTGCGGCCTCGCCCAGCGAACGGTTCTGCACCGGGGTCCGGTCCAGATCGCGCAGCGCATCCATCACCCGCTCGGCGGCCTGCGCATAGGCCGCGCGCGCCGACAGGCCCGCGCCCTGAAACGCGGGGGCGCACAGCGTCACGTCGCCCTTGACCCCATCCAGCACCGCCACGACCGAGGGCCGCATCAGCACCGCATCGGGCACGCCCAGCGGATCGGGGTTGACGTTGGGCAGATGCTCGACCAGTCGGATCATGTCATAGCCAAGATAGCCAAACAGCCCAGCGGCAGCGGCGGGCAGATCGTCGGGCATCTCGATGCGGCTTTCGGCGATCAGTGCGCGCAGGGATTCAAACGGATGGCCGGGCAGGGGCTCGAACTTCTCTTCGAAGCGGGCGGCGCGGTTGATGCGCGCCTGCGTGCCGCGGCACTCCCAGATCACGTCGGGTTTCATGCCGACGATCGAATAGCGCCCGCGCAATTCGCCCCCGGTCACCGATTCCAGCATGAAGGAATTGGGCGCCGCATCGGCCAGTTTCAGCATCAGCGAGACCGGCGTGTCCAGATCGGCGGCCAGACGCGCATAGACGAGCTGGTTCTTGCCTTCGGCCCAGGCCGCTTCGAACACCTCGAAGCTGGGAGAGAGTGCAACCACGTCCGGTCTCCTTACTGCATCTGCGCCTGCACCGCGTTGATCGCGGTGGCGTCGATGGTCATGCCTGCCTCTGCCTCGGTGGCGCGGGCGTAGAAATCCAACAGATCGTTGGCGATGGATTGCGAAATCTGGGTCTGCGCCATGTCACGCACCTGCGCCACGTCATCCGAGGCGGGATCGGCAGCATGCACCGCATCGACCGTGACCACCAGAACACGGTCGCCTTCGGTCACAACGCCCGCCTTGCCCGGATCGGTGGCAAAGGCGGTTTCGATCAGCGCGCGCGGCTGGCCTTCCAGATAGCCGCCACGCGGCAGTTTCGCGACCGAGGTCAGCAGCACCCCCTGCGCCCCCAGCGCGCCGCCCGCATCGACCGCGGCGGCGATTTCGGCGGCACGGTCGGCCTTGAGCCGGGTCAACTCGGCGGCCCGCCAGGCGGTGGCAACCTGATCGCGGACCTCGTCAAACGGGATCAGCGCGGCGGGCGTCACCCCATCCAGACGCAGCGCAAAGACGCCACCGTCATCCAGATTGCCCAGTTCCGGGAAATCCTCGGTGGTGACCTTTTGCGCGGCCTCGCGGAAGGATTCGTAACCCGCGATATCGGCATCGGTATCGGGCGCCATCGCGATATGGCCAAGCTGCATGTCGGTTTCGGCGGCCATCTGCTCCAGCGTGGCGCCGCCCGCCAGACGATCTTCCAGATCGGTGGTCATGTCGCCGATCATCCGGCGCGCGCGGTCGGCGGCGGCCTCGGACGACAGTTCGGCACGGGCCTCTTCAAAACTGGTTTCCTGTGCGGGGATGATCGCGTTCATCGCATAAAGCGCGGGGCCCAGATCGGTTTCGATCGGTCCCACGACGCCGGGCTCGGTCAGCGCAAACACGGCCTCGCCCGCATCGCCCAGATCGGCCTTGACGGGTTCGCCAAGGTCAATGTCCTCAAGGCTCAGCCCGCGCTCGGCGGCCAGATCGGCGAAACTCGCCTGACCCGCATCATAGCGCGCCTTTGCGGCCTTGGCCTCGTCCAGCGTCGGATAAACCAGCTTTTCGACCAGCCGTTTTTCGGGCTGCACAAATTCGTCGTGGCGGCTGTCATAGGCGGCGCGCAGCGCGTCTTCGTCCAGCTGCACCTTGCCCATCAGCATGTCGGGCGTCAGCCAGACATAGCTGATTTCGCGGGTCTCGGGCTTGGTGAACTGCGCCGCGTGATCGGTGTGGAACGCGCGCAACTGATCTTCGGTGGGGTCTGCCACGGCGGTGGTCAGGTCGGCCTCGGTCAGCTCGGCATAGGCAATATCGCGGGTCTCGGTGATATAGGCGGCATAGGCGTTGGTGGTGGCCTCGGGCGCGCGCAGCCCGCCCGCGACCGCGCCCTGCAGGATCGACCGCGCGATATCGGCGCGCAGCTTGGTTTCGAATTGCGCCTCGGTATAGCCTTCCTGACGCAGCGCCAGACGATAGGTTTCCCGGTCAAAGGTGCCATCCAGCCCCTGAAACGCCTTGGCGGCGGTGATCTGGCGGTGCAGTTCGACATCGCCCGCCGACAGCCCGATCACCCGGGCTGCCTCGGTCACTGCCGCTTGCCCCAGCAGTTGGCTTTGCACCTGACGATCAAGCCCCAGCGATTGCGCCTCGGCCATGGTCAGGGGGCGCCCGATCTGGGCGGCGGCGGCGTTCATTTCCTGACGCAGCGCACGGGCATAGTCGTTGACCGCAATTTCGGTTTGGCCGACCGTGCCGATGGTGCTGATCCGGCCCGAGAAATTCGCCATCCCAAACCCGCCGAGCCCCAGCACCAGCATCGCCAGAAGCACCCAGACCACCATGCTCTTGCCATGGCTACGCAGCTTGTTC
>JAQTYE010000072.1 GCA_028749255.1 Paracoccaceae bacterium | reverse complement strand
TTGTTCAGCGGCGCCTTGAAGCCGACTCGGTATTGCCTTCCCAGGCGTATTTGCCCGACTCCTCCAGTGCAAAGGCCAACTCGCCCTTGCCCGCCTGCAGCAGGTTGAGGTTCTCGACCGAGGCCTTGGTCGATTGCACCTGCGTGCGTGCGCCCTCGATCCCCTTGGCATAGATATCCGACAGCGCCACGCCCAGCGGGTAATACACGCCCGAGGTGCCCCCGGTCAGAATGTTGATGAATTCGCTGGCCTGCGCAACCGGCGCGGAAACGGCGATAGCCCCGGCGACCAAAGCGCCGAGCTTGAAGCTCCTAAACATTGCATCCTCCCGAATGTCTGTTCCCCGCCTCCCGCGGGGCCGCAACAAACGTCGCCGGAAAACACCGCCAAGCAAACCCTTTTGATGCGATCAGCCGAAACTTCGTGGCAATATCCCGCTCCGGCCGTGGCCGGTTTCTGCCACGCCGGGTGGGAATGCACCGGGCCCCGCAATACACCTGCGGGGCCCGGGCTGGATTACAGCGCGACCATCACATGGCGCACGACCGAATAATCCTCGAGCGCATAAAGCGACATGTCCTTGCCATAGCCCGACTGCTTCATCCCGCCATGCGGCATCTCGGTGGTCAGCATGAAATGCGTGTTCACCCAGGTGCAGCCGTATTGCAGCCGCGCCGCGACCGACAGGCCCTTGGACACATCGCGCGTCCAGACCGAAGACGCCAGCCCATAGACCGAGTCATTGGCCCAGGTCACCGCCTCTTCGACATCGCTGAAACGCGACACCGACACCACCGGGCCGAACACTTCGCGGCGCACGATTTCATCGGTTTGCAAGGCGCCCGCAATGACCGTCGGCTTATAAAAGAACCCCGGGCCCTCGGGCATCTCGCCACCGGCGGTGATTTCGATGTGATTGGCCTCGCGGGCACGTTCGACGAAACTCGCCACCCGGTCGCGTTGGCGCGGCGAGATCAGCGGGCCGACCTCGTTCAGGCTGTCATCTGCATGCCCAAGCTGGATCGTGGACACCGCATCCGACAGGCCCGCGACGAATTTTTCATAAATCCCGTCCTGCGCGTAAATCCGACACGCGGCGGTGCAATCCTGCCCCGCGTTGTAATAGCCAAACGCCCGGATGCCTTCGATAGCCGCTTCGACATCAGCATCATCGAACAGAATGACCGGCGCCTTGCCGCCCAGTTCCAGATGCGTGCGCTTGACCGTCTTGGTCGCGGCTTCCAGAATTTTGCGCCCGGTCGCAATGTCGCCGGTCAGCGAAATCATCGCCACTTTCGGGTGGTTGATCAGAGCAGACCCCACCGTTTCGCCGCGCCCCAGAACCACGTTCACCACGCCCTCGGGCAGGATATCGGCAAAGATCGTGGCCATTTTCAGCGCGCTCAGCGGCGTCTGTTCGGACGGTTTGAACACCACCGTATTGCCCGCCGCAATGGCCGGCGCGATCTTCCAGGCCATCATCATCAGCGGATAGTTCCACGGCGCGATTGACGCCACGACGCCAATCGGGTCGCGCCGGATCATCGAGGTGTGCCCGGCCAGATATTCGCCCGCCACCGGCCCCGGCATGCAGCGCACCGCGCCCGCAAAGAAGCGATAGCAATCGACAATCGCGGGCAGCTCGTCGCCCAATGCCAGGTGGCCCGGCTTGCCGCAGTTCAGCGCCTCCAGACCGGCCAGCGTTGCGGCCTCGGCCTCGATCCGGTCGGCCAGTTTCAGCAGATAGCCCGACCGCTGGGCAGGCGTGGTGCGCGACCAGCTGACAAAGGCCCGCTCGGCCGCGTCCACCGCCGCCTCGACCTGCGCCAGCGACGCCTCGGGCAACGAGATGATCATTTCGCCGGTGCGCGGGTTCAGCACCTGCTCTTCGGTTTCGGTGCCCGCGACCAGCGCGGACCCGATCAGCATTTGGGTGTCCATTGTCGTCTCCCTATTTGTCTTGTCCGGCGATATGTTCGCCGTCGCGTGTCAGGTAATAGGCCGCCAGAATTGGCAGCACGGTCACCAGCACCACCGCCATCGCGACCACATTGGTCACCGGGCGTTGGCGCGGGCGCACCAGTTCTTCGAGCATCCAGATCGGCAGCGTGGTTTGCTGACCGGCGGTGAAGGTGGTCACGATCACCTCGTCAAAGCTGAGCGCAAAGGCCAGCATCCCCCCCGCCAGCAGCGCGGTCGCGATATTGGGCAGGATCACCAGACGGAAGGTCTGCACCCCGTCCGCGCCCAGATCCATCGCCGCATCAATCAGCGCCCCCGAGGTGCGGCGAAACCGCGCCACGGCGTTGTTGTAAACGATCACGATGCAAAACGTCGCGTGGCCCAGAACGATGGTCCAGGTGCTGAACGGAATATCCAGCAGCGAAAACGCCGAGCGCAGCGAAATCCCGGTAATGATGCCCGGCAATGCAATCGGCAGAATGACCAGCAGCGAAATCGCCTCGCGACCGAAGAAGCGCGAGCGCGCCACCGCCGCCGCCGTCAAGGTGCCCATCACCAGCGCCAGTGCCGTGGAAATCGCCGCGACCTTGATCGACAGGCCCATCGCCTGCCACACATCGGCCCGGCCCAGCGTCACGCCCAGCCATTTCGTGGTGAAGCCCGGCGGCGGGAATTGATAGCTCTTTTCTTCGGTGGTGAAGGCATAGAGGAAGATCAGGGCAATCGGCAGCAGCAGGAACAGCAAGCCGCCCACCGCCGCCAGTTTCAGCGCCATCGGCGCGCGGGTTTCAGAGCGCATCGAAAGCCCCCATTTTGCGGGCCGCCCACAGATAGACGCCCATGATCACGATCGGCACGACGGTAAAGGCCGCAGCCAGCGGAATGTTGCCCGCGGTGCCCTGATGGGCATACACCGCCTGCCCGATGAACAGCCGCGACGAGCCGATGATCTGCGGAATGATGTAATCGCCCAGCGTCAGCGAAAAGGTGAAGATCGAGCCCGCCACAACCCCCGGCATCGCCAGCGGCAGCAGCACCAGCCAGAAACTCTGGCGCGGCGTGGCGCCCAGATCCGACGCGGCCTCCAGCAATTCCCCCGGCACGCGTTCAAGGCTGGCCTGCACTGGAATTACCATGAACGGCAGCCAGACATACAAGAACACCAGAAAGGTGCCGATATAGCTGACCGACAGTGAATTGCCGCCCACCACCGGCAACGCCAGCGCGGCATCAAGCAGCCAGCCCAGATGCAGCTTGGCAAAGACCCAGGTCAGGATACCTTCCTTGGCCAGCACCAGTTTCCACGCATAGACCTTGACCAGATAGCTGGACCACAGCGGCAGCATGACGCCGATATAGAACAGCGCCTTCCAGCGCCCCTTGGCATAGCGCGCGGCATAATAGGCGATGGGAAAGGCCACAATCGCCGCCGCCACCGTCACCACCGCCGCCATCGTCGCGGTGCGCACGATGATATCAAGGTTCACCGGGCGCAGCAGTTCGGCATAGGTTTTCAGGGTGAATTCCCGCACCACAAGCCCGGTGAATTCGTCGATCGAAAAGAAGCTCTGGATCAGCAGCGCGATCAGCGCGCCAATATAGACGATGCCCAGCCACAGCGTGATCGGCAGCACCATCAGGAAAACGAACATCCGCGGGTGGCGGATCACCCAATCCACGCTGCGCGCCAAGATCCCGGCACGGGGCGCGAAAATCGCGGGGGTCGTGCTGGCATGCGCGCTCATGCGTCGGGCTCCATCACATGCACGCGCGCGGTGTCCCAGCCGATGGACAGGCTCTCGCCCGGCATCGGAATGGTGTCGGCGGCGGGCAGGATCGCGGTCAGGTCTTGACCTTCAAGGTGCAGCCCCAGCCGGACCACCCGGCCCAGAAAGGCGCGGCTGGTGATCGTGGCGTTACGGCCTGCCGGATCGGGGCGGATGTCTTCGGGGCGCAGGCTGGCCCAGCGGTCGGCGGGGCCTGCGCCCGCGAAATCCGCCGGAATGACGTTCGACGAACCGACGAAATCGGCCACGAACCGGGTCGCCGGACGGCGATAAATCTCTTCCGGGGTGCCGATCTGGCGGATCCGGCCTTCGGCAAACACCGCGACCCGGTCCGACATCGACAGCGCCTCGTCCTGATCGTGAGTGACGAAGACGAAGGTGATGCCCAGCGCGCGTTGCAGCTTGCGCAGCTCTTCCTGCATCTGTTCGCGCAGCTTCAGATCCAGCGCGCCCAGCGGTTCATCCAGCAGCAGCACGCGCGGCTTGTTCACCAAGGCCCGCGCCAGCGCGACCCGCTGGCGTTGCCCGCCCGACAGCATCCCGGCGCGGCGGTCACCCAGCCCTGCCAGCTCGACCAGCGCCAGCGCCTCGTCGGCGGCGCGCATCCGCTCGGCCTTGGGCACGCCCTTGACGCGCAGCCCGAACGCCACGTTGTCGCGCACGTTCAGATGCGGAAACAGCGCGTAATTCTGAAACACCGTGTTCACGTTGCGCCGATAGGGCGGCACGCCTTCGGCGGTCTCGCCAAAAATCTCGATATGGCCGGCGGTCGGCTGTTCGAACCCGGCAATCAGCCGCAGGCTGGTGGTCTTGCCGGACCCCGACGGCCCCAGCATGGCGAAGAATTCGCCCTCGCGGATTTCCATATCCACGGCATCCACCGCGCGCACGGGTCCGAAATGGCGCGAAACGCCCCGAAATGTCACTGCATTCGTCATCGTCATTCTTTCAGGAGAGGGGGTCCGGGGGGCAGCCCCCCGGACCGGGCAGATCAGCGGCCGCCGATCACGCCGATATAGTCGGAAACCCAGCGGTAATAGGGCACACAATCACCTTGGCTTTCACATTTTGACACCGGGGTGCGCCAGAACTTGATCCGGTCGAAATCGTCCAGACCATTGGCCGAGCAACCTTCGGCGGTTTGCATGCCCGACCCGTCGGTGCAGGCCTCGGGGACCGACGGCACCGCGCCGAACCAGACCGACAGATCCGATTGCAGGTTCGAATTCAGCGTGTGCTCCATCCACAGATAGGCACAGGTCGGGTGTTCGGCATCGACATGCAGCATCGTGGTATCGGCCCAGCCGGTGGCACCTTCGGACGGGATCGTCGAGGCAATCGGCAGGCCCTCGCCCTTCAGCAGGTTGACCTGAAACGGCCACGACCCCGAGGCCATCACGCCTTCGTTCTTGAAGTCGTCGATCTGGATGAACGCGTCATGCCAATAGCGCGACACCAGTTCGCGCTGCCCGCGCAGCAGATCCAGCGCGGCCTTGTATTGATCTTCATTCAGCTCGTAGGGGCTGGTGATGCCCAGTTCGGGCTGATGCGCCATCAGATAATTCGCAGCATCGGCGATGTGGATCGGCCCGTCATAGGCCTGCACCCGGCCCTTGTTCGACTTGCCATCGGCCAGCGTGGTTTCGTGGAACACCACGTCCCAGCTGTCGGGCGGGGTCGGGAAGGCCTCGGAGTTGTACATCAGCACGTTCGGCCCCCACATGTAGGGCACGCCGTAATGCGCACCGTCCACCGTGTGCCAGGGCGCATCTTTCAGCCGGTCATCGACGCGCGACCAGCTGGGGATCAGCGCGGTGTTGATTTCCTGCACGCGCTTGCCCGCCACCAGCCGCAGCGAAGCATCGCCCGAGGCGGTGACCAGATCGAACCCGCCCTCGTTCATCAGCGCGACCATCTCGTCCGAGGTGTTGGCCGATTTGATCTCGACCATGCAGCCGGTCTTTTCTTCGAATTTGCTGACCCAGTCATAGGCCGGATCGGTCTCGCCGCGCTCCAGATAGCCGGGCCAGGCCACGATCGAGACCTTGCCCTCGGGCGTGCCCAGTTGCGCCAACATTTCGGCCGAGGCCGGGCCGCTCAGTGCCGCGCACAGTGCCAGACCCGAAGCGCAGCTGTTCAAAAGCTGTTTCATCTGTCGATTCCCTGTTTGATCGAGGCTTTTCTGCCCCCTGCCCGAAACGGTATCGACTGCGCCGGATTTCACAAATTCAATTATCAGAAGGTGGCTATCGGTTTTGCCGATATCGGAAAATTATCGTTGCGGGCGTTGACTTTGCGCCGCGACGATGAATTCGCGCGCGGCCTGCGGCAAAGGCGCCCCCTTGCGCCAGACGACGCCGACCTGCACCACCGGCAGACTTCCCGACACGTCGCGCGACACGATCCGGTCGCCTTCCAGCGACCACGGGCGATAAACCATCTCGGGCAACAGCGCGATCCCCGCGCCCGTCGCCACCAGCGAGCGGACCGCTTCGACCGAGCGGGTCCGAAATGCCACCCGCGGGCGGGCACCAAAGGCCGACAGCAGTTTGCGCGTGGCCTCTTCGATTTCATCCAGCGTCAGCATGATCATCGGCTCGCCCGCCAGATCCTCGATCCCGACCGAGGTTTGCGTGGCCAGCGGATGCCCCATCGGCAGCCACAGCTGATAGGGCGAGACATCCAGAATTTCGGTCTGCAACGCCATCCGGTCGCGCAGGTTCGAGGTCACCATCACCGCCACGTCCAGCTCGCCACCGACCAGCAGATGTTCCAGATATTCGCCGCTGTCTTCCAGCGCGGTCACCTCGACCTCGGGGTTGGCACGGCGAAAGCGGGACAGGATATCGGACAGAACATAGCCCGCCACCAACGAGGTCGCGCCGACATGCAGGCGCCCCTTGGGGCGCGCGGTCTCGTGCGACAAGGCCTGACGTGCATCGGCCACGCCCGACAAAATGCCGGTCGCGTGACGCAGAAACTGATGGCCCTTGTGGGTGATATCCAGCCCGCGCGGGTGACGTTCGAACAGGGTCACGCCCAGATCCGCCTCCAGCTCGCGCACCGCTTCGGTCACTGCCGATTGCGAAATCGCCAGCGCCTGCGCGGCACCAGATACGGTGCCAATGTCGGCAACCGCCACAAAATACCGCAATTGTTTCAGGGTGAAGGCCATCGAAACTCCGTGCCGCGATCAGGGGCGGCAGCGCAAGTATGCGCGAACCGCCCCCAAGGTCCAGAGCGCCGCGTCAGGCGTCGCGTTTCAGGAACCCCGCAATCAGATCGGCATAGGGGGCAGTGGACAGCGCGCAACCATCCAGCCCCGCCAAGGCCGCATCGGCCAGCGCGGGCGGCAACACCTGCCGACGCGCCCCGATCAGCGCGCGCAAAAACGCGGGCGTGAATTCGGGATGCGCCTGAAAGGTCAGCGCCCGGTCGCCGTAACGCAGCGCGGCGTAGCGGCAAAAATCCGATGTGCCCACCACCTCGGCCGCGGCGGGTTTTTCGATGACCTGATCTTGGTGCCAGGCCAGCAGGCAATCCTGGCCGCCCGGCGCTTCATAGGCCTGCGCGCCCACCGCCCAGCCACCATCGTATTTCGCGACGCGCCCACCCAGGGCCTGCGCCACGATCTGATGGCCGAAACAAATGCCCACCAGCGGCCCGCCCGCCGCATGGATCGCGCGGATCAGATCTTCGAGCGGGGCAATCCACGGATGATCTTCATAGACGCCAAAACGCGATCCGGTAATCAGCCAGCCATCGGCGGCTTCGGGGCCGGGCGGGAAGATCCCGTCCAGCACCGGCCAGGTTTCAAATTCGAACCCGCGCCCGGCCAACAAGCGCCGGAACAGCCCGTCGTAATCGCCAAACTCTGCGCGCAACTCGTCGGGTGACCGCCCGGTTTGCAGGATGCCGATCTTCATGCCCATCTCCCTCAGCGCGTCTCAGCCGCGGCTTTTTGCATCTGCCACGCCGCGACAACAATCACCGCAGACACTGCCACAATGATCAGCGTTGCCAGGGCGTTGATTTCAGGGCTGACGCCCAGACGGACCTTGGAAAAGATCACCATCGGCAAGGTCGAGGCGCCGGGGCCGGTCACGAAGCTGGCGATCACCAGATCATCGAGGCTGAGCGTAAACGCCAGCAGCCAGGCCGAAATCAGCGCGGGGGCCAGGCTGGGCAGGGTGATGTCCCAAAACACCCGCAGCGGGCGCGCGCCCAGATCCTGCGCCGCCTCTTCGATGGCGATATCCAGACTGCCCATCCGCGATTGCAGCACCACCGCCGCATAGGCCGCGCCAAAAGTGGCATGCGCGATCACGATAGTCACCATGCCCCGCCCGGCAGGCCAGCCGATCAGGTTTTCCAGCGCCACGAACAGCAACAGCAGCGACAGGCCGATAATCACCTCGGGCATCACCAAAGGCGCGGTCACCAACCCGCCGAGCGTCAGCCGCCCGCGAAACTTGCCGAACCGCACCAGCGCGTAAGATGCCAGCGTGCCGATGATCGTGGCCAACGTCGCGCTGATCGTGGACACCTTCAGGCTGACCCAGGCGGCATCCAGCAGCTGCGGATCGTTCAGCAATTCGCCATACCATTTGGTCGAAAACCCGCCCCAGACGGTAACCAGCTTACTTTCGTTGAAGCTGAAGATCACCAGCGACAGGATCGGCGCGTACAGGAATACGAAACCCGCAAAGGCCGCGACCCGCAAAGACAAGGATCGTTGCATCAGTTTGCCTCCTCTTCCCGGGATTGCGCCCGGCGCAGCACCGCAATCGGCAGCACCAGCACGACCAGCATCACAATCGCCACCGCCGCGGCCACCGGCCAGTCGCGGTTCGAGAAGAACTCGTTCCACAGGACCGACCCGATCATCAACGTATTGGGTCCGCCCAGCAGCGCCGGGATCACGAATTCACCCACCGCCGGAATGAACACCAGCATCGCCCCCGCGATCACCCCGGGCAGCGACAGCGGCAAGGTGATGTGCCAGAAGGTCGAAAACGGCCGCGCGCCCAGATCGGCCGAGGCCTCGAGCAGCGCTTCGTCCAGCTTCACCAGCGCGGTGTAAAGCGGCAAAATCATGAACGGCAGATAGCTGTAGACGATGCCCAGATAGACCGCGAAATCGGTTTGCAGCATCACCAGCGGCTCGTTGATCACGCCCAGCCACATCAGCACATTGTTGATCACGCCATTGCCTTTCAGAAACCCGATCCAGGCGTAGACGCGCAGCAGAAACGAGGTCCAGAACGGCAAGATCACCAGCATCAGCAACAGGTTGCGCCGATGCTGCGGCGCGCGGGCGATGACATAGGCCATCGGATAGCCGATCAGCAGCGTGATCGCGGTCGAGATCAGCGCAATTTTGACCGACCCGAGGTAGGCCATCAGATACAGCGGATCTTCGATCAAAAACAGATAGTTGCCGATATTGAAGGCAAAGCTCAGCACGCCGTCGGCCCAGTCCCAGATCGGCAGATAGGGCGGACGGGCAATCGCCGCCTCGGACAGTGAAATCTTGGCCAGCACGGCAAAGGGCAGCAGGAAGAACAGGCCCAGCCACAGCAGGGGCACCGCCGTCACCAGACTGCGCCCGCGCAATGCGAAACGGGACAAAAACGCACTCATGCCATCACCACAACGCTGGCCGCCCCGGCCCAGCCGAGGAACACCGCCTCGCCCGCCGCAATCGCATCATCATCCGAGCGCAGCAGATTGGCCTGGCTGATCTTGACCCGCTTGCCGCTGGCCAGAACCACGCGGAACACCGACAGATTGCCCATATAGGCGACCTCTTCCACCGTCGCAGGCACCACATTGGGCAGGCCCACCGGGGCCGTGCGGCTGATCGCGATCTTCTCGGGGCGGACCGCCACGGCGACCTGCTGGCCCTCGACCCCGGTGATCCCGTGCGACACCAGAATGTCGATCCCGGCATCGGCGGAATGGATCGTGGCGTGATCTTCGCAATCGTCCTTGATCCGGCCCTCGAACATGTTCACCGAACCGATGAAATCCGCCACAAACCGGGTCTGCGGATATTCGTAAATGTCATGCGGCGTGCCGATCTGCACGATCTTGCCCGCCGTCATCACCCCCAGCCGCGACGACAGGGTCATCGCCTCTTCCTGATCGTGGGTCACCACGACAAAGGTCACGCCCAGCGATTCCTGAATCTTGATCAGCTCGAACTGGGTTTCCTCGCGCAGCTTTTTGTCCAGTGCGCCCAGCGGTTCATCCAGCATCAGCAGTTTGGGCCGCTTGATCAGCGAGCGCGCCAGTGCGACCCGCTGCCGTTGCCCACCCGACAGTTGATGCGGCTTGCGCGCGGCGAATTGATCCAGTTGCACCAGCGACAGCATCTCGGTCACCCGGGTCGCGATTTCGGCGCGCGGCACGCCGTCGCGTTTCAGACCATAGGCGATGTTCTTTTCCACGCTCATATGCGGGAACAGCGCGTAGGACTGGAACATCATGTTGGTATCGCGCTTGTAGGGCGGCACGCCGGCCTGATCTTCGCCATCAATCAGGATCTGTCCCGAGGTCGGGCCTTCAAACCCGGCCAGCATCCGCAGCAACGTCGATTTCCCGCAACCGGACCCGCCCAGCAGGCAAAACAGTTCGCCGCGATAGATATCAAGCGAGACATCGTTCACCGCCGTATAGGTGCCGAATTTCTTGGTGACGTTCTTGATTTGAACGAAGGGCGCGGCCGCCGGATCATTCCACGGCTTCAGCCCCTTGGCCAGATTGGCTTGGGTCATCATTGTTCCCTGTTGTCGTGATTGAAACGGCCACCCCGCGCTAAACGGGGTGGCCTGAGTGCTTCGGTGTCACTGACCGGTCTTGATGGTGGTCCAGGCGCGGGTCAGCGCGCGGTCGTAGCGCTGATTATGCGGCTTGGCCGAATACATCTTGGCGCGCACTTCGGCGGGTGGGTAGATCCCCGGATCGGTGCGCACCGCCTCGTTGACCAGCGGCGTCGCGGCCGTATTGGCGTTGGCGTAATAGACATAGTTCGAAATATCGGCCGAGATTTCCGGGCGCAGGAAGAAATCAATAAACTTCAGCGCATTTTCGGGATGCGGGGCATCCGCCGGGATCGCCAGCATGTCGAACCCGACCTGCGCGCCCTCTTGCGGGATGGTATAGGCGACCTCAACGCCCTGCCCCGCCTCTTCGGCGCGGTTGCGCGCCTGCAAGATATCGCCCGAATACCCCGCCGCCAGACAGACATCGCCATTGGCCAGGTCATTGATATATTGCGACGAATGGAAATACCGGATGTAGGGGCGAATGCTGGTCAGCAACGCCGCTGCCTGCTCCAGATCGCCCTTGTCTTCGGAGGTCGGATCGAGTCCCAGATAGTTCAGCGCGGCCGCGGTCATTTCCGACGGCGAATCCAGCAAGGCGATGCCGCAATCGGCCAGCTTGGCGGCCTGCGCGGGGTCAAACAACATCGCCCAGCTGTCGGCATGATCGACGCCCAGACGTTCATTCACCCGCGCCGGGTTATAACCCAGCCCGATGGTGTACATCATATAGGGCACGCCATAGGTGTTGTCGGGGTCGTTCTTGGCGATGATCGCCATGACCTCCGGGTCTAGATTGGCATAATTGCCGATCGCCGCCTTGTCGATCGGCATGAAGACACCCGCCTGCGCCTGCCGCGCCATGAATTCCAGCGAGGGCACGACGATATCGTAATTGGTCGCCCCGGTCAGCATCTTGGCCTCGACGACCTCGTTGCTGTCGAACACGTCATAGTTCACGTCGATGCCGGTTTCGGCCTCGAATTTCGCAATCGTGTCCTCGGCGATATAATCCGACCAGTTATAGATATTCAGCGTGCCTTCGGCACCGGCGGCCCCCGCTGCGCCCATCAGAACGCAGCCCGCCAAAGCGAGTTTCTTCATTGCAATCTCCCTGTTTGCAGTTTTTGCGGGCC
Organism: Paracoccaceae bacterium; assembly: GCA_028749255.1. Taxonomy (GTDB): domain Bacteria; phylum Pseudomonadota; class Alphaproteobacteria; order Rhodobacterales; family Rhodobacteraceae; genus Rhodobacter. The sequence continues at coordinate 4,932 of JAQTYE010000072.1, read as the reverse complement.
TTACAGGCCCAGCTTGTCCCGCGCGGCATACCACCACGACCCGATCACCGAATACGGCACACGGAACATGCGCCCGCCCGGGAACGGATACCACGGCAGGTTGGCAAACACGTCGAACCGGGTCAGATCACCGTTGATCGCCTCGGCCAGAATCCGGCCAAAAGTATGCGACCCGGTGACACCGTGGCCGCTGTAGCCATGCGCGAAATAGGTGTTCGCCCCGATCCGGCCCATCTGCGGCACGCGCGAGAACGACAGCGCGAAATTGCCGCTCCAGGCGTAGTCGATTTCGATGCCCTTCAGCTGCGGGAACACCTTGTCCAGGTTGCCGCGCAGTTTCGCCTTGATGTCTTTGGGATCGGCGCCGCCATAGACCGTGCCGCCGCCGAACAGCAGACGGTTATCGGCCGACATCCGGTAGTAATCCAGAATATAGCGCACATCCTCGACGCAGGCGTCCGAGGGCATCAACTCGCGCGCCATCGCCTCGCCCAGCGGCTTGGTCGCCATCACCTGGGTCGAAACCGGCATCACCCGCGAGGTCAACGTCGGCACGACATGGCCCAGATAGGCATTGCCGCACAGGATCAGCGTTTTGCAGATGATCTTGCCCTTGGCGGTCTTGACGCTGGGCCGCGCGGAGTCGGTGTCCACCGCAGTCACCGGCGACATTTCATAAATCACGCCCCCCAGGCTTTCGAATGCCGCGGCTTCGCCCAGTGCCAGGTTCAGCGGGTGCATGTGGCCGCCCGAATGGTCGATCACGCCGCCAACATAAAGGTCGGATTTGACATGGGCGCGCATCTCGTCGCGGCTCAGCATATCTTGGTTGTGCAGCCCGTAGCCCGCCCACAACGTGCGGCGTTCTTCCAGTTCCTGCATGTGCTTGTGGGTCAGCGCGGCAAAGACGTTGCCGTCTTTCAGATCGCATTTGATGTCATAGGTCTTCACCCGCTCGCGGATGATCTGCCCCCCCTCTTGCACCAGACCGGCGACAAAGGTGGCGGTATCCTTGCCATAGCGTTTTTCAATCGTTTGCAGACTGGCATTCAGCCCGTTCACGATCTGCCCGCCGTTGCGCCCCGAGGCGCCCCAGCCGACCCGCGCGCCTTCGACGATGGCGACCTTATAGCCTTTTTCGGCCAGATGCAGCGCGGTGGACAGGCCCGAATAGCCCGCCCCCACGACGCAAACGTCGATTTCCTGAACGCCCTGCAATTCGGGGCGGTTCGGCGACGGATTGGCCGAGGCCGCGTAATAGCTGGTCGTGTGCGCGCCGGTTCCGGCATAGGGGTGCGGTTGCAGATTGGTCATGGCGTTCATCAGACGGCCTCCAGATAGGAGTGATATTCGAAATCGGTGACGTGGCGGGTGAAGCGGCTCAGTTCCTGCTGTTTGCACTGCACGAACATCCGTTTCAGACGTTTGGAATAGATCTGCTCGATATGCTTGCCGCGGTTGAACGCGTCGATCGCCGAGGCCCAGTCATAGGGCAGGTGCGCATGGTCTTGGGTATAGGCGTCGCCGGTGATCGGCTTGGCCGGTTCCCAGCCGTTTTCGATCCCCATCAGCGCCCCGCCCAGGATCGAGCACAGCACCAGATAGGGGTTCGCATCGGCCCCCGCGACCCGGTGTTCGATCCGGCGCGCCTTGTGGCTGCCGCCCGGAATACGAATGGCCGCCGTGCGGTTTTCATAGCCCCAGGCGACGCTGGACGGCGCATGTGCGCCCGGCAACAGACGCCGGAACGAATTTTCATGCGGTGCGAAAACCAGCGTGTTTTCCTGCATCGTGCGCAACAGACCGGCGACTGCGTGGCGCAGCATCTCGGTGCCCTCGTCGCCGCCATTGTCGAACACGTTGTTGCCCGCCTCATCGACCAGCGAGAAGTGAACATGCATCCCCGACCCGGCGCGGTCGCCATAAGGCTTGGCCATGAAGGTCGCGGCAAAGCCGTGCTTGCGCGCGATGCCGCGCACCAGCCGCTTGAACAGCACCGCATCATCGGCGGCCTTCAACGGGTCGGCGACATGCATCATGTTGATTTCAAACTGTCCGGCGCCGTTTTCCGAAATCGCCGCATCGGCCGGAATACCCTGCGCGCGGCAGCCGTCATAGACCTCGTTCAGGAAAGCATCGAAGTGCTGCAACTCGTCCAGCGACAGCGCGCCATCGGAATCCAGCCGCTTGCCGGTGACCGGCGAACAGGGCGGTTGCGGCGCGGATTGCGAGGGGTCCACGACATAGAATTCCAGCTCGGTCGCGACCACCGGGGTCAGGCCGCGGGCCTTGAAGCGTTCGACAATCGAGGCCAGCGCCCGGCGCGGATCACCCGGGAAATCGCTGCCGTCTTCCTGCCGCATCCACAATTGTGCAAAGGCGGCGGGGCGGCTGATCCAGTCCACCGGGCTCAGCGCGCGGCCGGTGAAATCGCACAGACCGTCGGCGTCGCCGGTATCGAACACCAGTTCGTTGCCTTCGATATCCTCGCCCCAGATGTCCATGCCCAACAACGACAGCGGCATCCGCAGGCTACCGTCCAAAATCTTGTCCAGCTGATCCACAGGCACCCGTTTGCCCCGCATCACGCCGTTCAGGTCGCAGATGCACGCAAAGATCGTCTCGATGTCCGGACGCTCTTCGAGCCACGCAATCGCTTCCGCCGTCGTCATTCGATTCCCCTACAAATGTGATATCATTTTAAAACATGTGATATTTTGACCCATTGTGTCAACTCTCAAAGCGCGTCATCTTCGGAACGACCATTTCTCAGAGGCTGGGCCCCCGCGCATATGACCAAGTCCGACATCCCCGACATCCCCCGCGAAGACTGGATGACGACGCAGGAATATGCCTATTATCGGTTGCGCAACGCCGTCATGGTCGGGGCCTTTCGGCCCGGCACTGCGTTGACGATCCGTGGCCTGGCGCAACAGCTTGATCTGAGCCCGACACCGATCCGTGAAGCGGTGCGACGCCTGAGTTCGGAAAACGCCATCGAGGTGCTGGGCAACCGGCGGCTGAAGATCCCGGAAATGAGCCCCGGTCGGTTTGAAGAACTGGTGCAGTTGCGGATCGAATTGGAAATCCACGCGGCCGAACGTGCATTTCCCTATGTATCTGAAATCATTATCGAACGCCTGCGCGAACTGGATGACCGGATGGATGGCGCGATTGCCGCGCGCGATCTGGACGCGCTGACCCGGATGAACCAGGAATTCCACAAGATCCTGTATTGCCTGAACCCTTATCAGGCGGTGATGCCGCTGATCGAAAGCATCTGGCTGCAGCTTGGACCGTTCCAGCGGCAGGTGATCGAGAACATCGAAAAGATCAACGTGGTTGACCGTCACAAGGAAATGCTGGCTGCGATGCGGGCGCGCGATATGATTGCCATGTGCGCCGCCATCGAAAGCGATATTCGCGACGGCTCGATCACCTCGGGGCGGCTTTTGCTGCGCAAACAGAAAGACGCCTTCGCCGTATAGGCGCCCCCCGCGCATAGCTTCTTTCCGAAACACAAGCTTCCCCTGCGGCACAATTTCGTGCCACGGGCGCCGTGCAGAATTTATTTGACAAAATGTGATATCATTTTACTCAACGGTATACCCAAACAGGGAGAGACCGATGAGCGCGCGCACAACAGGACAGTGGCACGAGATGGCCCGCGGATTACAGATCAGCGGCCAGGCCCTGATTGACGGGCGCCGCGTCGGGGCCCTGTCGGGCAAGACCTTCGCCTCGCACAGCCCGATTGACGGGCGCCATCTGGCCGATGTCGCCCGCATGGATGCCGCCGATGTCGATCAGGCGGTCACCGTTGCACGCCGGGCGTTTAACGCGGGCACTTGGGCGCATCGCGCGCCGGCCGAGCGCAAGGCGGTGCTGAAACACCTGGCCGAGCTGATCCGTGCGCATCGCGATGAATTGGCGCTGCTGGAAACGCTGGATATGGGCAAGCCGATTGGCGACAGCACCACGATTGACGTGCGCGCGGTGGCCAATTGTTTCGAATGGTATGGCGAGGCGATCGACAAGATCTATGACGAGGTTGCCCCCACCGCCCGGGATACGCTGGCGCTGGTCACCAAGGAACCGCTGGGCGTTGTCGCGGCGGTGGTGCCCTGGAATTTTCCAATGCTGATGGCCGCGTGGAAGGTGGCCCCCGCGCTGGCGATGGGCAATTCTGTGATCCTCAAACCGGCCGAACAATCCTCGTTATCGGCGCTGCGTCTGGCCGAGCTGGCGCTGGAGGCCGGCGTGCCACCCGGCGTGTTCAACGTGGTGACCGGCCTGGGCCCCGATGTCGGGCGCGCGCTGGGTCTGCACATGGATATCGACGGCATCTTCTTTACCGGATCGACCCAGGTCGGGCGCTATTTCATGGAATATTCGGCGCAGTCGAACCTGAAAAAGCTGGGGCTGGAACTGGGGGGCAAAAGCCCGAACCTGATCTTGTCGAGCTATCGCGATATTGAACATGCGGCACGGACTTCGGCGCGGTCAGCGTTTTTCAATCAGGGCGAAATGTGCACCTGCCCCAGCCGTCTGGTGGTCGAACGCAGCGTGCATGATCAGGTGATCGAGGTGTTGACGGAAACCGCCAGGGAATTCGTGCCAGGCGATCCGCTGGACCCGGCCACCACGATGGGGGCGCTGGTCGATCCCCGCCACACCGCGCAGGTGATGGGCTTTGTCGAGACCGCCCGGCAGGACGGTGCCGATCTGCGGCTGGGCGGACGGCAGGCACGGGCGGATTCGGGCGGTTGCTATATCGAACCCACGATCTTCGACAATGTCCGCAATGACATGCAGATCGCCCAGCAAGAGATCTTTGGCCCGATGCTGTCGGTGATCCCGGTGGACAGTGTGGACGAGGCAATCAAGGTCGCCAATGACAGCTGTTTCGGGCTGGCCTCGGCGGTCTGGACA
>JAQTYE010000071.1 GCA_028749255.1 Paracoccaceae bacterium | reverse complement strand
GGCCGTGCATCTTGGGTTTCACCACATAGACCGAAGCCGTGACCGAATTGCGCGCGCCTTCGGTCTTGGCCAGATCATGCATCGCGCACAGCGTGGTCACCATCGCGTCCATCAGCCCTTCGGGCACCTCGCGACCGTCGCGGTCCAGCACCGCAGGGTTTGTCATCAGGTGGCCCACATTGCGCACCAGCATCAGCGCGCGGCCTTTCAGGGTGATCGTGCCGCCTTCGGGTGCGGTAAACTGCAAGTCGGGGTTCAGCGCCCGGGTGAAGGTCTTGCCACCCTTTTCCACCTGCTCGGCCAGCGTGCCCTGCATCAGCCCAAGCCAGTTGGAATAGGCCAGCACCTTGTCTTCGGCATCGACCGCCGCCACCGAATCCTCGCAATCCATGATCGAGGAAATCGCGGATTCAAGGCGCAGATCACAGATCCCGGCCGGGTCGGTCGCACCGATCGGATGCGCGGCATTCACATCAACAATCGCGTGCAACCCATTGTTTTTCATAACAACGGCGGTGGGTGCCGCTACATCACCCGCAAAGCCCACGAATTGCGCGGGGTCGGCCAGCCCGGTTTCCTCATCGGTCTGCACAAACAGCCCGCCATCCTGCACCCAGATCCGGCTGACCTGCGCCCAGGACCCGGACACCAGCGGGAACGCGTCGTCCAGAAATGCCTTGGCGCGGGCAATCACCCGGGCACCACGCGCCGCATCAAAGCCCTTGCCCGTGGGCAGATCGCCCAAGGCATCGGTGCCATAGAGCGCATCATACAGGCTGCCCCAGCGTGCATTGGCGGCGTTCAGCGCATAGCGCGCGTTCATGATCGGCACCACCAGCTGCGGGCCGCAGACGCTGGCGAATTCCGGGTCGGTTTCGGGCGTCTCGATGCTGAAATCCGGGCCCTCGGGCAGCAGATAGCCGATCTCGGTCAGAAACGTCTTATAGGCCGCCGCATCATGGCCCTGACCGCGATGATGCAGGTGCCAGTCGTCGATCTGTGCCTGCACTGCCTCGCGTTTTTCCAGCAGCGCGCGGTTTTTCGGGGCAAGGTCGTGGACCAGTGCCGAAAAACCGGCCCAAAATGCCTCGGCCGTGACACCACTGTCCCGCAGCGCCTGCGTCTCAATGAAATCGGCCAGCGGTTCCGCCACTTGCAGCCCTGCGCGATCAACCCGTGTTGTCATCATGCCCTCCTTGGTTGCGGGCACTTTTGCCAAGCACCGCCGGGCTGTCCAGCGAAAACTGCGGCCGAATGCAGTATTTGGTATTATTTTTTTACCAATTTACGCAAGCGCGGCAGGTTTCCGCTTGTGCTTTCAGCGGAGCCCCGCCTTGCGGCGCCGCCCGCCGAGGCCTAGCTTGACCGCAAACAGCCACAGGCAGGACCCCATGGACGGCACCACGCTTCTTTCCGATTACGCCCCCTATCCCTTCACGCTGAGCGCGGTCGCGCTGACCTTCCGGCTGGCCCCGCAGGCCACGCGGGTGCAGGCGCGGCTGTCGCTGATGCCCACGCATCCCGGCACAGCGCTGCATCTGGATGGCGAGGATCTGCGGCTGATCGGGGCGGCAATTGACGGCACGCCGCTGACACCCGCCGATTACCTGCTGACGCCCGCCGGGATGACGATCCATCCCGCCGCCCTGCCCGAAGGCCCGTTCACGCTGGAAACCGAGGTCGAGATCGCGCCCGAAGGCAATACCACGCTGGAGGGGCTCTATATGTCGAATGGCATGTATTGCACACAATGCGAGGCCGAAGGGTTCCGGCACATCACCTTTTACCCCGACCGCCCCGATGTGATGGCGCCCTTCCATGTGCGCATCGAGGGCGATTTTCCGGTGCTGCTGTCCAATGGCAACCCCGTCGCCCAAGGCCCCGGCTGGGCCGAATGGAATGACCCCTGGCCGAAGCCCGCCTATCTGTTCGCGCTGGTGGCGGGTGATCTGGTGGCAACCTCGGGCAGTTTCACGACCCAATCGGGGCGTAAGGTTGATCTGAACATCTACGTCCGTCCAGGCGATCAGGACCGCTGCGATTTCGCATTGGGCGCGCTGCAACGCTCGATGCGGTGGGATGAAACCGCCTATGGCCGCGAATACGATCTGGACATCTTCAACATCGTCGCCGTGGACGATTTCAACATGGGCGCGATGGAGAACAAGGGGCTGAACATCTTCAACTCCAAACTGGTTCTGGCCAGCCCCGAAACCGCGACCGACACCGATTACGAACGCATCGAGGCGGTGATCGCGCATGAGTATTTCCACAACTGGACCGGTAATCGCATCACCTGCCGCGACTGGTTCCAGCTGTGCCTGAAAGAGGGGCTGACGGTGTTCCGCGATCAGTCCTTCACCGCCGACATGCGCGCAGGCGCGGTCAAGCGGATCGAGGATGTGGCGGCGCTGCGGGCGCGTCAGTTCCGCGAGGATCAGGGCCCCCTGGCCCATCCGCCGCGCCCCGATCATTACCGCGAAATCAACAACTTCTACACCGCCACCGTCTATGAAAAGGGCGCCGAGGTGGTGGGCATGCTGAAAACGCTGGTCGGCGATGCGGGCTATCGCGCCGCGCTCGATCTGTATTTCGAGCGCCACGACGGGCAGGCCTGCACGATCGAGGACTGGATCACGGTATTTCAGGACAGCTCGGGACGCGATCTGAGCCAGTTCAAACGCTGGTACACCGATGCGGGCACGCCGCGGCTGAGCGTAACCGAAGACTACACGGACGGCACCTACACGCTTGAATTCACGCAACACACCAAACCGACGCCGGGCCAGCCGGAAAAACCCGCGCGTCATATCCCGATTGCCGTGGGGCTGCTGTCGCCCAATGGCGATGAGGTGGTGCCGACCCAAGTGCTGGAGATGACCGAGGCCACGCAACGGTTCACCTTCACCGGCCTCGCCACCCGCCCGGTGCCCTCGATCCTGCGCGGATTTTCGGCGCCGGTGGTTCTGGACCGCGCAACCACGCCCGCAGAGCAGGCGTTTTTGCTGGCCCATGACACCGACCCGTTCAACCGCTGGGAAGCCGGGCGCAATCTGGCGCGCCAGACCCTGATGGACATGGCGCAAGGCGCGGCCCCCTTGGTCGAATATCTGGACGCCATGGGCCGCCTGATTGCCGATGACACCGCCGAGCCCGCTTTCCGCGCGCTTTGCCTGCGCCTGCCCGGCGAAGATGAAATCGCGCAGGCCCTGCATGAGGCAGGCCATACCCCCGACCCGGCCGCGATCCATGCCGCGCGGGGGCAGCTGATGGAGGCATTGGCCACCCGACACGGCACGGCACTGGCCGCGATCTATGACAAAATGGCGGTGCCCGGCCCCTACACACCCGATGCCGCCCCCGCAGGGCAACGCGCGCTGCGGCTGGCGGCCCTGCACCTGCTCAACCGCACCGATGGTGGCACCCGCGCGCAGGCGCTGTTTGCGAAGGCCGACAACATGACCGAAACCATGGGCGCGCTGGCGGTGCTGGTCAGCGCCGGGCAGGCAACCGAGGCATTGGCCCGGTTCCGCGCCCGCTGGGCCGACAACCGACTGGTGATGGACAAGTGGTTCATGACCCAGGCCGCGCTGTGCCCTCCCGAACGCGCGGTCGAACTGGCACAAACCCTTGCCGCCGATCCGATGTTCGAATGGAAAAACCCCAATCGCTTCCGGGCGCTGCTGGGCGGGTTTGCGGCCAATCACGCGGGATTTCACCGCGCCGACGGGGCGGGCTATCGCTTCTTTGCCGACTGGCTGATCCGGCTTGATCCGTTGAACCCGCAAACCGCGGCGCGGATGTCCACCGCGTTTGAAACCTGGGTGCGTTATGATGCCGGGCGTCAGGCGCTGATCCGCACCGAACTGGCCCGGATCGCCGCCACCCCGGGGCTGAGCCGCGATCTGGGCGAAATGACCGCGCGACTTCTGGGCTAAGACGGCGCCTGTGGCCCGCGCCGGGGCGCTGCCCCGGACCCCGGGATATTTATGCCAAGATGAAAGGGCTTCTTCTTGGCATAAATACTCAAATTCCGCCCGCCCATGCCGACACACAGCCCCGCGGATGCGCCCAAGGCTTGCCCCGCGTGCGCCCCTGTCCTAGAAGGCGGATACCCACTGGAAACAGGACCGTATCATGCTTGACCACCTTGCCTTTGAAACCCCCAAACCCAAAGTGATCGCGGGTGCTAAATCCGATTGGGAGCTGGTGATCGGGCTGGAGGTGCATGCGCAGGTCGCCTCGAACGCCAAGCTGTTTTCCGGCGCCTCGACGCTGTTCGGATCGGAGCCGAATTCGAACGTCGCCTTCGTGGATGCGGCGATGCCCGGCATGCTGCCGGTGATCAACGAATTCTGCGTGGCGCAGGCGGTGCGCACCGGGCTGGGACTGAAGGCGCAGATCAACCTGTTCTCGGCCTTTGACCGCAAGAATTACTTCTACCCCGATCTGCCGCAGGGCTATCAGATTTCGCAGCTGTATCACCCCATCGTGGGCGAGGGCGAGATCATCGTCGATATGGGGCCGGGCGTGGCGCGCCGTGTGCGCATCGAACGCATCCATCTGGAGCAGGACGCCGGCAAGTCGATCCATGACATGGACCCGAACATGTCGTTTGTGGACCTGAACCGCACCGGCGTCGCGCTGATGGAAATCGTCAGCCGTCCCGACATTCGCGGCCCCGAGGAAGCGGCGGCCTATGTGGCCAAGCTGCGCCAGATCCTGCGCTATCTGGGCACCTGCGACGGCAACATGCAAAACGGCAACCTGCGCTGCGATGTGAACGTTTCGGTCTGCAAGCCCGGCGCATATGAGCGCTATCAGGAAACCCAGGATTTCAGCCACCTGGGCACGCGCTGCGAGATCAAGAACATGAACTCGATGCGGTTCATTCAGCAGGCCATCGACTATGAGGCGCGCCGCCAGATCGCGATTGTCGAGGATGGCGGGTCGATCGTGCAGGAAACCCGGCTCTATGACCCGGACAAGGGCGAAACCCGGTCGATGCGCTCCAAGGAAGAGGCGCATGATTACCGCTATTTCCCCTGCCCTGACCTTTTGCCGCTGGAAATCGAGCAGGCCTGGGTCGACGATATCGCCGCCACCATGCCGGAGCTGCCCGATGAGAAAAAGGCGCGTTTTGTCAAGGATTTCGGGCTGAGCGAATATGACGCCTCGGTGCTGACCGCCGAGGCCGAGAACGCCGCCTATTTCGAAAAGGTGGCCGAGGGCACCGATGGCAAGCTGGCCGCGAACTGGGTGATCAACGAGCTGTTCGGCCGGTTGAAGAAAGAGGGCCATGAGATCGGCCAAAGCCCGGTCAGCCCCGAACAGCTGGGCGCGATTGTGGCGCTGATCAAGGCGGGCGACATTTCGGGCAAGATCGCCAAGGATCTGTTCGAAATCGTCTATACCGAGGGCGGCGATCCGGCGAAAATCGTGGCCGAGCGCGGCATGAAACAGGTTACAGATCTGGGCGCGATTGAAAAAGCGGTCGATGACATCATCGCCGCCAACCCCGCGCAGGTCGAAAAAGCCAAGCAGAACCCGAAACTGGCGGGCTGGTTCACCGGGCAGGTGATCAAGGCCTCGGGGGGCAAGGCCAACCCGGCGGCGGTGAACGAGATCGTCGCGCGCAAGCTGGGGTTCTGAGCCCGCGGCGCTGCGAAATCAAAAGGCGCCCCGCAGGGCGCCTTTTGCATGCGCGGGTCTTAGTGCCCGCCCATCCCCTTCTTGATCCGACGCACCATCAGCCAGACGCCCAGCATCACCAAAGGCGTCAGCCCGGCCACCGCCATTTCCTTGGCGATGCCAAAATGCTTGGCCAGCGGATAGGTCAGATAGCCCGCCAGACTGACCGCGTAATAACTGATCGCGACCACTGACAGCCCTTCGACCGTGTGCTGCAAGCGCAGTTGCAAATCGGCGCGCCGGTCCATCGAGGCCAGCAATTCCTGGTTCTGCGCCGAGCGTTCCACATCGACCCGGGTGCGCAGCAATTCGCCCGCCCGTGCCGCGCGTTCCAGCATCGTGCGCAGCCGCACCTCGGCGGATTTCACCGTGCGCATCGCCGGGTCATAGCGGCGCAACATGAATTCGGAAAACTTCTGCCGCCCCTCGAACCGGCTTTCGCGCAGCACCTCGACGCGCTGGTTCACGATGGCTTCATAGGCGCCGGTCGCGCCAAAGCGGAACGCGTGCTGCACCGCCAGACTTTCCAGATCCGCGGAAATTGCCAACAGCCGATCCAGCGTTTCTTCGGCGGGGTGGGTGTCGTCGCTCATCCCCGCGACCAACGCGGACAGTTCCGGGTCCAACGCATTCAACCGCGCAGTCAGCGCGCGTGCACGCCCCAACCCCAGCATCGACATCGCACGATAGGTCTCCAATTCGCAGATCCGCTGCACGACGCGCCCCACCCGCCCCGGCCCGGTGCCCGGACGCACAAAGACCGCGAACCGCATCTGCCCGGCCGGGTCGATACGGAAATCGGTGGCGATCACGGCCGCCCCTTCCAGCACCCAGGCACAGACCAGGCTTTCGGGGACAAACCAGTCTTCAAGCTGCGGCGCGATGGCCAGCGGATCGTCGGGCAGTGCCTCGATACGGATCGAGATTGCTGCAATGCGTTTGCCGGGCGCGGCCGCGATCCAGTCAGCCGGGAACATCTCGGCTTCGGCCGGATCGAAGGGCCGCGACGAGACCCCCGGCGCATGCGCCAGATAGGTGGTGAATTCGGTGTGGCTTTCCCATTTCAGCGTGTGGCGCCCGATCTGATCGGCGTAATGGGTGATGCCGGGCAAGGGATGCGGCGCCCCATGGCGGGCCAGCAGCGCGACCAGATGCGCGTGATCCAGGGCCCGGTCGCGGTTGGCGGCATCCTGCGGTTCCTTGATCGCCAGATAGATCGCATGGCTCGGCACCCCCAACTGCGGAAAGGGGCGCGCGTGCAGTTCATTGACCAGCGCATAGCGCAACGGGTGATCATCGTTCGGGACGGTCATCAACACTCTCCTGCCGGGAAATTTCTGCTTAGCGCGAATTCCTCGCGTGTAAACAAAAATATTCAGCAATAACAAATCTTTATCAGCATACCACGGTGCACAATCATGCGCATCCCCCCGCATCGGCGACAAAATCGCACGCCCGGGCGTAGGGAAACAGCCCCACATTCGTATCCCTTTGCATCACGCAACCAAACGGAGAGCCCGATGCGACCGTCCCTTCCCCCCGCGCGGGCCCTGCTGCTGGGCCTTGGGCTGAGCGCGCTGCCCGCCCTGGCCGAACAGTCCGGCTTTACCCGGCTAGATACCGATGGCAACGGAGTTGTCACCCGCACCGAGTTTCTGGCGTTGCGCAAGCAGATGTTCGCGACCATCGACGCGGACAACTCGGGCACGATCACCCACGCCGAGATCGCCGCCGCCCGTGCCGCCCTGCCGCAGGGCCGGGCGGCCCAATCCGATGACCGGATCTGGGCGCAGGATGCCAACAAGGACGGGCAGCTGACGCTGGCCGAATACACCTCGCAGACCCGCGGTTTCGACTTTGCCGACCGCAATAACGATGGCGCGCTCAGCCCCGCCGAATTCGACCGCATCGCGCGCTTCCTGCGCGCGGCGCAAAACTGAACCTGCCCCCCCCGGACCCCAAAGGATATCATCCCATGAAACCGCTTTCGATTCTGACCGCCCTCGCGCTTGCCGTTGCCCTGCCCGCGGCCGCGCAAAATGTCACCATCACCGGCGGCAATGGCGGTACGATCCAGAAGAACCGCGATTGCGTGCGCCAGGCGGGGTCGGCGGAATGCGCCACCACCACCACCGCGACCACGGCGCATGGCCAGACACTCAGCAAGCAGCGGCTGCGCATGACGGGGGATGGCACGTCGAGCACCACGGTCAACCGCACCGGTCCCTCGGGCCAGACCAACACCCGCAGCCGCAAGATCGTGGTCACGAACTGATCCCGGCGCCGCCCGCGGGATCTGCTGCGGGCGGCGCAATTACGCTAGAGTGAGGCGCGGCACGGGCAAAGCGGGCAGGCATGGACAAGGCACAGCAGGCACAGGCACTGATGGTGGCGCTCGGCAAAGGCGAGCGCGCGGCGCTGGCCCGGCTGATCGCGCTGTTCGGCCCCGGCGTGCAACGCTATGCCGCACAAAACCTGCGCCAGCCGCAAGAGGCCGAAGACGTCGCACAAGAGGTATTTTTGCGTGTCTGGGTGCAGGCGCGGCGCTATGATCCGGCGCGCGGGGCGGTTTCGACCTGGATCTACAAGATCGCGGTCAACCTGTGCATTGACCGAAACCGCCGCGGCGGGCTGCGCCGGTTCCTGGGGTTGGAGGCCGCGCCCGAGGTCGCGGATGACGCCCCGGGCCCCGAAGAGGTGACCGGCGCGCGTCGGCGTCTGGCCCGCACCCGGGACGCGCTGGCCACCCTGCCCGACCGGCAACGGCAAGCGATCATGCTGCGCGCGGCGGGGGGCCTGGATACCGCTGAAATTGCCGCAACGATGGGCATCAGCCCGGGCGCGGTGGAACAATTGCTGGTGCGGGCCCGCGCGGCCCTGCGCGCCCGCACCGATCTGACCGAGGGGGATGCGCAATGAGCGACAGAAAGACCGACACCATGGAGGATGATGCGTTTGACCTGGCCCTGGCAGAACTGCTGGCGCAGAGCCCGGCCGACAGCGCACCACTGTCACGCGCCGTGCTGAGCCGTCTGGCCGCGCCGCCGCGTGCGCCTCTGGAACGCTGGGGCACCGAGGTGCTGGCCCATCCCGGAGCGCTGATTTCGGGCTATGGCGCGATGCTGCTGCTGATGGCGGCATTGGGCTATGCGGCTTTGCCGCGGATCGGTGGCGATGATCTGCTGGCGCTGATCGCCCTGGGTGATCTGTTGCCGCTGCTGGGGGGGATGTGATGGCCGGGAACCGCAAACGCAACTGGGGGCAGATGGCGCTGATCGGGGTGCTGGCGGTATCGCTGCTGGGCAATGCGCTGAGCCTTGGCGCGCTGGCGCGGCTGCGCGCGCTGCGTGCCGATCTGCTGGGCCCCGCGGCGCAAAGCGCGGTCTTCCCGCGCGACATCCGCGCAGATCTGCGCACGGCGCTGGCCGCCCATGGCGCCACCCTGCGCCCGGCGCTGCACGATCTGGTTGCCGCCCGCGCCGCCGTGGTCGCAACCGGCAGCGCCCAACCCTTCGACCGCAGCGCGACCGAAGCGGCAATGGCAGAATTCCGCACGCGCCTTGACCGCACATTGGACCAGACGCAAGCGGTGATGCTGGACGCGCTGGACCAGCGCGCGGCGAAATGAGCCGGACACAGGGCAACGCCCGAACGGGGCCGCCCCCCTTGCCCGCCACACATGCAAAAGCCCCGCCAAACAGGCGGGGCTTTCATTCATTTCGACACTTTGTCGGATCAGCTGCGGATCAGGTGCAGCAGATCGTCCAGCGATTTACGGGCGTCACCGTAGAACATCCGCGTGTTCTCTTTGTAGAACAGCGGGTTCTCGATGCCGGAATAGCCGGTGCCCTGACCGCGTTTCGACACGAAGACCTGTTTCGCTTTCCAGACTTCCAGCACCGGCATGCCTGCGATGGGGCTGTTCGGGTCGTCTTGCGCGGCCGGGTTCACGATGTCGTTCGAGCCGATGACGATGACCACATCCGTTTCGGGGAAGTCGTCGTTGATCTCGTCCATCTCCATCACGATATCGTAGGGCACACGCGCCTCGGCCAGAAGCACGTTCATATGCCCCGGCAGACGGCCCGCAACCGGGTGGATCGCAAAGCGCACGGTCTTGCCACGGCCGCGCAACATCGAGGTCAGCTCGCTGACCGCGTTTTGCGCCTGCGCCACGGCCATACCATAGCCCGGGACGATGATGATGCTGTCGGCGTCGTTCAGCGCATCGGCCACGCCTGCGGCATCAATCGCCACCTGCTCGCCTTCGACTTCCATCGCCGGGCCCGTGGTGCCGCCAAAGCCGCCCAGGATCACCGAGATGAACGAACGGTTCATCGCCTTGCACATGATGTAGCTGAGGATCGCGCCCGACGAGCCCACCAGCGCACCAGTCACGATCAGCAGATCGTTGCCGAGGCTGAAGCCAATCGCCGCCGCTGCCCAGCCCGAATAGCTGTTCAGCATCGACACCACGACCGGCATATCGGCGCCGCCGATACCCATGATCAGGTGATAGCCGATGAAGAACGCCAGCAGCGTCATCAGCATCAGCGTCCAGATGCCCGCGCCTTGCATGAACATCACCAGAAGCGCCAGCGACCCAAGCGCCGCGATGGCGTTCAGCGCATGCCCGCCGGGCAGCTTTTTCGCCTTGCCGTCCACCTTGCCCGCCAGCTTGCCAAAGGCCACGACCGAGCCGGTGAAGGTCACCGCGCCGATGAAGACGCCCAGGAACACTTCGACCTTCAGGATCGAGACCTCGACCGGGGACTTGTGCGCCAGAATCGCCGCGAACCCTTGCAGCGCCTGACGTGCGACCTCATCCAGACCCTGCACCCGGGTCAGTTCGAGCTGCGCGTTATAGCCGATGAACACGGCAGCCAGACCCACGAAGCTGTGCAGTGCGGCGACCAGCTGCGGCATCTCGGTCATTTCGACCGTTTTCGCCACATACCAGCCCATCGCCGAGCCACCGATCAGCATCACCGCGATGATGAACCAATGCCCGACGCCCGGCCCGAAGATGGTGGCCACAACCGCCATCCCCATGCCGACAATCCCATACCACACCGCGCGCTTGGCGCTCTCTTGCCCGGACAGACCGCCGAGCGAGAGGATGAACAGAACAGCAGCCGCAATGTAGGCTGCGGAAACGATACCAATCGTCATGACTGCACCCTCCCCCTTACGATTTCTGGAACATGGCGAGCATGCGCCGGGTAACAAGGAAGCCACCGACGATGTTGATCGAAGCGATCAGCACCGACAGAGCCGCGAGGATCACCACCAGCCAACTGCCGGAACCGATCTGCAACAGCGCGCCCAGGATCACGATCCCCGACACCGCGTTGGTCACCGCCATCAACGGCGTGTGCAGCGAGTGGCTGACATTCCAGATCACCTGGAAGCCGACGAAGCAGGCCAGCACGAACACCACGAAATGCGCCATGAAACTGGCCGGGGCGAAGGCGCCCACCAGCAGCAACAGCCCGGTGCCCACCGCCAGCAGCGTGATCTGGCTGCGGGTGGCTTTCCTGAAGGCGGCCTGATCGGCGGCCTTACGCTCTTCCGGGGTCAGTTCCTTGGCTTTTTCCTTGGGCTTCGCGGCCGCAATCGCCGCGACTTTCGGCGGCGGCGGCGGGAAGGTGATCGCGCCCTGATGGGTCACGGTCGCGCCACGGATCACGTCATCTTCCATATTATGGTCGATCACGCCGTCTTTGCCCGGCGTCAGATCGGTCAGCATATGGCGGATGTTGGTGGAATACAGCTGCGAGCTTTGCGCGGCCATCTTCGACGGGAAATCGGTATAGCCGATCACCGTGACACCGTTTTCGGTGACGATCTTTTCGTCTTTCACGGTCAGATCGCAGTTGCCGCCGCGCTCGGCGGCCAGATCGACCACAACCGAGCCACGCTTCATCGCGGCGACCATATCGGCCAGCCACAGTTTCGGCGCGTCACGCCCCGGAATCAGCGCCGTGGTGATGACGATGTCCATATCGGGGGCGAGTTCGCGGAACTTTTTCAGCTGCGCTTCGCGGAATTCCGGGCTCGACGGGGCGGCATATCCGCCGGTGGCCGCACCATCCTGCGCCGGGCCTTCGAAATCGAGATAGACGAATTCAGCGCCCATCGATTCGATCTGCTCGGCCACTTCGGGACGCACGTCAAAGGCAAAGGTCATTGCCCCCAGCGCGGTCGATGCGCCAATGGCGGCCAAACCGGCCACACCCGCACCAACGATCAAAACCTTGGCCGGCGGCACCTTGCCCGCAGCCGTCACCTGCCCGGTGAAGAAGCGACCGAAGTTGTTGCCCGCCTCGATCACCGCCCGGTAGCCCGAGATATTGGCCATCGACGACAGCGCGTCCATCTTTTGAGCACGCGAGATCCGCGGCACCATATCCATCGCGATGACAGAGGCGCCGGTTTTCTCGGCCACGGCCAAAAGCTCTGCGTTTTGCGCGGGATAGAAGAAGGAAATCAGGGTCTGACCGCTGTGCAGCCGCCCCAGTTCCTCTTCGGTCGGCGGGCGCACCTTGACCACGAAATCAACCGCGCCGAACAATTCGGCGGCCGACCCGATCACGGTGACACCGGCCTTGGTATAGGCCGTGTCCTCGAACCCGGCGCTATGGCCTGCACCGGCTTCAATGAAACACTCGTGCCCCAGCTTTTGTAGCTGCAGCGCGGAATCGGGCGTCATCGCGACACGCGATTCCCCCTCGAAAATCTCCTTCGGAGCGCCGATCTTCACTCTCATCTCCCCCTTGTCACACCGTTCGGGCCGGGAAAGCCCGAAGGATTCAAATGTGGCGAAGGCCTGAATAGCACCGCGCAATAAAGTTTCACAAGCGCCCAGCCCTATGAAATCCTTGGAAATGTGCCGCAATTGTGACACCGGGCGATTGTATACCTTTGCGTGCTACAGTATACCAAGACTTCCTTATTTCTTATCAAGATCTTAGCACGGGGGGCCAAGCGTGCAAAAGCCCCCGGGGCTGCGGTATTTTTTCGCAGGCGCAGAATCTTTCGTTGCGTCGCGGCGTTCGGGGGCTGGACCTGCGATCCTGACGCGCTAAGGCCTCAGATCCAGCGGCGGGTGCGCAGGCAATAGGCGTGAAACGCATCGCCGAACTGCGCCGCGATCCGCGCCTCTTCATCGCGAATGAAGCGCCGGGTGATAAACGCCACGAATACCGCCACCAGCGGCAGCGCCAACAGCCCCTGCCAAGCGATCAAAAGCCCGGTCAGGATCAGCGCGTCGGCCAGATAAATCGGGTTGCGCGACAGCGCGAACAGACCAGTCGTCACCAGCGCCTGCGGATCACGGCGCGGGATGAAGGTGGTGTGCTGCCACACCATCTGCCCCGCCGCCGCCGCCATCAGCACCGCGCCACACACCACCAGCGCCATCCCGATCGGCCCGCCAAATGGCAGGGCGACCGGCACCGCCTGCGCGATCGACCAGCCAAAGGCCGCAAACAGCGCCATCCACAACGGCGGCAGATCCAGCGCGCGGGCCATCACTGCCGATACACCGTCAATTCGGGCAGGTCGGTCAAGGCCATCCCCAGCAAGCGCAGGGCAGGCAGGCTGATCTGGCTGCCTGCGCCCGGCGCACCGGCCAGCGGCAGCAGATCGACCTGCGCCGAGGCCCCGCCCGCCACCGCGACCCGCCCCTTGGCCGGGGCGCTGACCAGCGGTGTTTTCAGCCAGAACCCCGGATCGGTCGGGTCGCCCAGGCTGGCAATGGTGGTGCCCAGCCGGGTTTCGGCGGCAAGCGGCGCTGCGGCGGCTGCGGCGCGTTGCGCGGGGGTGGTGGTGTCGAACTCTTCGGCCACGCGCGCGGTGGGTTTGGGCAGCGGCGCCACCGTAACCGCCTCGGGGGCGGCCAGCAGCGGCGCGGGGGCCGCCCCCGGTGTGCCGCCGAGCCCCAGCGCCCCGCAGTCCGCCAACACCAGCGTCGCGCCCATCAGCCCCGCACGCATCCCAAGACCCCCGAAACTGCGCAGTCCCATGAAAACCCTCCCGCTGTCCGGCCCGAGCCTAAGCCCGCGCGGCCCTGCCCCACAACCCCCGACATCGCCCCGCGCGCCCCCTTGCCGCCACGCCCCGCGCGGCCTAGGTTTGCGATCATGGATCACGCGCCCCTCATCGACCCCTTCGCCCGCCGCATCAGCTATCTGCGCGTTTCGGTTACCGACCGTTGCGATTTTCGCTGCACCTATTGCATGGCCGAGCACATGCAGTTTTTGCCGAAAAAAGACCTGCTCAGCCTGGAAGAGCTGGACCGGATGTGTTCGGCCTTCATCGGCCTGGGCGTCGAGAAACTGCGCATCACCGGCGGCGAGCCCCTGGTGCGGCGCGACATCCTGACCTTCTTTCGCCGCATCTCCCGGCATCTGGAAACCGGCGCGCTGAAGGAACTGACGCTGACCACCAATGGCAGCCAACTGGCGCGATTTGCACCCGATCTGGCAGCGCTGGGAATGCGGCGGATCAATGTCTCGCTGGATACGCTGGATGCGGATAAATTCGCCGCGATCACCCGCTGGGGGCGTCTTGATCAGGTGCTTGAAGGGATCGCGGCGGCCAAGGCCGCGGGTCTGCGGGTCAAGATCAACACCGTTGCCCTGAAAGGCTTCAACGAGGACGAGTTGTTCGATCTGGTCGCCTGGTGCGGCGCCGAGGGGCACGACCTGACCTTCATCGAAGTGATGCCGATGGGCGATATGGGCGAAGAGGTCCGGCTTGATCAATACTGGCCGCTGTCGCAGGTCCGCGCCCGGCTGGCCGAACGGTTCACGCTCAGCGAAACGGCGGAAACGACCGGCGGCCCGGCGCGCTATGTCCGGCTGGAGGAAACCGGGCAGCGGGTGGGCTTCATCACGCCGCTCACGCATAATTTCTGCGAAAGCTGTAATCGGGTGCGGGTGACCTGCACGGGCGAGCTGTTCATGTGTCTGGGGCAAGAAGATGTGGCCGATCTGCGTGCGCCGCTGCGCGCCAGTGCCGAGGATGCCGATCTGAACGCCGCGATCCGCGCCGCCATCGCCCGCAAACCCAAGGGCCATGATTTCGACTATTCGCGCCAGCAGGTGGCCGGGCAGATGCGCCGCCACATGAGCCATACGGGCGGCTGATGGCCACCCTTGGGGCGCGCAACAAAACAGCGGCACGGCGGGACGTATCATATGAGCCGAGCCACTTGATGGCACGCCCTGCGTCGTCCTATCGTGACGCAATCGCGGCGCGCGACGGGTTCCTCGCCTGACCTGCGTCAAAGCAAGCGCCACCGATTTGAGCCACAGTACTGCAACAGACAAAGGAGCCCCTCGATGTATTCCAATATCGTCATCCCCCTCGCCTTCGACGAGGACCACAACCCCGATGCAGCCCTCAACATCGCCCGCGCGCTGGCCGCGCCGGGGGCGCGCGTGACCTTGCTGCATGTCATGGCCGATGTGCCGGGATTCGCGATTTCCTACATGCCCGAAGGCTATGCCAGCGATCTGAAACGCACCTTGCAAGGTGAGCTGGACAAGCTGGCCGCCGAATTCGACAACGGCGCGGGCGTCATCCGGCAGGGCCATGCCGCCAATGAAATTCTGGATATGGCCTCTGAGATCGGCGCCGATTGCATCGTCATCGCCTCGCACCGTCCGGGCTATGGTGATTACCTGATCGGTTCGACCGCGGCGCGGGTTGTGCGCCACGCGCCCTGCTCGGTCATGGTGATGCGTTAACAGCTGGCCGGGGGGCGCCGCCCCCCGCTACGCTCCCCCCGGGATATTTGAGCCAAGATGAAACCCGGGCGCTTTCACTTTGGTGCAAATATCCCGGGGTGAATTTTGCCGCAGGCAAAAGAGGGGCAGCGCCCCTCCTGCTCGCCCGCTCAGGCTGCGGGCATCCGCTCTTCGACCATCCCGGCATACCAGCTGGAACCGAACGGGATCGCGTTATCGTCGAAGTTATAGGCCGGGTGATGCACCATCGCAGTATCGCCGTTGCCCAGGAAAATATAGGCGCCGGGGCGCACGTTGAGCATATAGCTGAAATCCTCGGCGCCCATTTGCGGGGCCACATCCGGGTTCACCTGACCCGAGACTTTCCGAGCCACATCAATCGCATAGCCGGTGTTTTCCGGCGTGTTCACGGTAACCGGATAACCGCGCATGTAGTTCACCTCCGCAGTGGCGCCAAAGGCGGCGGCGGTATTCTCGGCAATCAGGCGCAGCCGCGCCTGCACGAATTCCTGCACCTCGGGGTCCATCGTGCGCACGGTGCCTTTCAGCAGCACGGTTTGCGGAATCACGTTATGCGCCTCGGATTCGGTGCGGAAGGTGCAGGTCGAGACCACAACCTGTTTCAGCGGATCGACGTTGCGGCTGGCGATGGATTGCAGCGCGACAACGATGTGGCTGGCGACCAGTGTGGTGTCGATCGCCTCGTGCGGTTCGGCGGCGTGCCCGCCCTTGCCGGTGACGACGATGTGAAACTGATCGGCCGCCGCCATGATCGCGCCTTCGCGAATCGCAAACGTGCCCACCGGCACCCCCGGCCAGTTGTGCATGCCGTAAACTTCCTGCACCCCGAAACGGTCCATCATGCCGTCTTCGACCATCTCACGGCCACCGCCGCCGCCCTCTTCGGCGGGTTGGAAGATGACCACGGCAGTGCCATCGAAATTGCGCGTCTCGGCCAGGTATTTCGCAGCCCCCAGCAGCATCGCGGTATGTCCGTCATGGCCACAGGCATGCATCTTGCCCGGTGTTTTCGACGCGTAATCCAGCCCCGTCGCCTCGAGGATCGGCAGCGCATCCATATCGGCGCGCAGGCCGACGACGCGGCCCGCCGTATCGGTCTTGCCCTTGATCACACCGACGACGCCGGTGCGGCCGATGCCTTCGACCACCTCGTCCACGCCAAAGCTGCGCAGCAGCTCGGCCACCTTGCCCGCAGTGCGATGCACCTCGAACAGCAGTT
>JAQTYE010000222.1 GCA_028749255.1 Paracoccaceae bacterium | reverse complement strand
TCGGCCACCTCCAGAAAGGCGCTGTCACCGCCGCGGGCAAGGGCGGCGGCGGCGAACTGCGCCAAAAGCGCGCGGCCGGCCCCCTGACGGCGGGCTTCGGGCGCGGTGCAAAGCGTCAGCAACTCGGCTTCGCCCGCGATCACCCGGCCCAGAACGAAGCCGTGCGATTCGGCGCATAGAAAGCTGAAGGGCGAGGCCAGAAGATCGGCGAATTCCGCCGCCGACCAAGGCCGTGGGGTGGTGAAACAGCGCGCATGCAACGCGGCAAGGGCGAGGGCGTCGGGGGTCATCCGCTCAGTCCAGAATGACCGGCGGCGGGTCCGACGGCGGCGCGGCATCGGCTGAACGCAGGTAAAGCGGCGCGGGGCGCGGCTGCGGCGTGTCCGCGCGGGCAGTGGCCAGCCGGGCGATGGCGCAGGCCAGATCGGCAGGTGCGATCCCTTCGCGCAGGGGAATGCCGCACTGTGCGGCCTCGGTATCGGCCTGCGTACGCGGCATCATCTGCGGCGTACCGGCGCCGGTCGCGGTAAAGTCCTGCACATAAACCTCGTCGCGCCGGGCGTCGATCTGGGCGCGCAGCGGGCGCGGTTGGCCCTCGGCCAATGCGTCGAGCGTGCTGACGCCCACCGCCGGCACCGCCAGCGCCAGCGCCAGCCCGCGCGCGGCAGAGACCGAAATCCGCACGCCGGTGAAATTGCCCGGGCCGATACCGACACCGATCACCGCCAGATCGCGCCAACCGATACCCGCGCGCGTCAGCATTTCGTCCAGCAGCGGCATCAGCCGTTCGGCCTGACCCTTGTTCATCTCTTCGGCACGGGCCTCGATCAGGCGGTTGCCATGCAACAAAGCGGCCGCGCAATGCGCGGCCGATGTGTCAAAGCCCAGTGTCCAGCGCTCAGCTTGCAACGGGGCGCACCTCGGTCACTTCGGGGATGTAGTGACGCAGCAGGTTCTCGATGCCCATTTTCAGGGTCAGGGTCGAACTGGGACAGCCCGCGCAGGCGCCTTGCATATGCAGGTAAACCACACCGCGTTCAAAGCCGTGAAAGGTGATGTCGCCGCCGTCTTGCGCCACCGCAGGCCGCACCCGGGTATCAAGCAATTCCTTGATCTGCGCGACGATGGCGCCATCTTCGCCCGAATGTTCGGCGTGGCCGCCGGTGGCCGGGCCTTCGCCCTCCATCACCGGGGCGCCGGATTGGAAATGTTCCATGATCGCACCCAGGATCGCCGGTTTGGCATGTTCCCACGCGGTCGCGGCGTCTTTCGTCACCGTCACGAAATCCGAGCCGAAGAACACGCCGGTCACACCCGCCACGGCAAAGATACGCCGCGCCAGCGGCGATTTCGCGGCGGCCTCGGCGCTTTGGAAGTCGGCGGTGCCGACGTCAAGCACGGTCTGACCGGGCAGGAATTTCAGTGTGGCGGGGTTCGGGGTGGTTTCGGTCTGGATGAACATCGGCGCCTCCTTGGCTTGGGTCACATATGCGGCGCCCAAGCGAAATAATCAAGTATTGCGGCCCGCCTGCCGTCGGCCAAATCGGCGCAGAGTCAGGTGATCGCTTCCAGCCGCTCTTTCGACATGTCGCCGGGCACCACCGTCAGCGGGATCGGCAGGTTGCCCGAGGTGCGGCTCATCTGGGTGACCAGCGGGCCGGGGCCGGATTTGTCGGTGCCCGCCCCCAGCACCAGCACGCCGATCTGCGGATCTTGCCGGATCACGTCGAGAATTTCGATCACCGGCTCACCCTCGCGGATCAGCAGCTCGGGGTTCACGCCCTGCTTGTCACGCATCCATTTCGCGAAAACCTCGAAATGCGCCTCGATCCTGTCACGGGCCTCTTCGCGCATGATCTCGGCCACGCCGATCCAGTGCTGATATTCTTCGGGCGGGATGATCGACAAGATCGCCACGCCCGCGCCGGTATGATTGGCCCGCATCGCGGCATAGCGCATCGCGTTCAGGCATTCACGCGTATCATCAAGAACCACCAGAAACTTGCGCATGGGATCTCCTTTGATCTGCGCCGATCATTGCGCCGGGGCGGGCGTTTGGCAACCGTGCTGCGTCACAGCGGGCACGAGGCCGCCCAATCCCAATACATCTCGCGGATGCGTTTGGTGATGGCGCCGTGGTCATAGCGCACGTCGTCAAACGCTGTTACCGGGGTGACCTTGGAAAAGTTGCCCGACAGGAACACCTCGTCTGCCGCACGGAAATCATCCAGCGTCAGCACCGCTTCGCGCACCTCGACCCCATTGTCGCGCAGGTTCTTGATGTGACGCGCCCGGGTCAGGCCCGACAGGAAGGTGCCATTGGCGATCGGCGTCATCACTACGCCATCCTTGACCATGAACACGTTGGCGGTCGCCGTTTCCGCGACATTGCCCATCGCATCTTGCACCAAAGCATTGCCAAAGCCCTTGCGGTTGGCCTCGACCAGCATCCGTGCGTTGTTCGGATACAGGCAGCCCGCCTTGGCGTTGCAGACGTTATCGGCCAGCACGGGGCGGCGGAAACTTGTGGTGGTCAGGGTCGTTGCCGCTTCGGGGGCGGGCATCGGCACCTCTTCGAGGCACAAGGCAAACCCGGTCACCCCCTCCATCGGGGCCACGCCCAGATCCGATCCGTGGATCGCCCAATACATCGGCCGGACATAAACGGCCGCATCCGGCGCGTATTTGCGCAGCCCTTCACGGGCCATTTCGACCATATCGCCGGGGTCGATCGTCGGCGTGATCATCAGCGCTGCGGCCGAACGGTTGGCGCGCGCGCAATGCGCGTCCAGATCCGGGATCAGCCCGTCAAACATCCGCGCGCCATCAAAGACAGAGCTGCCTTGCCAGATGCCATGATCGGCGGCGCGCATCACGGGAATGTCGCCTTCGTGCCAGCTGCCGTCGAACCAGGTGCGGATATTCTTGCCAAATGACATGGTGGGTCTCCTTTGGCGCGCAGTCTACGCATTGGCGCGCCAAGGTCCAGATGCGACACGCCCCCCCGTCAGAGTGACGGGGTTGCATGGGGCGCGGGTCAGTCGCGCGGGGCTTCGGCCAGCAGCGCGTGCAGGTCCAGATGCGCGTTGGTCATTTTCAGATTGCCCTGCGCATCCCGAGGCCAGTCTTCGGGCGCGCGGTCACGATACAGTTCGACCCCGTTCCCGTCGGGGTCACGCAGATAGATCGCCTCGGATACGCCGTGGTCGGCCGCGCCCTCCAGTTCGATCCCCGCCGCCAGAACCCTGCGCAGCGCATCGGCCAGCTGGGCGCGGTCGGGGTACAAGAATGCGGTGTGGTAAAGCCCGGTGCTGCCCGGAGCAGGCGCCCGCCCGCCTTTGCTTTCCCAGGTGTTCAGCCCGATGTGGTGATGATACCCGCCCGCCCCCAAAAATGCCGCCTGGCTGCCGAAATGCTGCTGCACTTCAAAGCCCAGAACGCCGGAATAAAAGGCGATGGCGCGGTCAAGATCGGCGACTTTCAGGTGGACGTGGCCGATCCGGGCTTGCGGATGGATGGGGTGTGTCATGGGGTTTTCCTTCCGATGGACGGTGTTCGGGGAAAGATAGGCGCCATGCGCTCTGTGCGGCAGTCGCAAAAAATGCTCACAGTTTGTGTAAATTTGCACAAAGCTCGGTCCGAAGTGCGCTCTCGCGTTAACGGTTCCGTAGAGGCGCGCCCGCTAAAACTCCCGATATGATGAACCGTGCTCACCAGATCCCGCAATCCTCTGCGCGCAGTATCGCACTTGTGCGGCCCTTTCCCGGTGGTTTCGGGCCAGGCTGGTTTCCCCCGGCGCGCGCGCGTCCGAAAGCCACGCAGATCCGCGCTTCGAAGCGGGCTTTCGATATCGCGCTGGCGCTGGTGTTGTTGCCGTTTCTGGCGCCGCTGATGCTGGGGATCTTTGTTGTGCTGATGGTGGCGCAGGGGCGGCCTTTCTTTCATGTGGCGGAGCGGATGAAAT
>JAQTYE010000221.1 GCA_028749255.1 Paracoccaceae bacterium | reverse complement strand
TTGGGAAAGAAAGCCTTCAGGCGCTCCATCTGGGCGTCCGTCAGCCAGTAAAGAGTGCTCATCGATCAGGTCTCCTTGCGGAGCCTGAATCACGCCAAAAGCCTGAAATCAATGGGTCTGGAGCCTAAGGTTGGCCTGAGTGGCTGCTTCCTGGTTTCCTCTGCTACTGCCATGCCGCAGCCTCACAGACCGCTCTCCGCCCTCCAGGTCGATGAAAGGCTGAAAACGCTGCACCATGCGCGAACGGCTGCTTTCGTGCTACACCGCGGCCGTCACGCCGCACTGCCGCGTGTCGGCTTTCCGCCCCTACGTCCCACACCTTCGTCGGCGTTGTTTGAATTCCCTCTGGTTTCCTAGACGCCTCGCAGCGCCAGTTTCTGCTGCTGTTCGAAGGCGATCAGCATGTCGTTCCCAGGGAAGGCCTCGACGGTAACCGCCTCGTCGTGCGCTTTGCCCGTTCGACCCCGCCCTTGGTTCAAGCTGGGGGACATAATCTCAGCCCTCGGCGAGGGGCGAGAGCGTCGTCGCCGTCGGATGGGGCGGGTCACGCCGTGTCCACCGTTTGAAATGAATTGGTCGGCAGGTTTGACGCTGGTTCCCTCTTGCCAGCCTATCGGCTTCGCTTACGAATGGACTTGTATAAAAAGACAGGTGATTTGAATGACCCAACTGGATGGCGCGACCGCTCAGAACTCGGCTGACCCTGTCGAGGCCCCGTCGCTCAAGCCCGAGATGATCGAGAAGATGGCGGCGTTGCGCAGCCAGTTGCGCGAAACCTTCGGCAAGCTCGTGATGGCGGTGATGGCTCTGCCGCGCTATCGCCATCTGAGCCTTGCCGATCTGCAGCCCGTCTTGCTCGATCCGATGGTCCGTGACCGTCTGGCGATCGCCCAGCCGCGTGCGGCGGAGGCCGGTTTGACCGATCTGGCAGGCTTTGCGATCTGGGCCAGCGTGTCCGAAGCGGTGGATGCGAAGATCCGCGAGCAGATCAAGGCGGGTGTCTGGCCGGTGCGGCTCGCGCCCGAGGACTGGACGAGCGGCGAGATCAACTGGCTGCTCGATATGATCGCGCCGGACCGCAAGGTGACCGGGCTGGTGCTGGCGAACTTCCGTCAGGTGGTGAAGGGCGGCGAGTTGCGCCTGCACCCGCTGGTGACAAAGATGGTTGAACCCGAGGTGCTGGAGAAGTTCGGGGCAACGAAAACCGCGCAGGCTTCGGATACCGTTCAATGATCTGAGGGCAGCAAGGCGCGCGCCCTGCGCAACTGCGCATATTCGACAGGTGAAGGCAAAGGGGAACTAGGGATGACGCAAGAGGTCTGGGTCAGTTCGGTGATGACTGAGGGTGTGATCGGCGACAAGCAAGGGATCCGCGAGAAATACTATGGCGAGGACTGGGCGCCGCCGACGATCATTCTTGGCGTCGCCCCCAACCACGTACGTTCTGCGATGCACCGCCATTACGACGGTCACGCCCTGAAACGCGAAGAGTTTACTGAGGCAATGTATGTTTTTGATGAAAAACGCTGGGCGCGGCAGAAGGACCTGTTCATGGCTGGCCCTTTCTACGCCGTGCGTGGCAAGCTGGCCGAAGTGCTCAAGCAGTTCGACCTTGGCGAGGGCGGGCTGATCGAATTCCCGATCTATCAGGCCGACAAGGTCACCCCCCTGCCGGGCCCGTTCTATTTGCTGAATTTCGGCTGCATCAAGGACAGCGTGGTGATCGAGCAGTGCCAGCAGCTGCGCCACGTGTTCCATCCTGACCACGACCAGTGGGGCGCTTCCAACCTCGCGGATGGCGCTATCGCCGTCACCGCCGCGGCGCTGGAGGGACCGGATCTGTGGTTCGAATCCAAGCTCTACAAAAAGATCTTCATGAGCGGGCGGCTGCATGACGCGATTCTGGCGGCAAAGATCAAGGTGAACTTCCAGTTCGCGCGGGCGCGGATCGTTTGATCCGCGCGGGGTTTTTCCTGCACGCGCGGAAATTTCTTGTGGCGATATTTTATTTGAAAGAATGCGATGAGCACCGACAACCAGACGAACCCCGATAATGGTCGTATCTACGGGGCAGAACCGCCTTGATTTCAAAAGGTGATTAAAGATGGCAATCTCAAGAGAACTCTTTTTGGCAATTCTTTCGATGGACGCCTACAACCGTGGTTATGGGGCCGGGATAGCCGATGGTGAAGGTGCCGAGGATACGAATGGAAATGATCTTGATGGCCTCGGTGGAGATGGTTCTCGAATAGGGACGGCTACGGTTTTTCGTCAGGATCTCTCCGAGGATGCATTCGACGCCGGCTTCTACGCCCTCGCCTGCACGGCCGGCGAGGGTGTCGAGGGCATTGCCCCCGGCACCACCGTCATCTCCTATCGCGGGACGGACAAGCTGTGGGAGCCATCCGATCTCAACCCCTGGAGCGACGCGCCCGGCGGGGACATCTGGAATTCCTACGCGCAGGGCGCGGGCATATCCCTGACGAGCGCCGCGCACCTCGCCGCCGATGTCTTTCAGGCGGTGACCGACACCTCCGAGACCGACCTGACAACGGGCTCCGCGACCCTTACCGGGCATTCCATGGGCGGGGAGCCGGTCGGATTCGGTGCCCTTGCGGAGAGGATCGCGGCATGAGGCTTACATCGTGTCTTCGCCTGCTTCCCCTCGTTCTGATTCTCGCGCTGTCGGGCTGCTCGCAAAAATGGAGCTGGCACCAGCGGCTGACTTTGGTGGTCGAGACGCCCTCGGGTCCGATGAGCGCCTCGAGCGTGACGCGCCGCAGCCTGCGGTTCACCGATGGCTGGTTTGTGCCCCCGCAAGCGCGCGGCGCGGCAAGCAGCTATTCGGGCGAGGCGGTGGTGCTGGAAGTGGCGCCGGGGCGCTATCTGTTCGCGCTGCTGAGCGCGCCGAACCCGTTCGAGGTGTTCTTCCCGGGCGCGGCGCCGGTGGCGGTCGCGCCGCAACTTGAGACGCTGCGCGAGGTGCGAGAGGTGCCGCGCCGACAATATCCGATGCTGGTGACCTTCGCCGACGTGGCGGACCCGACCACGGTGGCGCGGGTCGATCCCGACGATCTTGCGGCCAGCTTCGGCCCCGGCGTGGCGCTGCGGGGGATGACGCTGGAGATCACCGACGATCCGGTGACCGGGGGCGTGGTCGAGGGGGTGTTGGGGTGGTTGGGGCCACTAAACGGTGGCTACCTGCATGGCGGTTTCTCGTCACGCGGCGCTCCTCTAGGGTTAACTGGCCTAGATTTTTTAAGGAATTGACATGACAATTTCAAAAGAACTTTTTCTCGCGATCCTGTCTATGGATGCCTACAATTGTGGGTATGGTGCAGGAATTTCGGACGGTCTGGGTGAAACGGACGCGGATGGAAATGATATTGATGGCCTTGGACGCGTTGGCAGCCATATTGGTGGCGCGTCTGTAATACTTGATGCCAATCAGCCTTCCGCCCAATCCTCCGGCTTCTACGCCCTCGCCTACACGGTCGGCGAGGGTGTCGAGGGCATCGCCCCCGGCACCACCGTCATCTCCTATCGCGGGACGGACAACCCCTTGCTGACCGCCGACCCCGACAAGGGCGGCTCGGACATCACCAACGGCTGGGTGCTTGGCGAAGGCACGCTGAACGCGCAATCCCGCCTCGCGCAGGCGTTTTACGCGAAGGTCAATCCCGACATCTTCACGGGCCACGCGCTCGGCGGCGGGCTGGCGGGGTTCGTGTCCGCGATAACAGGAAGGCAAGCATATCTGTTTGACCATATGCCCTTCGGGGCCGGAGCCTATCTACAGGCTAACGAGAATGCATTTGATTCAGATGGGGACGGGGGGGGGTAATCCCCCCCGATCTTAAGGGGATGCGGAAGTAGAATTTTCTCGGCAGGATGAACGAGGAGATTGCGATGAAGAAGACACGATTTACCGAAGCCCAGATCATGGGCGTGCTGCGCCAGATGGA
>JAQTYE010000070.1 GCA_028749255.1 Paracoccaceae bacterium | reverse complement strand
CCAGCAGCGCCACGTCTTGCGGGGTCGAAACCACGATCGCGCCATCCAGCTTGGTTTTCTGGCACAGCGTCAACTGAATGTCGCCCGTGCCCGGCGGCAGGTCGATGATCAGCACATCAAGCGGGCCGTAATGATCCCAGGCCACCTGCCCCAGCATCTGCTGCAGCGCGCCCATCAGCATCGGCCCACGCCAGATCACCGCCTCGTCTTCCTTCAGCATCAACCCGATCGACATCAGTGTCACGCCATGCGCCTGCAGCGGCAAGATCGTCTTGCCGTCGGGCGAGGCGGGGCGCTTGGTGACCCCCATCATCCGCGGCTGGCTGGGTCCATAGATATCGGCATCCAGCAGACCCACGCGCTTGCCCGCCCGCGCCAGCGCCACCGCGAGGTTCGAGCTGACGGTGGATTTTCCGACCCCCCCCTTGCCCGAGCCGACCGCAATGATCTTGCGCACGCCCGCCACGGCCAGCGGCCCGGCCTGCGGAGTGGGATGGCCGCCGATTTTCGGCGCAGCCCCCATGCCCTTGGCAGGCCCTGCGGGAATGACCACCGACAGGCTGGTGACCCCCGGCAATGCGCGCACGGCAGCCTCGATTGCGGGACGCGCCGCCTCCAGCATTTCCGGGGAATCGCCCTCCAGAACGAAGCGAACCACGCCCGATTCGACGGCCAGCGCGCGGATCAGATCGCGTGACACAGGGTCACCACCGCCCTGCAATGGCACGATTCGAAGCGCTTTGAGGACCATTTCTTTGGTAACCGACATGTCTATCTCCGCACGATTTCGGTTGGACTGTGGCGTTTTTGCCGCGGGGTGCAAGGGGGCCGGGTAATATGTGCAAACAAAATACCCATTATGACGCGGGGGAAGTTTCTCAAAAGGCAGAAAACAGGTTCAAAAACGACATGCACTTTCTGCATAGCAGCATTGCCCGCCGGGCCCATTGTGCAGTCGCAGCATTAAGGCCATGTTAGCCCCAACAACGATAGAACATCGCAGAACATAACCACTTGAAGGCAACCGCAATGGCACTCGTCCAAGACATCCGCAGCGCTGAGACCGGCCTCGCCGGGCTCTTTGCGGGGCTCTCCGAAGCCCTCGCCCGGCGCCGGGTCTATCGGCAGACCCTGCGCGAACTGCAAGCTTTGTCCACCCGTGAGCTGTCCGATCTGGGCATTCACCGGTCCATGATCACCCGCGTGGCCCAAGAGGCCGCCTACGGCAAGTAACACAGTTCCTGAGGCCCCTCCTCCTCCCTGGGCCTCGGAAATCGGCGGCACTCTCCTCCTCCTCCCTGAGGGTGCCGCCACCAGATACCGGCTTCAGCCCAGCGGGCATGCCGGACGCCGAAGCGAAGGCCCCCTCCTCCTCCCTGGGGTCTCGTGATGAAGGCGGCGGCCCCCTCCTCCTCCCTGGGGCCGCCGCACTTCGCCTTCCCGCGGCGGGAACCGACATTCGGGCGTCCACGCCCAACTGAACACGAAAGGCCCCTCCTCCTCCCTGGGCCGATCGTTACAGGCGGCACTCTCCTCCTCCTCCCTGAGGGTGCCGCCAATCTTCTACCGGGCCCCTCCTCCTCCCTGGGTCCGGGAAGGCCTCCCTCCTCCTCCTCCCTGAGGGCGGGCCAAAATACCGAAGGCCCCCTCCTCCTCCCTGGGGCCGACGGAAACGATGACGGCGGTGCCCCTCCTCCTCCCTGGGCGCCGCCGTTTTCTTTTGTGCGCTTGCCTGCGGCCCCGCGTCGGGGCATGGAGGGGGAAAGCGAGGGTGCCATGCTGTCCTATCAACATATCTATCACGCCGGAAATCTGGCCGATGTGCACAAGCACGCGCTGCTGTCGGTGATGCTCGAGTATCTGACGCGCAAGGATAAGCCGCTCAGTTATCTGGAAACCCATTCCGGGCGCGGGCTCTATGCCCTCGACGCGGCCGAAGCGGTGAAAACCGGCGAGGCGGCGCAGGGCATTACCCGTGTCGAAAAACTGGGATGGTTCGCGCCCGATCACCCCTATGCCCGCGCGCTGGCCGCGACCCGCGCGGCATATGGCCCCACCGCCTATCCCGGGTCACCGCTGGTCGCCGCGCAATTGCTGCGCCCGACCGACACGATCCAGCTGTGCGAATTGCACCCGCAGGAATTTGCCGCGCTCAAAACCGCGATGGCCCCGCATGGCGGGATCTTCCACCAGCGGGACGGGGTCGAAATGGCGCTGGCGCTATGCCCGCCGACACCGCGCCGCGGGCTGCTGCTGATCGACCCGAGCTATGAGGTGAAGGCTGATTACGAGACCATCCCGAAGCTGATCAGCCATGTCGCGCGCAAATGGAACGTCGGCATCATCGCGTTGTGGTATCCGGTTCTGGCGGGCACGGTTGCCGCCTCGGGTGCGCAGCGTGCAATGGTCAACCGCCTGGAAGAGGAACACCCCGAGGCGTTGATCCACGAGGTTCGCTTCCCGCCCGCCCGCGACGGGCACGGCATGATCGGATCGGGGATGGTTGTGCTGAACCCGCCCTGGGGGCTTGAGGGCGAGGCCAAACGCCTGAGCGGTCTGTTCAAAAAGCTGTAGGGCCCATGGGGATCAGGGCGGGTTTACGCCGCCCGATCAGCCCGCCAGAAACGGCAGCGGCAGGCCGAATGCATCGGCCAGCAGCACAAAGTTCAGCCCCAGAACCACCACGGCACCAACCACTGCCAACCCCCGCACGATACGGGGGGCGACGAATTCGCCCATGATGTCGCGCCGTGCGGAAAACACGATCAGCGCGATCATCGGCACCGGCAGCGCAATCGACAAGATCACCTGACTGACCACCAGGGCCTGCGTCGCATTCACGCCCATCGCCACCACCGCAAAGGCCGGGACCATCGTCACCAGGCGGCGCAACCAGATCGGCACGCGCACCCGCAGGAAACCCTGCATGATCATCTGCCCGGCCATTGTGCCCACGACCGAGCTGGAAATCCCCGACGCAATCAGCGAGGCCAGAAACATCCCCGCCGCGGCCGCGCCCAACAGCGGCGTCAGCGTGTGATAGGCGGTCTCGATCTCGGCCACCTCGGCATGGCCCTGATGAAAGGCCGAGGCCGCCATCATCACCATCGCCATGTTCACCATCCCGGCCACGGCCAGTGCCAGCACCACCTCGGTGTTGGAAAACCGCAAAACCCGGCGCCGTTCAGCGGGCGAGCGCACGGCGGCGCGCGATTGCGTCAGACCGGAATGCAGGTAAATCGCATGCGGCATCACCGTGGCACCGATGATCCCCACCGCAATCGTCAGCGCCGCACTGTCGGCCAGTTGCGGCGTGATCATGCCCATGCCGGTGGCGGCCCAATCAACTGGCGCAATCAAGATTTCCGCCAGATAGCACAGCCCGATCACCCCCACGAGCGCACCGATGATCAGCTC
Source organism: Paracoccaceae bacterium (assembly GCA_028749255.1). Classification (GTDB taxonomy): domain Bacteria; phylum Pseudomonadota; class Alphaproteobacteria; order Rhodobacterales; family Rhodobacteraceae; genus Rhodobacter. The sequence continues at coordinate 13,369 of JAQTYE010000070.1, read as the reverse complement.
CATCGGGCGGAACCCTTTGCTTTCGAACATCAGGATCGCGTAGGTCACAATCGCGGTGATCGCCATGCCGACGATCAGCGGCAGGTTGAACAGCAGCGCCAGACCGATCGCCCCGCCCAGAAATTCGGCCAGATCGGTGGCCATCGCGGCCACCTCGCTGACCACCCACATCACCCAGACACCCGGGCGCGGAAAATGATCGCGCGACAGTTCGGCCAGGTTCTGGCCCGTAACGATGCCCAGCCGCGCCGACAGCGCCTGAAACAGCATCGCGATCAGATTGGCCAGCAACACAACCCACAGCAACGCATAGCCATAGCCCGCGCCCGCCTGAATGTTCGTCGCGTAATTGCCCGGATCCATATAGGCGACAGAGGCAATGACCGCGGGCCCAGCAAACAGCAGCCGACTGCGCCAGCCCCCACGTTCGCCCGCCAGCACGGCCGCCATGCCGCTTTGCGTGCGCTCGGACAGCGTTTGTGTCGGGGCATGTTTGTCGGTCATTGTTCTCTCGCCATAGCCATTGGGCGAAGAAATAGCCTATGCTATATTTTGCGCAACCCCCAATTTCCCGACTGCGGCCCGTTCACGCATTCGGGATAAACTGCTGGCCGCAAGACACTCCCATGGCTATAAGACATTCCCGACCGATACCCCAAGGACCGCGCGTGCCGCACGACACCCCCACCCCCGCCGATCAGGCCGACCGTTTCGCCCGCGCCCGCGAGGTGCAGGCCGTGGCGCTGCTGGAAGATTACGTCGAGATGATCGGTGATCTGATCGCCGAAATGGGCGAAGCGCGGGTGGCCGACATCGCCGCACGGATGGGCGTGGCGCAACCCACCGCGACCAAGGCGATTGCCCGGCTCAAGCGCGAGGGGCTTGCGACGTCGCGTCCCTATCGCGGGGTGTTCCTGACCGATCAAGGCGCGGCAATGGCCGAACGGGTGCGCGCACGGCACCGCACGGTGGTCGAATTGCTGATCGCGGTGGGTGTCCCCGCGGACACCGCCGAGCTGGACGCCGAGGGCATCGAACACCACGTCTCGGATCACACATTGCGCGCTTTCGAGGCATTTCTGGCCGCCATGCCGCGTTAAGCGGCGCAAGCCATGCAGTTCGCGCCAAAAGGTATGCGCAAGACGCATACCAGCCTGAATTAGACAATGCCCAAACAAAGTGCTTCCTCTGCGGAAATACGGTATGCGCTGGTATGCCAGCCCACCGTTTGCCCTGAGGAGGTTCCCCGTGCTCACCAATCCCCGCCTGCGTCATTCTGGTCTGTGCGCCAAGGTCATGTCCGCCGCCGATGCCGCCGCGCTGATCCCGTCGGGGGCCACCATCGGGATGAGCGGCTTCACCGGATCGGGCTATCCCAAGGCGGTGCCGCTGGCGCTGGCCGCGCGGATCGAGGCCGAGCACGCCGCAGGCCGCCCGTTCAAGGTCAGCATCTGGTCTGGGGCCTCGACCGGGCCAGAACTGGATGGCGCCCTGGCCAAGGCTGACGGCATCGACTACCGCCTGCCCTACAACTCGGACCCGATCGCGCGCGAAAAGATCAACGCGGGCACCATGCAATATTTCGACATGCACCTGAGCCAGGTCGCGCCGATGGCGTGGCAGGGCTTTCTGGGGCCGCTCGATACCGCCGTGATCGAGGTCTCGGGGATCACTGAAGATGGCGCGCTGATCCCCTCATCTTCCATCGGCAACAACAAGACATGGCTTGATATTGCTGACAAAATCATCCTCGAGGTGAACAGCTGGCAATCACCCGCACTCGACGGAATGCATGACATCTATTATGGCACCGCGCTGCCGCCGCATCGCCAGCCGATCCCGCTGGTGCGCCCCGATGACCGCATCGGCCAGCCGCATTTCCGCGTCGATCCGTCGAAAATCGTGGCCATCGTCGAAACCGACAGCCCCGACCGCAACGCCCCCTTCGCCAAGCCCGATGCGGTGGCCAATGCCATCGCCGGGCACCTGCTGGATTTCTTCCGCCACGAGGTCGCGCGCGGCCGCCTGCCCGCGAGCCTGCTGCCGCTGCAATCGGGCGTGGGCAATGTGACCAACGCCGTGCTGGCGGGGCTGATGGACGGTCCGTTCGATCAGATGACCGCCTTCACCGAGGTGATCCAGGACGGCATGATCGACATGATCGAGGCGGGCAAGCTGCGCATGGCCTCGGCCACGGCGTTCTCGCTCAGCCCGGAAATGGCGCTGCGCTTCAACGCCGAGGCGCATCGCTTCCGCGATAAACTGATTCTGCGCCCGCAGGAAATCTCGAACCACCCCGAGCTGGTGCGGCGTCTGGGCTGCTTGGCAATGAACGGGCTGATCGAGGCGGATATCTATGGCAACGTCAATTCGACGCATGTGATGGGCTCGCGGATCCAGAACGGCATCGGCGGCTCAGGCGATTTCGCGCGCAACGCCTATGTGTCGATCTTCATGACGCCCTCGACCGCGAAGGGCGGCAAGATTTCCGCCATCGTGCCGCAGGTCGCGCATGTCGATCACATCAGTCAGGACGTGCAGGTGATCGTCACCGAACAGGGTCTGGCCGATCTGCGTGGCCTGGCGCCGAAAGCCCGCGCCAAGCTGATCATCGAGCGCTGCGCCCATCCCGATTACCGTGATCAGCTGGCCGATTATTTCGCCCGCGCACAGGCCCATTCTTTTGGTCAACACGCCCCGAATATTCTGTCCGAGGCCCTGAACTGGCATCAGCGCTTCGTCGAAACCGGCACGATGCAGCGCTGAGCCATGGCATTAAGCACGCGGTAACCGCCGCGTGCTAGCATCGGCAGGCCCAACCAGAGCCTGCCGATGCCCCTGACGATCTATGCCCTCGACACGCAGTTCGCCGCCGCGACCGGCAGTAATGTGAACAACGGGCCGGGCACCTCGACCTTCGATTACCCGCCGAATTCGACCAAGGATCTGGTGATTTCGTCGCAGCCGGGGGATGAGACGCCCTTCATCTTCTCGCCCGGTGACACCTACACCGTCAGTTTCGGTGGCAATGGCGGGACCACGATTCAGGATGCGGTGGTGATCCGGTCGGACCCGGTCGATGTTGGTGGCGATCAGGGCTGGGCCGTGGTCTTCGAAGGGCTGAATGGCAATGGCGAACTGGTGCAGGTCGTCTGGTCGCCCGAATTCGATCTGGAAACCTGGTATTGGGGCAATTTCAGCGGTGGCAATCCGCCCGGGTTCTATACCACCGACGCCTCGACCGCGACCTATGCCGTGCCCTGTTTCGCCTCTGGGACCGTGATCGAGACGGCAGCGGGCCCCCGCCCGGTAGACCAGCTGGCGTTGGGGGATCGGGTGCTGACCCGCGATCACGGGCCGCAGCCGGTGCTGTGGGTCGCCCGGGCCGAGGTGCCCGGTCAGGGGCGCGGCGCCCCGGTCTGGTTTGAACGCGACATTCTGGGCAACGTCACCCCGCTGGAACTGAGCCAACAGCACCGCATCCTGCTGTCCGGCCCCGAGGTCACCGCCCGCCATGGCGTCCCCGAGGTCCTGGCGCCGGCGGTCAGTTTCGTGAACGGCGCCACGATCCGCCTCGCACCGCGCCCCCGGATCACCTATGTCCACCTGCTGCTGCCACGTCACGAGGTGCTGAGCGCACAGGGCATGCCGGTCGAAAGCCTGCTGATGGGGCGGCAAGCGAGACTGTTGATGGCGCGGGTGCAAACCCGGTTGCCCGACGCGTTGATGGCGCGCACCTATCGCCCCGCGCGCCCGCTGCTGACCCGCCGACAGGGCGCCGAGCTGTGGAGCGCGATCATTCATGCGAAGGGGCAAAAACGCGCGATGTTCTGCGCGCGCCGCAAACCGGGTGGCAGGATATATGTCCTGCCGCGGCATCCCTCGGGCAGCCTGCCGACCTGGCGCGCGATCGAAGGGCTGGCGCCTTATCTCCATCTGCTGCGCGGCGCCGATCCTGCCCCCCGTGCCCCGTCCAGCGATCAGAACGGCACGTCATCCGCCTGATCGGCCGGTTTCAAAAAACCGGCTTTCACATGTTTCTCGCCTGCTTTGTCAAAACCAATCAGCGCGGTGTCACCGTCCAGATCCAGCACCGTGCCATAGCCGAACTTGGTATGAAAAACCCGGTCGTCCACCCCGAAATGCACCGCCTCGACCGTGCGCACTGCGCGGGCCCGCGCAGGCACCGGCGCCGAAGCCCGGCTTTCCATCCGCTTCCAGCCCGGCGAATTATAGACATCGGCCTTGGTCGCGCGGTCGTCGATGGTGCTATGCCCGCGTCCGCCGCCAAAACCGCCCGCCGCACCAAACCCGCCACCATACAGCCCGGGCGGGGTCAGAACCTCGACATGACGCACCGGCAATTCGTCGATGAACCGCGAGGGCAACTGGCTTTGCCATTGCCCATAGACCCGCCGATTGCCCGCAAAGGAAATCGTGCACAGTTCCTCGGCGCGAGTGATGCCGACATAGGCCAGACGGCGCTCCTCCTCGATGGCCTTTTGCCCGTTCTCGTCCATCGCGCGCTGGCTGGGGAACAGCCCGTCCTCCCAGCCCGGCAGAAACACCACCGGGAACTCCAACCCCTTGGCCGCGTGCAGGGTCATGATCGTGACCTTGGGTTCGTCGCCCGCCCGGTCATTGTCCATGATCAGCGAGACATGCTCCAGAAACCCTTGCAGGTTTTCGAACTGCTCCAGGGCCTTGACCAGTTCTTTCAGGTTTTCGAGCCGCCCCGGCGCCTCGGGTGTCTTGTCGTTGAGCCACATCTGGGTGTAGCCCGATTCATCAAGGATCTGCTCGACCAGACGGATATGCGACTGATCGTTGGCGGCGCGCACCGGCGGGGCCTCGGGCTCGTCCTCGATCAGTTGATCGTCGTCATCGTCCCCGGCCTGCGCCACCATCACCGGCCCTGCCGCCTGCACCGCCGCATGCCAGCGCACGATGCCCTCGACAAAACCGCGCAATTGCCCTGCCGCCTTGCCGGTGATTTCGCCCTGCTGCAACACCAGCCGTGCCGCATCGAACAGGCAGATTCCGTTGTCGCGCGCAACGGCCTGAATCCGCGCCTGCGCCTTGTCGCCCAACCCCCGCTTGGGCGTGTTCACCACCCGCTCGAAGGCCAGATCATCCTCGGGACTGACCGCCAGACGGCAATAGGCCATCGCATCGCGGATCTCGAGCCGTTCGTAAAACCGCGGCCCGCCGACCACCCGATAGGGCAGGCCGATGGTCAGGAAACGGTCCTCGAAGGCACGCATTTGATGGCTCGCGCGCACCAGAATTGCTTGCCCGTCCAGATTGACCGGCACCAACCCACGGGTGCCACGTTGCAACGCCTCGATCTCTTCGCCGATCCAGCGCGCCTCTTCCTCGCCATCCCAATGGCCGATCAGACGGACCTTTTCGCCGCCCTTCGCCTCGGTCCACAGGGTCTTGCCCAGCCGCCCCTCGTTGCTCGAAATCAGGACCGAGGCCGCCCCCAGAATATGCTCGGTCGAGCGGTAATTCTGTTCCAGCCGCACCACATGCGCACCGGGGAAGTCCTTTTCGAACCGCAGGATATTGCCCACCTCGGCGCCGCGCCAACCATAGATCGACTGGTCGTCATCGCCCACGCAGCAGATGTTGCGATGGCCCTGCGCCAGCAGCCGCAGCCACAGATATTGCGCCACGTTGGTATCTTGGTATTCGTCCACCAGAATATATTTGAACCAGCGCTGATATTGCGCCAACAGGTCGGGCGCGGCCTGAAAAATCGTGATCATATGCAGCAGAAGGTCGCCGAAATCGACGGCATTGAGCGTGCGCAGACGGTCCTGATAGGCGGCATACAGCTCGGACCCACGGTTGTTGAACTCGGCGGTGTCGTGGCCTTTCACGCGCTCGGGCGTCAGTGCGCGGTTTTTCCAGCCGTCGATGATCCCCGCCAACATCCGCGCAGGCCAGCGCTTTTCATCCATATTGGCGGCCAGAATCAGCTGTTTGAGCAGGCGGATCTGATCATCCGTATCCAGAATCGTGAAATTCGAGCGCAGCCCGACCAGCTCGGCATGGCGGCGCAGCAGCTTGACACAGACCGAATGGAACGTCCCCATCCAGGGCATGCCCTCGGGGCCAGCACCAAGCAGATGCCCCACACGTTCCTTCATCTCGCGGGCGGCCTTGTTGGTGAAGGTCACCGCCAGAATTTCATTCGGGCGCGCGCGGCCCGTGTGGATCAAATGCGCGATCCGGCAGGTCAGCGCCTTGGTCTTGCCCGTGCCCGCCCCCGCAAGCATCAACACCGGCCCATCCAGCGTCTCGACCGCCGTGCGCTGCGCGGGGTTCAACCCATCCAGATAGGGCGCAGGCCCGCGCGCCCCGGCCATTGCACGTTGCGACAGGCTCAGCGCCCCTTCGAAAGCATCGGTGTCATCATATCCGCTCATGGCGCCAATCTAACGGCCCGCGCGGCAAAGGCCAAGACCCATGTTCTGCGATTGTTCGCACGCCCCCGTAGTATGCCCATACCACCCGCCGCCGCGCGCCCTGCCCTAGGCTGACCCACAGGAGGCGCCAGTTCAGGGAGGAACACATGGCCAAGATTCTGATGATTACCGGGGACTTCACCGAGGATTATGAAACCATGGTGCCGTTTCAATGCCTGTTGGCGTGCGGCCATACGGTCGATGCGGTCTGTCCCGACAAGGCGGCGGGGGATACTGTCAAAACGGCGATCCATGATTTCGAGGGCGATCAGACCTATTCCGAAAAACCCGGCCACAATTTCGCGCTGAATGCCGATTTCGCCACGGTCACCCCCGAAGATTATGACGCTCTGGTTGTTCCGGGCGGGCGGGCACCGGAATATCTGCGGATGAACCCGGCGGTTCTGACGATGGTTCAGCATTTCTTTTCTGCCAACAAACCTGTGGCCGCGATCTGCCATGGCGCGCAATTGCTGGCAGCGGCGGGGGTTCTGGCGGGGCGGACCTGCTCGGCCTATCCGGCCTGCGCTTACGAGGTCGGCGCCGCGGGGGGCACTTATGCTGAAATTCCGGTGACAGAGGCGGTCACCGATGGCAATCTGGTCACCGCGCCCGCCTGGCCTGCACACCCCAGCTGGCTGCGGCAATTCATGGCGCTGCTCTGACGTCAACGGGAAGGGAGGCCCCGCGATGTGTGAACTGTTTATCAAGGCCGAGGCGGATCTGTGGCAAAGCCGCACCCGCAGCCTGCGCATTGACGGGGTCGCCACCTCGATCCGCATCGAAAACGCATTCTGGAGCACGCTTGAGGAAATCGGCGCGCGCGACGGGATGAGCGTGGCACAGTTGATCACGCGGCTCTGGCACGAGGCGATGGATGCCGACCATGATCTGGGCAATTTCACCTCGTTCCTGCGGGTCTGCTGCATGCGCTATCACGCGCTGATCGCGGCGGGCGAAATCGCCCCCGACCTGTCGGTGCCGATCGCCGCCCACCCCGCACGCGAGATTTTGGCTCGGGAAGCCGCGCGGCAGCGGCAAACTGATCTGGCACGCGTGAACTGAGGGTGCGGCGGGGGGATCCGCGCGGCACTCGCTTCAACAAAGCGGAAATATCCTCAGGGGGTGAGGGGCGCAGCCCCGAGGGGGCGCGAGCGCCCCCTGCCCGGTCTCAGCCGCCGTGCACCAGCGACGCAAATAGCCGCGGGTCAAGGCTGGCACTGGCGAACGTGTCGCCTTCGGTCAGCACCGCCACCGCGTCGTGGCTGTGCAGGCTTTCTTGATGGCTGGCCAGCACACGGAAATCGCCCACCCGAGGATCGGCCAGCAGGCCCTCGGCAAAGACCCGCACCGCATCCTCGACGAAAATCGGGTTGGCGGCGTTCAGTTCGGCAAACGCCTGTTCATCCTCGCGCTTGACCATCACCTGCGTCTCGGTCGGCACGGCGGCGCGGGCGATGTCGATCAGGTCTTCAAACCACAGGCATTTGCCGGGCTCTGCCACCACCGAAATCCGCGCGACCGAGCGTTGCGAATGCGGCGTGGCCAGTTGCCCGCGGGTTGCGCGGGCATGTTCGCTCAATTCCAGCGAGCACGGGCAGGTCGAGGAATAGACGTAATCGAGATGGATGATCTTGACGCGCACGCCCGCCACCTCGGTCAGCTCCAGCGCGATATCGTAATATTGCCAGCCCGCCAGCCCCGAGCGCAGGCTGGGCAGCTTGACCGGGAAGGAAAAGCGCATCATCAGCCGGGCGTCGAAACTGTCGAGGTGGTCTTTGTAATCATCCAGTGCCGCTTCCAGCACTTCGAATGAAAACGCGCGTTCGGAATGGGCATAGAACGAGCGCATGATGCGGCTCATGTTGATGCCCTTTTTCTCGGCCTCCAGACTGACGGTTCCGGTGACAGCGGTTTCCAGCGTCAGATTGCCGTTATCGCGGGTGCGAAAGCCAATCGGCAGGCGGAAGTTCGAAATACCGACATGCTCGATCCGGGTCTTGGCGCCGACGATCAGGCTGGAGGGGCCGTTTTGCAGATCGGGCAGACCCGCCTTATAGGCGGCATCAACGCGGAATTCGGCATCATAAACACGGGCCAGATCGGGATAGTTCGCCAGCGTGTGCCCCGGCAGCAGCCGGGCGATGGCGGGGTCCAGCTGCGCCACCTCGACCGGATCGGCCCGTTGCGCCCAGTCGCGCAGCGTGGCCAGCGCGCGGCGCGCCTCTTCTGTGTCGGGCATCTCGATACGGCTTTGACTGTTCATCAGCTTTCCCTCGGGATGGCCCCGCGCGCAGACGCGGGGCGCATTGGTGACATATGGGAGTTTTACGCACCAAGTCCAAGAAAAGTTGCACGCGTCCTCAGACGGCGGCCAGCGCGCCCTGAATGTCGCCCAAAAGATCACCGCCGTCCTCGATGCCCAAAGAGATCCGCACCAGCCCCGGCGTGATCCCGATCAGCGCCCGCTCGTCTTCGGACAGGTTCTTGTGCGTGGTCGTGGCGGGATGGGTGGCAATCGACTTGGCATCGCCCAGATTGTTGGAAATGCTGACGATGTTCAGCGCATTGAGGAAACGGAACGCGGCCTCTTTGCCCCCTGCCAGATCCAGCCCCAGCATCGTCCCGCCCGACCCCATCTGCGCCATGGCCAAGGCGTGTTGCGGATGGTCCATCAGGCCCGGATAGATCGTGCGGCTCAGCTTGTCATGCCCGGCAACGGCGCTGGCGATCATCGCGGCGCTGGCGGCCTGCGCGCGCACCCGCAGATCAAGCGTCTGCATGCCGTTCAGCATGATCCAGGCGTGAAACGGGCTCATCGCGCCGCCGGTATGTTTGACGTAGGTTTCCAACGGGCCACGGATAAACGCGCGCGTGCCGCAGACCACCCCGCCCAGCACCCGACCGCCGCCGTCAATGTGTTTCGTGGTCGAATAGGCCACCACATCCGCGCCCAAGACCACCGCCCGCGAAAAGATCGGCGAGGAGAACGCGTTGTCCACCACCACCACCGCGCCGCCCGCATGGGCAATCTCGGCCACCCCCGCGATGTCGATCACCTCAAGCCCGGGGTTCGACACGCTTTCAAAGAAACAGACCTTGGTATTGGGGCGCATCGCTGCGCGCCATTCGTCAAGCTTGGTGCCATCGACCAGCGTCACCTCGACCCCGAACCCCTGCAGCACCTTCAGCACATGCAGGCACGAGCCGAACATCTGTCGCGCGGCCACGATATGATCGCCCATCGTCACCAGTGCCGTCAATGCGCCATTGATCGCGGCCATGCCGCTGGCGGTGGCAAAGGCGTCTTCGGTGCCCTCGATCGACGCGATCCGGTCCTCGAACATCCGCGTCGTCGGGTTGCCATAACGGGCATAGATGAATTCGTCGTCGCCGCTGGCGATAAACCGCGCCTCGGCGGCCTCGGCCGTCGGGTAGACAAAGCCCTGCGTCAGGAACAGCGCCTCGGCCATCTCACCATATTGGCTGCGGCGGATACCGTCATGCACCAGTTTCGTGCGGGTGTTCCAATCGTGCGTCATCGGGCCGGGCCTTTCGTTGCCAAGTGCCCCGGCCTAACGCCAAGCCCCGGCCGCGTCAACCTGCCACGCCTTGATCTGGACGCCGTTCAGCCTTGTATTCAAGGGTTTGAATGCAGATTCGCCAGCCGTGCGCGTGGGCCTCAGGCGTCGTCATCGTCGGGTTTGGGCCGCTCATAACCGTAGCGCGCGAACAGCCGCGACTGCGCCATGAAAAACGCAAACATCGCCGCCGTCAGCCCGAAGGTCTTGAAGTTCACCCAGGCCTGATCGGACATGTTGCGCCAGATCAGTTCGTTCGCGATGGCCAGCCCCAGAAAGAACGCCGCCAGGCGTTTGGTCAGGATCAACCAGCCCTCGGGCTGCATCGGGATCGCCTCGTCCATCACCAGCTGCAGCCAGGGCTTGCCCCGCAGCAGACCGAACCCCAAAAGCCCCGCAAAGATCAGATAGATCAGCGTCGGCTTCATCTTGAAAAACCGCGGATCGTTGAACCAGATCGACAGCCCGCCAAACCCCACCACCAGCACCAGCGTCGCGATCTGCATCGGCGCCAACCGCCCCGTCAGCCGCCACAGCGCCAGCGTCGTCACCACCATCAGCGGAATGAACAGCGCCGTGGCCACGACGAAGCCGGAATAGTCGGTATTGCCAATGTGGAAAGTGGCATCCTTCATCCGGCCAAAGGCCACGAAAAACGCCAGAAGCGGGCCAAATTCCAGCCCGGCCTTCAGCCAGGGATTGATCTTCTTACCTGCCATATGACCCCGCAACCTCGACAATCACCGCCCCCACCGCAATCAACGCCATCAGCGCGGTGCGTCGGGGCCCCACTTTTTCCCCCAGAACCAGCCAGCCGATCAATGCGGCAAACACGGTCGAGGTCTCGCGCAGCACCGCCGCCTCGCCCACCTTGTCCAGGCGGGTGGCCAGCATGATCGCACCGAACGAGAAATAGGCCACAAACGCGCCAATGACACCCCTTTTCAGAAGCGGCACGATTTCCGAACTGGGCAAGTGGCGCCAACGCCGCACCGTGACCGCAGGCATGAACCAGCCGTCGAGAAAGAAAAACCAGGCAAGGAATGTGAACGGATCGGCGGTGGCGCGAATGCCATAGGCGTCATAGGTGGTGTACAGCGCCACGAAGCCCCCGGTCAGCACGGCAAACCCCAGCGCAGGCAGCATCGTGTCGCGATTCACCGTGATCGTGCGCAGATTGTAAATCGCCAGCCCGTAGATCCCTGCCAGCAGCACCGCCACGCCCGCCCATTGGCCCGCGTTGAAATGCTCGCCAAAGATCAGCCCGGCGCCGATCACCGCAAACAGCGGGCCGGTGCCGCGCACCACCGGATAGACGACCGTATAGGCGCCGCGGCTGTAGGTCATCGCCTGCGCCAGCTTGTAGCCGACATGAATCACGAAAGCCCCCGCAAAGATCGGCCACATATGCGGCTCGGGCCAGGGCACCACGAACAAGGCGAAGGGCGCCGCCATCACGCCATAGCTGACGTCGATCGCCGCCCGGCTCAGCCAGGGGTCATGGCGGCCCTTTTGCAGCGCGCCAAACAGCGCGTGCAGCAACGCCGCCATCAGCGCCAGCACAAGCGCCGCGTCATGGCCCGCTGGCGTGCCCTCAAGCGAGGCGATAAGCTGGCTCATGCCGCCCGCCCCCAAAAGGCCGCATCACCGGATCGGAGCACGCCTGCCATGGACATTCTCAACCGCCTTTGGGCCGATCTGGCCAGCTCGTTTCTGGTCACGCCGCCCTCTGTGGCAACGCTGCGGCTGGTGGCCGCGATGGTTTTGGGCGGGTTGATCGGGTTCGAACGCGAATGGCACCACAAATCCGCCGGGCTGCGCACGCATATGCTGATTTCGGTGGCCGCCGCGCTGTTTGCGCTGATCGCGCTGGAACTGGTGCAGATCTCGGCGACCTCGGGCGATCCGGGCGCGCGCAACGACATCTTGCGGCTGATCGGGGCGGTGACCTCGGGGGTGGCGTTTCTGGCGGCGGGCTCGATCTTCAGCGCGGGAGGGCATGTGAAGGGGCTGACAACCGGCGCGGGCATGTGGCTGGCGGGCGCGGTGGGGCTGGCTTGCGGCACAGGGCGGATCGGGCTCGGGCTGCTGGCCACCGCGCTGACGGTGCTGGTGCTGTGGCAGTTTCGGGCGCTGGAAGACCGGGTCGCACACCATGATATGCCTGCCGCCCCGCCGCCGCCTTTCGACCCGGAACCGGATCCGACCCCGCACAACAGACGCCCGCCGAGCACCGAAGACTGAGCCTCAGACATCCGCGCCCACCAAGGCGCGGGCAAATTCTTCGGGATCAAAAGGCGCCAGATCGTCGATCTGCTCGCCCACGCCGATGGCATGGATCGGCAGCCCGAACTTGTCGGCCAGTGCGACCAGAACGCCGCCCTTGGCGGTGCCGTCCAGCTTGGTCATCACCAGCCCCGACACATCCGAAATCTTGCGGAAAATCTCGACCTGGCTCAGCGCATTCTGGCCCGTTGTCGCATCCAGCACCAGCAGCGTGTTATGCGGCGCGCTGGGGTCTTTCTTGCGGATCACCCGCACGATCTTGGCCAGCTCCTCCATCAGGTCGGCGCGGTTTTGCAGCCGCCCGGCCGTGTCGATCAACAACAGGTCGGCGCCATCGGCCTCGGCCTTGGTCATCGCGTCAAAGGCCAGTGACGCAGGGTCCGACCCTTCGGGCGCGGTCAACACCGGCACGCCGGCACGTTCCCCCCAGACCTGCAACTGCCCCACGGCCGCGGCGCGAAACGTATCGCCCGCCGCAATCACCACCGATTTACCCGCCGCGCGGAACTGCGAGGCCAGCTTGCCAATCGTCGTGGTCTTGCCAGATCCGTTGACGCCCACCACCAGCACCACCTGCGGGCGCTTGGGGTAGATTGGCATCGGCCGCGCGACTGGCTCCATGATCCGGGCGATTTCAGCGGCCAGCAGGTCCTGGATCTCGGGCACCGACAGGCGGCGGCCCATCCGGCCCTCGGCCAGATTGGCGGTGACACGCAGCGCGGTATCCACCCCCATATCCGAGGCGATCAGCAATTCCTCGAGGCTTTCGAGCATCGCATCGTCCAGCACCCGGCGCGGCGCGGCCTCGGCCTCGGCGCGGCCCAGAAGCCGCCCGAACAGGCCGGGTTTCTTGCCCGCATCCGGCGTAGGCAACGCAGGCGCCACGGCAGGCGAGGGTTCGGCTGCGGCCTCGGGGGGAACCTCCGCTTCGGGCGCCTCGGCGATGATCGCCTCCAAACCCTCCTCGAGCTTGGCCGAAGACCGCGTCAGGCGGGATTTCAGCTTGTTGAAAAACGACCTCGCAGGGCC
>JAQTYE010000069.1 GCA_028749255.1 Paracoccaceae bacterium | reverse complement strand
GACGCTCTTCCGATCTCCCGATGGCCCAGCTTGATGCCGCGATCCACGCCTCGCCTGCGGCCGCGCGCGCCTCGGGGGTGAAGTCATCCATCGCGGCGCCCATGCCAAGGCCATATTGCCCCGGCTGCGGCCCGAACACCCGGGGCGTTGCGCGGCGATAGGGGTTGTCCTCGGGGCTTTCGTCGCGGGCGGCCAGCGCGTTGGCGCCGGTTTCGAACAGCTGCGCAAGACCCGGAAAAACGTCTCTGAACAGGCCCGAAACGCGTAATGTCACGTCGATCCGAGGCCGCCCCAACAGGGCCAGCGGCACAATCTCGACCCCGGTCACCCGCCCCGATCCGGCATCCCATACGGGCGCCAGCCCTGCCAGATGCAGTGCCATCGCGAATTCCTCGCCTGCGGTGCGCATCGTCGCCGAGCCCCACAGATCGACGATCAACCCGCGCGGCCAATCGCCGTGATCCTGCAGATGCCGCCGCAGCAGTTCCTCGGCCAGCTTCACGCCTTGCGCATGGGCAGACCGGCTGGGCAGGGCGCGCGGATCGACCGAAAACAGGTTGCGCCCGGTGGGCAGAACGTCGCTGCGCCCCCGCGCGGGCGATCCCGACGGGCCGGGCGCCACGCGCCGCCCGTCCAGCGCCGTCAGAAGCCCCGCGCGTTCCGCATCGCCACAAGCACCGCGCCCGAACACATGCAGCCCGTCGCCAAACTGGCTTTCCTTGATGTCGCAGACGAAACGGTCGATCCTTGTGATCGCCTCGGCGGCCGAAGCCTGCGCGGGAATGCCCAGATCCGCCTCGACCCCCAGTGCGCGGGCCTCGTCGCGGATGTCGCCAATCAGACGCGTGCGCCGCGCGGGGTCGAGCCCATCGGCGGTCGAATATTCATCCAGCAGCCGTTCCAGATAGGTCATCCGTTCAGGCAGGCGCGCGGTACTCATCGGCGGCGGCAGATGACCCAGCGTGACCGCGCCAATTCGCCGTTTTGCCTGCGCCGCCTCGCCGGGATCGTTGACGATAAATGGATAGATCACCGGCAGATCGCCGATCAGCGCCTCGGGCCAGCAGGTCTCGGACAGGGCCACAGCCTTGCCCGGCAGCCATTCCAGTGTGCCATGCGCGCCCATGTGGATCAGCGCATCGGGACCCTGCGCGCGCAGCCACAGGTAAAACGCGACATAGCCGTGGCAGGGCACGCGCCCAAGGTCGTGGTAATCGTTTTCGCGCGTGGTCGTGGCGCCGCGTTCGGGTTGCAGCGCGATCAGCACATTCCCGCGTCGCAGGGCCCGGAACCGAAACCCGCCATCGGCAAAACACGCGTCATCTTCCGGCGCGCCCCAGGTGGTGTGCAGATCTGCGCACAGCGCGGCGGGCAGGGTGGCCATTGCAGCCAAATAATCGCAAACAGGCCAGAACAGAGACTGTTCTTGCAACGCCTGTGCCACTCCATCGCCTGCAGGAATGTCATAGCCAGCATCGGCCAGATCGCCCAAAACGACCTCTGTCGAGGCCAGCGCATCCAACCCTACCGCATGGGCGATTTGCCAATCGCGCCCCGGATAGGTCGATAGCACCAGCGCCAGTTTGCGCGCCTGCGCCGGGGTCTGACGCAACGCATGCCAGCGGGCGACCCTGCGCACCACGGCAGTGACCCGATCAGCCTCGGCCCGATGCGTGAACCGCGCATATTGCAGATCCGCGTCACGGCGTTCCGGTGCCTTGAATGAGACTATTCCAGCAAAAAGGCGACCATCGACCTCTGGCAGGACGACATGCATTGCCAGATCGGCAGGTGACAGGCCGCGCTCGGCTTCGGCCCAGTCGCGTTTGCGGGCGGTGGATAGCGCGACCTGAAACACCGGGCATTCGGCGGTATCAAAGGGGGTCGAGCCATTGTCGGATTGCGCCGAAAATGCGGTTGCGTTGATCACGGCCACGGGGGGATGTGCATGCAATTGGGGGGCCAGCCAATCCGCGAAGCCGGGCGTCTTGAGCGAGGGCGCAAACACTCCGCAGGCGGCCAGACCCGCATCGCGCAGGGCGTGGATAAGTGCATCAACCGGGTCAGTATCGGCGGCGGTCAGGTAGGACCGATAGAAGCTGACCAAAACATAAGGGTCAGACGGCAGCGCCGTGATCACACCCACTGTGGGGTCGTAAAACCCCATCGCAGGCAGGGTGGTGTCTGCGTCGTTTGCGGGTGCGTTCAGGCCTGCGGCACGGGCCAGAATACCCAACGCCACCTGCGCCGCCTTCGCCCCGCCCGTATCGCAAAGCTGTGCCAATTGTCGCAAAATCGGCTGGGATAGGGTCGAAACTTCATCCAGCCGCGCATCGGGGCGGCCATCGGCGGGCAGCACCGCCAGCGCAATCCCGCGCCGGCGTGCCAGATCCTGCGCCGAGGCCAGCCCATAGGGCCAATACCCCTCGCCCCCGATCAACCGCACCAGAATGGCCTTCGCGCCTGCCAGCGTCTGCTCGACATAGGTATCGACGGACACCGGATGGCGCAGTGCCACCAGATTGGCCAGCCGCAGCGTCGGCAGCGCGCCATCGGCCTGCCGCCACCCCGCCGCGAAAGCCCCAAGGTCACTGTCGGAAAACGACAACACCACCAGATCCGCAGGCGTCTGCCCCAGATCGGTCGGCGTTTCGGTCTCTTCCAGGCCGTGGCTTTCGCGGAAGGTGACGTGCATCAGGCCCCCAGAACCGCGCGGATCGCGGCCTCGTCCACATCGTGATGTTCGGCGATTACCACCAGGACCGAGCGGCGCGGATCGGCGCCCCAGGGGCGGTCGAACTGATGCCGGACGCGTTCGCCCACGGCCTGGATCAGCAGCCGCATCGGTTTGCCTGCGACCGCCACATGGCCCTTCACCCGCAAGATCCGCTGTTCGCGCGCCAGACGCTGGATCGCGGCGATCAGAACTGCGGGGTCGCTGACCTCGGGCAGCTCGATCACCACCGTGTCAAAATCGTCATGTTCGTGATCGGCGGCACCGTCGTGATGTGAGGGGCGCGCGGCCAGATCATCCTCGGCGGCGGCGCCCAGACCCAGAATGACCTTGGGGTCGATCACCCCTTCGGTCAGCGGCAGGATCGGCAGCTTGCGCGGCGCCTCCGCCTCGATCACCGCACGGGCGGCGGCAAGCCCCGTCTCGCCCGCCAGATCGGCCTTGGACAAAAGCACGATATCGGCGCAGGCGATCTGATCTTCGAACACCTCGGACAAGGGCGTTTCGTGATCCAGGCTGTCATCCGCTGCGCGTTGGGCATCGAACGCAGCCAGATCGGGCGCAAACCGCCCCGCCGCTACCGCCTCGGCATCAGCCAGCGCGATCACCCCGTCTACCGTGATCTTCGACCGGATCGCAGGCCAGTCAAACGCCTTGAGCAGCGGCTTCGGCAGCGCCAGCCCCGAAGTTTCGATCAAGATGTGATCGGGCCGTTGGGCCAGCGCCATCAGCGCTTCGATCGCCGGGATGAAGTCGTCGGCCACGGTGCAGCAGATACAGCCATTCGCCAGTTCGACGATGTTATCCACAGGGCAGTTTTCATCCGCACAGCTGCGCAGGATGTCACCATCCACACCCACCGAGCCGAATTCGTTGACCAGTACCGCCAGCCGTTTTCCCTGCGGATTGGCCATCAGATGCCGGATCAGCGTCGTCTTTCCGGCGCCCAGAAAGCCGGTGATCACGGTCACGGGGATTTTCGTCAGATCGGTCATCTCTCACTCCTGTGGGGGGATGCGGGCAAGGCTTTGCTTGCGGAAAATTTCGGGGCGTTGGCGCCAGGGCACCAGCCCGTCATCGGTGGCGGCATAGGCAGCGGCGCCTTCCAGGATTGCGGCCGTGTCGGCGACCGAGAGGCGTCCGTAGACATAGCCCCACTTGCCGGGTCCGCTCAGCGCGACCGCGCAGCCCTGGGTACAGGCCGACAGGCATTCGACCGGAACGACCCGAACGCCCTCGGGCAGCGGTGCGGCGCTAAGGGCCGCAAACAGGGCTGCGCCGGGCCGTGGGGCGCCGTCTTCGGTGATTTCGCCTGCCTTGCAGGTCGTGCAGATGTGCAGCGTTGCCGTCATGGCCCCTCCGTGCGATGCGCATCAGGGGCAAGGGCCAGAGGATGTGCAAAGCGAACGGCCGGCACATGCCATCCGGTCGCGGAACACCCCGTCCGCCCGTGAAACTCAGCGCTGGCAGGTCTCCCGGCTTGCGGATTCAGGGTTTCCCCAACGGTCCCTCCTCCTTCCCGGCCATTTGGGCCAGTGGCTTGGAGCGACCTTTCCGGTCACGGTCGCGGGGGCGGCTGCGCTTCGGGTTTGGGGACCGTTCGGTCGCAAACCTTGTCGCATTCCCTCTTCGCCTGTCATAGGACAGGAACCAGCGCGCCCCCACCTGAGGCAGGCGCACCCCCTTTGTCAAGACAAGGACCGCCGCAATGCCGACCGATACCGACACCAGCAGCGCAACCGACGCCCGCCACGCCAGCAAGATGGCCAAGAAAAAAGCCGCGCGTGACAAGATCATGGCCACGAAATCGGGCGAGAAGGGCCTGATCATCGTGCATACCGGGCCGGGCAAGGGGAAATCCTCGTCAGGGTTCGGGATGATCCTGCGCTGCATCGCGCATGGCATGCCCTGCGCCGTGGTGCAGTTCATCAAGGGCGCATGGGACACCGGCGAACGGCGCCTGCTGACCGAAAATTTCGGTGATCTGTGCCAGTTTCATGCGATGGGCGAAGGGTTTACCTGGGAAACTCAGGATCGTGAGCGCGATATCGCCGCTGCGCGGGCTGGTTGGGAAAAGGCCAAGGAATTGATCCGCGACCCGTCGATTCGCATGGTCCTGCTGGATGAAATCAACATCGCGCTGCGCTATGATTACCTGGATCTGGCCGAGGTTCTGGCCTTTCTGGCCGAGGAAAAACCACCGCTGACCCATGTGGTGCTGACCGGGCGCAATGCCGCCGAAGGCCTGATCGAGGCGGCAGATCTGGTGACCGAGATGACGCTGGTGAAACACCCGTTCCGGTCGGGCATCAAAGGCCAGCCGGGGGTTGAATTCTGAGCACTTCCGCGGGGCGCTGCCCCGCACCCCGGGATATTTTGGCCAAGATGAAAGCAAGGAAGAATTAACGATGCTGTGCCAATCTTGCCCTGCGGTACAGGGAGGGATCCCGATGACCGCCCAAGGTGAAAGCGCCATGCCTCCCCCACCGTCGTGGCCCGAGGTATGGCGCCCACAAGGAAAGGGCGTCTTCATCTTGGCCATAAATATCCCCGCCGGAGGCTCTTCTTGGCAGAATGCCGGAGCTGCGGAATGACTGCGCTCATGATCCAAGGGGCGGGCTCGAACGTTGGCAAGTCGATGCTGGTGGCGGGCCTTTGCCGGGCGGCGCGGCGGCGCGGGCTGTCGGTGGCGCCGTTCAAGCCACAGAACATGTCGAACAATGCGGCGGTGACGGCCGATGGCGGCGAGATCGGGCGGGCGCAGGCGTTGCAGGCGCTGGCCTGCGGGCTTGATCCGCATACCGATATGAACCCGATCCTGCTGAAGCCTGAATCTGAAACCGGTGCGCAGGTGATCGTGCAGGGCAGGCGGCTGACCAACGTGCGGGCATTGGATTATGCGCGGGTGAAGCCCACGCTGATCACCTATGTTCTGGAGAGTTTTCAACGCCTGCATGCGGCGTATGATCTGGTGATTGTCGAAGGCGCGGGCAGCCCCGCCGAGGTCAATCTGCGCGCCAATGACATTGCCAATATGGGCTTTGCCCGGGCGGCGGATGTGCCGGTCGTTCTGGCTGGCGATATCGACCGAGGCGGGGTGATCGCGCAGATCGTCGGCACGCAGGCGGTGCTGGACCCGGCGGATGCGGCGATGATCGCGGGCTTTCTGATCAACAAGTTCCGTGGCGACCCCCGGCTGTTTGTCGATGGCTATGACCTGATTGCGGCGCGCACGGGTTGGCGCGGGTTTGGCGTCGTTCCGTGGTTTTCACAGGCCCACCGCTTGCCCGCCGAGGACGCGCTCGATCTGGCTTCGGGGCCCGCGACGGGGGGCGTGAAGATTGCCTGTCTGACGTTGTCGCGCATTGCGAATTTCGATGACCTTGATCCGCTGAAGGCCGAGCCGGGCGTCGATCTGGTGATGGTGCAACCGGGCCAGCCGATCCCTGGCGACGCCCGGCTGGTCATTGTGCCGGGGTCGAAATCGACGCGCGGTGATCTGGAGTTTTTGCGCGCTCAGGGCTGGGATATTGACCTGATGGCGCATTACCGGCGCGGGGGGCATGTGCTGGGGATCTGCGGTGGGTATCAGATGTTGGGGACGTTGATTTCAGACCCGCAGGGCATTGAAGGCACGGCGGGGGAAACCGCAGGGCTGGGCTTGCTGGATGTGGTCACCGAGATGACGCCGGACAAACACCTGACCCGCACGCGCGCCACTCATGCGGCCAGTGGGTTGGCGGTGGCAGGCTATGAAATCCATATCGGTCGGACCGAGGGCGCCGACCGCAGTCGGCCTTTCGCCCTTATCGACGGGGTGCCCGAGGGCGCGATTTCGGTCTGTGGGCGGGTGACGGGCAGCTATCTGCACGGGCTGTTCACCTCGGACGCATTTCGCGCGGCCTATCTGGGCGGGCTGGGGATTACGGCTTCGGGGGGCAGCCATGCGCAGGGGGTGGAAGACACGCTCGAGGCGCTGGCCGATCACCTCGAGGCACATCTGGATGTGGCGGGTCTACTGGCACTGGCCCGTTAGGGCCTGTTCCAGGCGTGCCCATTCTTCGGGGCGGCCGGGCAGGCCGAGCCGGATCCAGCGGTCGGAATAGGGGAAGATCCGGCTCCAGATCTGATGGCGGGCAAGGGCATTCTGTGCTGTCGCGGCATCGGGGGTGGCGTAGGTTCGGAACAACTCGCAGCCGCCGACCAGATGCCAGCCCGCTTTGTGTGCCAGGGTATCCATCGCCGCCACTTCGGCGCGCAGCCGGGTCACTGTCGCCTGCTGCCAGCCGGCATCCGCCAGCGCCTGCCGCCCGATCTCGATTGCCGCACCGTTGACGGGCCAGGGGCCGGCCATCTCGGACAGCCGTGCGATAGTGGCGTCATCCGCGAAGGCAAAGCCCAGCCGCACCCCGGCCAGACCGTAGAATTTGCCGAAAGAGCGCAGCACGATCAGCCGTTCGTCCGCATGGGCGGCGACCGACAGTTCGGGCTGCGCATCGCCGAAGCTTTCATCCACAACCAACCGTCCGACCTGCGCCGACAGCGCAATCAGGGCTTGGGGGGGATAAATGCGACCATCGGGGTTATTGGGGTTGACCACGACCGCCAGATCGGCGCCAGCCAGATCGCCCAACTGCGCGACCTCGGTCACCGCCCACCCGGCGGCGCGCAGGGCAGCGGCGTGTTCGTTATAGGTCGGGCCCAGAACCCGCGCCTGACCGGGGCGGGAAAGTCGCGGGATCATCTGGATCGCGCCTTGCGCACCGGGCAGGGCAAGCCCCGGGGCCGTGGTCGCGAATGCCCGCTGCGCCGCCTGCATCAGCGCGGCCTTGGCGGCCATCGTGGGCAGCATCGTCCAGACTTCGGGCGGCAGATCGGGCAGCGGATAGGGCACGCGGTTGATGCCAGTGGACAGGTCGATCCAGTCCGCTCCGCCGAAATGCGCGCGGGCCCAGTCGATATTTCCGCCGTGATCGCGCATCAGAACCCCAGTGCTGCCAGCGCCCCGATCAGCGCGGCCAGAGCCAACATCGCCCGGCGGTAAAGCGCAAGCCCCCGATGCAGATCGACAGGCGTCGGGTCGGGGCAGGTGGCATTGACGAAGGGCTCGTCCGCGACCCGGTTGGCATAGATCCGCGGCCCCGAAACCCGCACGCCAAGCGCGCCCGCCATCGCCGCCTCGGGCCAGCCCGCGTTGGGCGACCGGTGGTGCCGCGCGTCGCGCCCCATTGTGGCCAGCGCGGCCCCCGGACGGCGCGACACCAGCGCGAACAGCAGCCCGGTCAGCCGCGCAGGCGCAAGGTTCACCAGATCGTCGATCCGGGCCGAGGCCCAGCCGAACGCCTCGTGCCGTGGGGTGCGATGACCGATCATCGAATCGAGCGTGTTGATCGCCTTATAGGCCGCAATCCCGGGCAGCCCCGCGACTACCCCCCAAAACAGGGGCGCAACGATCCCGTCCGAACTGTTCTCGGCCAGACTTTCCAGTGCGGCGCGCGCCACACCGGGCGGATCAAGCTGCGCTGGGTCGCGCCCGACGATCATCGACACGGCATGGCGTGCGGCAGGCAGATCGCCCGCCGCCAAGGGGCGTGCAACGGCGGCCACATGATCGTGCATCGAGCGCAGCGCGACCAAGGGCCAGGCCAGAATTCCGCCGATCACCGTGCCAAGCCAGCCACCGGGAAGCAGGGATTGCACGCCAAGCGCCAGCCCCGCCGACAGCCCGATCACCACCAATGCCGCCGCAACCCCGCGCAACCGTCGGTTTGATCCGTCGCGGTTCCAGCACCGATCAAGCCTTGCGATCAGCGCGCCCAGCCAGGTGACCGGATGACCGATTCGGGCATACATCCATGTCGGCCAGCCGAAGGCCAGATCGCACCCCATCGCCACCAACATCATCACGGCAAAGCTCATCTGCTGCCCCCTTTGAACCGCATCACGTTGCGCAGGCCCGCCGCGCGCAGGGTGTCGGCGCCCTGCGCGGGCACCGCTCCGGGCGCGAAAATCAACCCGCGCGCGGCGCCGGTGTAGGCGCGGCACCAGCCCAAAGCGCCCAATTCCCGCGCCAGATCCGGCATCGGGTCATCCGTGGGGCCTCGCAGGTACCGGCTACGCGCCGCGCTTTCCGAGGCCAAAGCGGCAAAGGTTTTCAGACCGCGCGCGTTTTGCCACACGTCAACCAGATCGCTGATGTCGGGAAAGGCGGTGTCGGCGGCATCGGTGCGCTCGGCCGGGCCGAAGAACCCGCCCAGAACCTCGAACCGGGGCAGGGCGGGCATCGGCGCAATGACCCGTCCCAACCGGGACGCCCACAAGACCCGCTCGGGGGCGGGAAACATCAGCGGGTCAGAGGCCCCCTCGATGGCAATGCAGGCGCGCGCCAAGACCTCGGGTGGGCCGCCCCACCCGGCCAACCGGGCCAGCGCGATCAGCCCGGCGGTGGATACCCCGGTGCCGGTGCCAGGGGCGGCCAGCGCGCGCAAAATTACCCGTCCCGGCAGCGGCAATCCCAGCCGCGCCAGCAGCGCGCGGGCCCGCGCTGGCGGCAATCCACCATGCAGGCGAAGCCCACGCCCGGGGATGCACGCGACCCGCACGCCCAGCGTCGGGCAGGGCAGGGTGACCAGAACCACGGGCCCGTCGGGGCCAAGCCGCCCTTGCAGCAACTCTCCGAAATGGCCGGGCTGGTGGATCACGCGAACACCCGGTTCACTTCAGCGACGGACCAGCCATCGCCGGGCAGCGCCACGATCCGGGTCAGCGACAGCGGCGCGATTTGAAAGCTGATCGCGGCGGGGATGTTGCCCATTGCCAGCGCCAACGCGGCCCGGATCGTGCCGGCATGGGCCACAACGGCCACCGCGTCGCCTTGTGCCAGTGTGCGCAGTGCCGGGGTGGCGCGGGCGCAAAGCTGCGCAAAACTTTCGCCGCCGGGGGGGGCAATGATCGGTCAGATCGGCGGCGGACAGGGGCCCCAGATCGGGCAGATCGGCGAAAGGCATACCTTCCCAGGCGCCAAAATCCTGCTCCCACAGGCGCGGATCGTGGGCTGGTTCGACCCCCGGCCACAGCGCCTGCGCGGTCTGTCGGCAGCGCAACGCGGGGCTGGTGACATGGCGCGATACCCCCGCCGTCGCCGCCCGCATTCCCGCCAGAGCCCCGCGATCCGAGCAGTCGGCCGCCACGTCGCGCCGCCCCGCCAGCGCTCCGCCATGCAGCGCGGGCGCATGCCGGATCAGCCACAGCTCTGTCGCCTTGCCTTGCCCCATCGTCGCATTTCTCCTTTCACGCTGGCGCCGTTTCTGCTTTGTCAGCGCGCAGGGAACAAGAGGCACGATGACACAAACCATCCTCATCACAGGCGGCGCCCGTTCTGGAAAAAGCGCCATCGCCGAGGCACGGACGCTCGAACTCGGGCGTCCGGCGATCTATATTGCGACGGCGCAAGCCTTTGATAGTGAAATGGAAAATCGTATTTCGCTGCATCAGGAACGGCGCGGTGCGGAATGGCACACCCATGCCGAACCGCTGGATCTGATCGGTGCCTTGCGGGCGACGGACGGCGCGCCGCGGCTGGTGGATTGCCTGACGCTGTGGCTGACAAACCTCATGCTGGGTGGTCACGACTGGCAGGCGGCGGGGCGCGAACTGGTTGCTTGCCTGCCGCAGCAATCCGCGCCCGTGGTGCTGGTCACCAACGAGGTTGGCGCCGGGATCGTGCCGGAAAACAAACTTGCCCGCGAGTTTCGCGACGCTGCGGGTCTTCTGAACCAATGGGTCGCGGGGGTCGCCTGCGAGGTGACCTTCGCCGTCGCGGGCCTGCCTTTGAAAGTGAAATGATGCGCTTCGAGTCCCTGTCCGCCATTGCGCCGTTTGCCGCCACTTTGCCCACCGCCGATCCCATTGCGCGGGCAGCGGCATTGGCGCGGCAAAACAGCCTGACCAAGCCGCGGGGGTCGCTTGGGCGGCTGGAGGAGTTGGCGCTGTTCATGGCGGAATGGCGCGGCAGCGACCGGCCCCGGATCGCCCGCGCGCAGGCGCTGGTCTTTGCGGGAAACCACGGGATCTGTGCGCAGGGGGTGAACCCCTATCCGCAGGAAGTGACCGCGCAGATGGTACTGAATTTTCAGCACGGCGGCGCTGCGATCAATCAGCTGTGCCGTGCGAATGGCGCCGAGTTGAGTGTGATCGCGCTGGATCTGGACCATCCGACGGCTGATTTCACCGCCGGTCCCGCGATGACCGAGGCCGAAACGCTGGACGCGATGAACCGGGGTGCGGCGGCGGTGGATACCGGGGCGGATGTGCTGATCCTGGGCGAGATGGGCATCGGGAATTCGACGATTGCCGCTGCCTTGGCCTCGGCATTCTTCGGGGCAACGCCTGCCGATTGGGTCGGGCCGGGCACCGGCTCGGATGATGCGGGGATCGCGCGCAAGATTGCGGCGATCGACAAGGGTCTGGCGCGGCACGGCGGGCAGGATGCGATGACCACGCTGGCCTGCCTTGGCGGGCGCGAACAGGCGGCGATCTGTGGTGCGGTTCTGGCGGGGCGGGCGGCGCGAATTCCGGTCATTCTGGACGGGTTCATCTGCACGGCGGCGGCGGCGGCACTTTATGCGGCGGATCCGCGGCTGCTGGATCATTGCCTTGTCGGCCATGCCTCGGCCGAGCCGGGGCATCGCCGTCTGCTGGCTGCGATTGCCAAGGTGCCTGTGCTGGAATTCGATATGCGGCTGGGCGAGGGATCGGGCGCGGCGCTGGCACTGGGCATTTTGCGCGCGGCACTGGAATGCCACAACGGCATGGCCACCTTCGCCGAGGCCGGAGTGTCCGACGCATGATCCGCGCGCGGCTGGCGCAGGCGCAACTGGCGCTGATGCTGTTGACCCGGCTGCCCGCCGGGCGCCTGCCCACACCCGCACCGCCCCTTGCCGCCGCCACCTGGGCCTTCCCGCTGGCGGGTCTGGCGGTGGGGGGGCGTGGCGGCGCTGGTGCTGATGGCCACGATGGCGCTGGACCTGCCACCCGTGCTGGCGGCGGGGCTGGCGTTGGCCGCGCAAATCATCACCACCGGGGCGCTGCACGAAGACGGTCTGGCCGATCTGGCCGATGGGTTTTGGGGCGGGCGCGATCCGGCACGGCGCCTGGAAATCATGCGCGACAGCCGGATCGGGTCTTATGGCACGCTGGCGCTGGTGGTGTCGGTCGGCCTGCGCTGGCAGGCACTGGCGGTTCTGGCCGGGCAGGGCGCGGGGCTGGCCGCTGTGGCGATTCTGGCCGTGGCAATGACCAGCCGGGCGGTGCCTGCGGTTTTGCTGGCGGTGCTGCCGCCCGCGCGATCCGATGGCATGGGGCGGTTGGCCAGCGGCGGTGCGGGACCCGAGGTTGTTGCGGCGGTTCTGCTGGCGGGCCTTCCGGCGCTGGCCCTGTCGGGGATGCTGCCTGCAATGGCGCTACAGGCTGCGTTGGGCTTTGGGGTAGCGCGGCTGAGCCTTGCGAAGATCGGCGGACAAACCGGTGACGTGCTGGGCGCCGCGCAGCAGCTGGCCGAGATTGCCGCGCTGCTGGTTTTGGCCGCGATCTAGGCCAGACGGTCGCGGAACGTGTCAATCACGGTTTGATAGACGTTGCGCTTGAACGGCACGATGGATTGGATCAGCGCATCGGCGGCCATCCACTGCCAAATCGCGAATTCAGGGTGTTCGGTGGCGATATTGACCTGCGCATCCTCGCCCAGATAGCGGAACAGAAACCATTTCTGCCGCTGACCGCGATACTTGCCCTTCCAGACTTTGCCGAGCAGTTCGGGCGGCAGATCATAGGTCACCCAATCTTCTGTTTTTGCAACGAATTCAACCAGATCTTCGGTGATCCCGGTCTCTTCCCACAGCTCGCGCAGGGCGGCCTTGCGGGGTTTCTCGCCATCGTCGATCCCGCCTTGCGGCATCTGCCAGGCCGAGCCGGGATTGTCGATCCGCTGACCGGCAAACAGCAATCCTTGCGGGTTCATCAGTGCAACACCCACACAGGGGCGATAGGGCAGGGCGGCAATCTGATCGGGAGTCATCTGAATATCCGTTTGACAAAAAGGGGGCCCGAAGGCCCCCGTTTGGTGCCTAGTTCGCCGGAGCGGGCGCGGCATCGGCCACTGCTGCCGGGGCAATCGCCGACAGCCCCTTGAGGATGTCGATCGCATAGGCGAGCTGGTAATCCTCGATGCGCAGTTTCGCGGCCTCTTCGGCTTTGGTGCGCTCTTCCTCGGCCTGACGCTTTTCGTCGTCGGTCATCGAGTCATTGCTCAGCACACCGCGCAGATCGGCTTCGGACCGGGTCTTGTTGGCGGCGCTTTCTTCTTCGGTCGGTTCGGGCGCGCGTGCGGGTTGCTGCACGACGATATCGGGGGCGATGCCCAGCGATTGGATCGACCGCCCCGAAGGCGTGTAATAGCGCGCCGTGGTCAGGCGCATCGCGCCATCGCCCCGGATCGGCATGACCGTCTGAACCGAACCTTTGCCGAAGGATTTCGTGCCCACAACGATCGCGCGACGATGATCTTGCAGCGCGCCGGTCACGATTTCCGACGCCGAGGCCGAGCCGCCGTTGATCAGCACGACAATCGGCTTGCCTTCGGCCAGATCGCCGGGCGTCGCGTTGAAGCGTTCGCTTTCTTCGGTCTTGCGACCGCGGGTCGAGACGATCTCGCCTGCATTCAGGAAGGCGTCGGACACTGCAATCGCCTGGGTCAGCAAGCCGCCCGGGTTGTTGCGCAGGTCGATGACGAAGCCGTTCACATTGTCGATCCCGCCGGCCTCTTCCACCTGTTTTTTCAGGCTTTCTTCCAGGTTGGGATAGGTCTGGTCGTTGAATGTGGTGATCCGCAGCACGACGGTATGACCTTCGGTGCGGCCCTTCACAGCGGTCAGCTTGATCGTGTCGCGGATGATCGACACGTCGAACGGTTCGGGCGTGCCCTCGCGCACCACGGTGATGACGATCTCGCTGCCGACCGGGCCGCGCATTTTGTCCACGGCCTGATCAAGCGTCAGCCCCAGCACGCTTTCGCCATCGACATGGGTGATGAAATCGCCCGACTCGATACCTGCGGCGGCGGCGGGGGTGCCGTCCATCGGCGACACGACCTTGACGAAGCCCTCTTCTTGCGTGACCTCGATGCCCAGTCCGCCGAAAGAGCCGCGGGTTTGCACGCGCATGTCGTCGTAATCGGCAGGGGGCAGATAGCTTGAATGCGGATCGAGTGAACTGAGCATGCCGTTAATCGCGGCTTCGATCAGCTTCTTGTCATCGACCTGTTCGACGTAATCCGTGCGGATCCGCTCGAAAATATCACCAAACAGATCAAGCTGTTCGTACACCGAGGCCGATTTGTTCGCTTCTTGCGCCAGCAGCGGGGCCGCCACCTGCGTCGAGATCAGCGCCCCGGCAATGGTGCCGCCCAGCGCGGCCATCATGAATTTTTTCATACTCAACCTTTGGTCCTGCTAGTCGCGTGTCTGCGTGAACCACTGGGCAGGGTCCACGGGCGTATTGCCCTGTCTGAGTTCCATATAAAGCGTTTCCGTTCGTCCAGCGCCACCGCCAATCTGTGCGGCCTGCACGAAACCTGCGCCAAATTCCTGTGCGCTTGGCTCGGTGCCCCCCATCAGACCAATCGGGGCGCCGCGCGCCAAGACATCGCCTGTCTCACCATAGACCGTCCCAAGCCCGGCCAGAACCAGAAGATAGCCCGATGCGGGCTCGACGATCATCACATTTCCGTAGTCAAGCAAGGGGCCACGATACCGGATCGTCGCGGGCCAGGGCGCGGTGACCAGCGCGGCGGGCGCTGTGGCAATCACCAGACCGGGGCGACGGATGCCCGCCGCATCGGCCTCGTTGAATTTGCGCAGGACCGATCCCATGACCGGCAGGGTCAGCGTGCCCTTGGCACCGGCAAAATCCTCCATCGGGGCGCCGATGTCGGTGTCCAGATCCGTCAGTCCGGTGGCAAAGCCTTCAAGGGTATCGGCGCTTTCAACCAGATGGCGCAGGTCTTCGGGGTCTTCCAGATAGCGCCCGGGCAGGGCGCTGCGTTCGGCCACGGCCTGGCTGAGTGCCGTGCGCGCCGCCTGCGCCGAGGCAAGTCCACCCTCCAGCACCTGCGCGGCATTTTGTTGCAGGGCGCGCAGTGTGGCAATTTCTTCCAGCTCGCCATGCATGCTTTGCGCTTCGGCTTGCAGCGCCGGGGTCACCGCGCCCAGCACCATGCCGGACCGCGCGGACCCTTCGGGCCCGGCGGGATGCAGCAACAGCAGCGGCCCTTCAGAACGTTCCATCGTGCTCATCACACCCAGAAGCCGCCCGATATGGTCGCGCTTGGCGTCAAACCCTGCGCGGATTTCACGTTCCCGGATCGCCGCCCGGCGCAGCCCGTCCCGCAAGGCGCCAAGCCCCGTTTCATAGGCCGTGATCGTCTCGGTCAGGGCCGCAACCCGGTCGGCTTTGGTCCGCGCCGCATCCAGCGCCGCGACCGAGGCGCGCAGGTCATCGGCGGCCTGCAATGCGGTGTCCACCTCGGTGCTGGCCAAGGCCGCGCCGGTGCTCAGAACAAACGCCAGAAGTGCTGCGCGCATCACCGCTCGATCAGGGTTTTGCCGGTCATTTCGGGCGGCACCGGCAGCTGCATCAGATCCAGCAGCGTCGGCGCCAGATCGGCCAGCCGCCCCTTGCGCAGCCGCACGCCCGCGGGCCCACCGATCAGCGCAACGGGCACCGGGTTGGTGGTGTGCGCGGTATGAGGCCCGCCAGTGACGGGGTCGATCATGGTTTCGCAATTCCCATGGTCGGCGGTCACGATCATCGCGCCGCCAGCTTTTTTCAGCGCCTCCAGAACCCGGCCCAGATCGCGGTCGATCTCTTCGCAGGCGGCGATGGCGGCGGGCAGGCTGCCGGTGTGGCCGACCATGTCGGGGTTGGCATAGTTCACCACGATCAGATCGTAGCCATGTTCGATCGCACCGATGAATTGGTCGGTCACCTCGGGCGCGCTCATTTCCGGTTGCAGGTCATAAGTCGCCACTTTCGGCGATTTCGGCATGAAGCGGTCCTCGCCCTTTTCGGGCGTTTCCTTGCCGCCGTTCAGGAAGAAGGTGACATGGGGGTATTTCTCGGTCTCGGCCAGACGGAACTGGGTAAGGCCTTGTTTCGCCACCCATTCGCCCAACGTGTTCTTGATCTCGCGCTTGGGATAGGCGGTCTGCATATAGGCGTTATGCGCGGTCGAATATTCGACCATGCCCAGCATCGCGGCCCAAGCCGGGAGTTTGCCGGTGTCGAACCCATCAAAGCCGGGCGCACCCAGCGCCGCCAGAATTTCGCGCGCGCGGTCGGCGCGGAAGTTCAGGCAAAAGAACCCGTCACCATCCTTGGCGCCCGCGTAATCGCCGATCACCGTGGGGGCGATGAATTCGTCCATCTCGGATTTGGCATAGGATTGTGCCACGGCTTGCGCCGGGGTCGCGGCGTGCTCGCCTTCGGCATTGACCATCGCCTGATAGGCACGGCCCACGCGTTCCCAACGGTTGTCGCGGTCCATCGCCCAATAGCGCCCGATCACCGTGCCGACACGGCACCCGGCGGGCAGTTTCGCCATCAGTTCATCCACGAACCGGGCCGCGGAATCCGGGGCCACGTCGCGCCCGTCGGTGATGGCATGCAGCACAACCGGCACGCCCGCATCGGCAATCGCTTTGCACGCCGCCAGCACATGCACGATATGGCCGTGCACGCCGCCGTCCGACACCACGCCCATCAGATGCGCCGTCCCGCCCGAGGCCTTGATCTTGGCGGCAAAGGCCACAATCGCGGCGTTGGTAAAGAACGATCCATCCTCGACGGCCAGATCAATCGCGCCCAGATCCATCGCCACAACCCGACCCGCGCCAATATTGGTGTGCCCGACCTCGGAATTGCCCATCTGCCCGGTCGGCAGGCCGACATCGGGGCCGTGGGTGATCAGCGTGGCCTTCGGGCAGTCTGCCCAGATCCGGTCAATGTTGGGGGTATTGGCCTGCGCGGGCGCGTTGCCTTCGGTTTCGGCGCGTTCGCCCCAACCATCCAGAATGC
>JAQTYE010000068.1 GCA_028749255.1 Paracoccaceae bacterium | reverse complement strand
CAACCCAGATCGCCCTCCTCGAACAGGGCACTGAGATCGACCGGCTGACCGCCGAGGCCGGCATGGAAAGCGAGGAGGCACGCGACCTGCTGCGCATCGGCCTTGCAAATTACTTCGCCGGCGCGCTGATCCTGCCCTATGGCGCCTTCATCGAGGCGGCCGAGGCCGAGCGCTATGACATCGAGCTGCTGGCGCGGCGCTTCGGCGTCGGCTTCGAGACCACCTGCCATCGGCTGTCCACCCTGCAACGGCCACAGGCGCGCGGCGTGCCCTTCTTCTTCATCCGGGTCGACCGCGCCGGCAATATCTCGAAACGGCAATCGGCGACCGATTTTCACTTTAGCCGGATCGGCGGCTCCTGCCCGCTGTGGAACGTCTACGAGGCCTTCTCGCGCCCGGGCGAGTTGCTGACGCAGGTGGCGCAGATGCCCGACGGGCGGTCCTATTTGTGGGTGGCGCGCACCGTCAGCCATGGCGCGGGCGGCTATGGCGCGCCCATCAAGCGCTTCGCCGTGGCGCTCGGCTGCGATCTCGCCCATGCCGAGCGGCTGGTCTATGCCCGCGGCATCGAGCTGCGCAACCCCGCGCGGGCAACACCGATCGGGGCCGGCTGCAAGATCTGCGACCGCCCCGCCTGCCCGCAGCGCGCCTTCCCGATGACCGGGCGCAGCCTGCGCCCCGATCCGAATCGCTCGCGCTTCACGCCCTATTCGAGCGACTGAACCGAAAACGCCGCCCCCCGAAGAGGACGGCGCAGACGGGGGGACGCGCGGCCAGAGTCACCCATCCGCGCACCCAGGTCTTTCCGGCAGCCTCACTCTGCGGCGAACTGGTTCATCGTGTTCGCATGCCCGCCCGCCTTCAGCGCGCGCTCACCGGAGACCATCTCCTTGAACGTGTCGCCCAGATCCGAGCCGACCTCGTGCTGGTGCTTGACCGCCGAGATGCCGCGACGGATTTCCTCGCGCTGCACGGTCTTGACATAGGCCAGCATCTTGTCGGCACCGAAGTAACCACGGCTGAGCTCGTCCATCGACTTCGCGGTCAGGTGGAAGGTCGGCAGCGTGATCAGGTTGTGGAACACGCCCGCGCGGGCCGAGATATCGGTCTGGAACCGCGCCAGACGCGCATCGGCCTCAAGCCCCAGCTCGGTCGCGTCGAAGTCGGGCTTCATCAGCGCGTTGTCGTCGGGATAATCGGTGGCCTCGATCTTGCCCTCGGCGATCCACTGCGCACGCACCTGTTTGCGCAAGTTCAGCGTCCAGTTGAAGCTCGGCGAGTTGTTGTAAGTGAGCTTCGCATTCGGCACTTCCTTGCGGATCTCGGCCACCATTCCGGCGATCTCATCGACATTCGGGGTGTCGGTCTCGATCCACAGAAGATCGGCGCCGCCCTCCTTCAGAGAGGCGATGCAATCCTCGATCACCCGTGCGCGGCCCGAGCCCTTCCTGAACGGAAAGAGGCCGTTCGGCAGGCGCTTGGGCTTGACGAAGGCGCCACCCTGGTAGAGCGCAAGCTCGCCGTCGCGCATCGGGTTGGCCTCAGTGATCGCCTCGGTGTCGAGCCATTTGATGTACTGCGAGGCCAGATCGCCCGGCGCGGCCGAGACCGGCACCTTCTGCGTCAGGCCTGCGCCAAGGCTGTCGGTCCGTGCCACGATCACGCCGTCATCGACGCCGAGCTCCTCGAAGGCCAGACGGCAGGCGCGTAGCTTCTCGATGAAATCCTCGCGCGGCACGGTGACCTTACCATCCTGGTGGCCGCATTGCTTGGCATCGGACACCTGGTTCTCGATCTGCAGGCAGCAGGCGCCAGCCTTGATCAGCTCCTTGGCCAGAAGATAGGTCGCATGTTCGTTGCCGAAGCCCGCGTCGATATCGGCGATGATCGGCACGACATGGCTTTCAAACCCGTCGATCGCGGCGATCGCCTCGGCGCGGGCCTGTTCGGTCGCGGCCGATTTCAGCACCTTGAACAGGTCGTTCAGCGCCACCTCGTCGGCTTGGCGCAGCGAGACGTAGATTTCCTCGATCAGATCGGCGACGGCGGTCTTCTCATGCATCGACTGATCGGGCAGATGGCCCCAGGTGTTGCGCAGACCGGCCACCATCCAGCCCGAGAGGTAGACATAGGTGCCCTTGGTGGTGCCGCGCAGGCGTTTCACCGATTTGATCATCTGCTGCGCATGGAAGCCCGACCAGCAGCCGAGGCTCTGGGTGAATTTCGACGCATCCGCATCATAGGCGGCCATGTCGGCGCGCATCACGCCCGCCATGTCCCGAGCGATGTCGAGATGGGTGTCATAGGTGTTCTGCAGCTTGAGCTGAACGATATCCTCGACCGAGACGCCGCCCGGCGTCTGCCCCGAAGGATAGCGCGCGCGGACCTCGGCCTCGAGCTCTGCATAGGTTTTCCGTGCCATGGTGTGACTCCTCTGTGGCAAAATGGGTGCGGACCGGTGCGGACCGCCGAAGGGCGAAGCGATGCGCAGCTCCATCAGTCGAGCGCGTTCAGAACCGCATAGGCGGGGGTGGTGATGAAGTCGGGCAGCGTCTCGGCGGTGATTGCCTCGAGCACGATCCGCGCGGCGCTGGCGTAATGACCGCGGTGGAAACCGCCGGGTCCGAGCCGCGCGAGCAGGCGACCGATCTCGGCCTGCACCAGCTCGCCCAGCCATTCCGCGCTCAGTTTCCGCTCGCCGCCCTCGGTCTGCTCGACCGCCGCGCCGTGGTGGCGCCACTGCCAGAGCTGCGCGCGGCTGATCTCGGCGGTGGCGGCATCCTCCATCAGATTTTGGATCGGCACCGCGCCGCGCCCGGACAGCCATTGCGCCAGATATTCGATCGCCACTTCGATATTGGTGGTGACGCCCGCCTCGGTCACCCGGCCCGTATGCGGCTTGAGCATCATCGCGGGCTCGATCCGATAGCCCTGACGCGGCTTGCGGATCTGGTTTGCAAGCGGCATCTCGGCGTCGAAGACCTCCATCGCCACGGGCACCAGATCGGGATGCGCAACCCAGGTGCCGTCATGGCCCAGCTGCACCTCGCGCAGCTTGTCGGCCCGCACCCGCTCGAAGGCGCGCGCATTGGCCTCGGCGTCGCCGCGCACCGGGATCGCCGCGGCCATCCCGCCCATCGCATGGATCCCGCGCCGGTGACAGACCTTGACCAGCCGCGCGGCATAGCTCGCAAGGAAGGCGCGATCCATCGTCACCGCGGCCCGATCCGGCAGGACATAGGCCGGATGGTTCCGGAGCGTTTTGATATAGCTGAAGATACAATCCCAGCGCCCGCAGTTCAGCCCGGCGATATGGTCGCGCAGCTGCCAGATGATCTCATCCATCTCGAAGGCGGCGGGCAGCGTCTCGATCAGCACCGTGGCCTTGATCGTGCCCGGCGTCATGCCGATACGCTCCTGCGCGAAGGTGAAGATGTCGTTCCACAGCCGCGCTTCGTCATGGCTCTCGAGCTTGGGCAGATAGTAGAACGGCCCGCGCCCCGAGGCGGCCAGCGCCGCGCCGCAGTGAAAGAAGCTCAGCGCGAAATCGAAGAGCGCGGCCGAGACCGGCTGCCCGGCCACGAGCACATTGGCCTCGGCCATGTGCAGCCCGCGCGGGCGCAGGATCAGAACCGCCGGATCGGGCCC
Organism: Paracoccaceae bacterium; assembly: GCA_028749255.1. Classification (GTDB taxonomy): domain Bacteria; phylum Pseudomonadota; class Alphaproteobacteria; order Rhodobacterales; family Rhodobacteraceae; genus Rhodobacter. Next base: position 13,248 of record JAQTYE010000068.1, on the reverse strand, counting down.
GACGCGATAGGATTTTCCGGTCTTCGGATCGTCGAAGTTCAGCGCGCCGTCGCGATAATCGAGCACGTTGACGTGACCCGCGATGATATTGATAAAGCTCGGCGCGGTGGCATCCTCGAAATCCGCCATGAAGACCCTGGCGCCCGAATTCAGCGCATTGATCATCATCTTGCGCTCGACCGGGCCGGTGATCTCGACGCGGCGATCGCGCAGCGCCTGCGGCACCGGCGCGGCCTCCCAGATGCCTTTGCGGACCTCCTCGGTCTCGGGCAGGTAATCGGGCAGCTCGCCGCGGTCGATCCGCTCCTGACGCCGTGCGCGCGCCACCATCAGCGCATTGAGCCTGAGCCCGAAGCGGCCCTGAAGCTGGCCGAGGAACTCGAGCGCATCGGGGGTCAGGACACGACCGATCCCCGGCGCATCGCGCAGCACCATCGGGCGCGCCGCCACGGCGGAGGGATCGGCTTGGATCGGCTGGACAAGGGTCATCGCAACGGCCTTTCTGCTGGATTCGTCGGCTGTTGTGATGTTAGTAATGTCATCATCAAAACAGAATATACGTTGTACAATTAAAGGGTTATCATGTGAGTGTTGTAATGTTTCAAACCCGGAACCTGTAAGGTCTGTCATGACGGAACGTGGCGAGAAGCTGATCATCGGGGCGCGGCTGAAACGGCTCAGGCGCACGCTCGGGCTGACGCAGGCGCAGATGGCGCAGGATCTGGGCGTGTCGTCCTCCTACATCACGCTGATCGAGGCGAACCAGCGCCCGGTCTCGGCCAAGCTTCTGGTGCAGCTGAGCCGGGTCTATGATTTCTCGGCGGGCGAGATCGCGGGCGGCGGCGATCTGCAATTGCAGGCCGATCTCGAGGCCGCGCTGAAGGACCCGCTCTTTGCCGAGAGTGTGCCGCGCGCCGAGATCGAGGAGGTGGTAAACGCCTCACCCGCCCTCGCGCGCGGCCTCTTGCGCCTGCACGAGAAATACCGCGCGATGGCGATGGCCACGATTTCCGAGGAAAACCCCTTCACCGACCGCGACAAGGTCGAGCTTCTGGAACAGACCGCGCGCCCGGTCGATGAGGTGCGCGCCCATTTCCACGCCCGCCACAACCATATCGACGCGCTCGACCGCGCGGCCGAGACGCTAGCCGAGACGCTGGAAATCTGGCGGACCGAGCCGCAGATCGTGCTCAACGACCGGCTGCGCGAGGCCCATGGCTACCGCGTGCGGATCCTGCCGCAGGATGTGATGCCGGGGCAGCTGCGCCTTCTCGATCCGCACCGGAGACACCTGAACCTATCGGAGCGGCTCGATCAGCCGGGGCGACGGTTCCAGATCGCGGTGCAGCTCGCGCGGCTGGAATATGGCGATCTGATCGCGGCCGAGGCCGAGGCGGCGGGCGTTTCCGCCCCGGCGCTGCCGCTCGCGCGCGAGAGCCTTGCCAATTACTTCGCCGCAGCGCTGCTGATGCCCTATCGGCGGTTCCTGACGGCGGCCGAGGGCGGGCGCTATGACGTCGAGCTGCTCTGCCAGCGCTTCGGCACCAGTTTCGAGCAGGTCGCGCACCGGCTGACCACGCTGCAACGCCCTGAGGCACGCGGCGTGCCCTTCTTCTTCGTGCGCATGGACCGGGCGGGCAACGTCTCGAAGCGCTTTAGCGCGGGGCGGTTCCATTTCTCGAAATTTGGCGGCTCTTGCCCGCTGTGGAACATCCACAGCTGTTTCGAGACCCCGGATCGGGTGCAGACCCAGGTGATCGCGATGCCTGACGGCACCACCTATTTCTCGATCGCGCGCACGGTGACGCGGCAGATCGGCACCTGGGCGAGCCCCGCCGCGCGCTTTGCAATCGGGCTCGGTTGCGACATCGCCTATGCGCCGCGGCTGATCTATGCGCAGGATCTGGATCTGGCCGCAGTTCAGCCGGTGCCGATCGGGGTGAACTGCTATCTCTGCGAGCGCCCCGACTGCCCTTCGCGCGCCTATCCGCCGATCAACCGGAACTTCGAGTTTTCCGAACGCGTGCGCGGCATCTCGAGCTTCGGCTTCGCACCACCGCAGGGGTGAAGGCGGCACCCCCGGGGGCTTCGGCCGACTCACGTCACCGCGAGAGGGTCGAAGTCCCCTTGCCGCCCCAGCTTGCCTGCCATTAGATCGGCGTATGATCCGTCCGAGCCTGCTGGCCACCGTCCTTTCCCTGAGCCCCCTTGCGGCTGCCCCGGCAGCGGCGCATCCGCATATCTTCGTCGATGTGACCCATACACTTCTCTTCGATGCCGAGGGGTGGCTGATCGGGGTGCGGGCGCGCTGGGACTATGACGAGATGTTCACGCTGCTTATGGTCGAGGACGGCAAGTACGACACCAATGGCGACGGGAAGATCGCGGGTGGAGAGCTGGCGCGGTTCCAGCACTGGGATGCCGACTGGCCCGCGGATTACGGCGGCGATCTCGAGGTGACGCTCGACGATCAGCCCCTTGCCCTTGCGGGGCCGAGCGACTGGGCTGCGGAATGGCACGACGGGCGCGCGGTCTCGATCCATACGAGGATGCTTCAAACGCCTGCCGAGGTGACCGGAAGGGCCTTGGTGATCCTGCCCTATGACCCCGATATCTATGTAGACTATTCGGTCACGGCGCCCCCGACCTTTTCCGGGCGCGACGACTGCACCGCCAAGGTCTTCGAACCGGACCCGGATGCGATTCCCGAGGAACTCGCCACGGCCATCGCCGAGCTGAGCCCCGAGACCACCCCGGAGGCGGCTGGCCTTCCCGCCGTCGGGCGGCTCTATGCCGATGAAGAACGCGTGCAATGCGGCGGGTGATCGCACTGGCGCTTTTTGCGGTGCTGGCGCTCGGGGCGCTTCTGGCCTGGCGTTTCGGATGGATGGCCGAGGCGCGTCTGGCGCTGATCGAGGCGCAGCGGGCCTTTCAGGTGCCGCTTGCCGCCGGGGTGCGCGCGCTCAAGGCGCAGCAACCGGGCGCGGTTGCGGGCCTGATCTGGCTTGGCTTCCTCTATGGCGTGCTGCATGCGGCGGGACCCGGGCATGGCAAGGTGGTTCTGGGCGGCTGGGCGCTGACGGCGCGGGCGCGGATCGTCAAGATCGCGGCAATCACTCTGGCAGCAAGCCTCGCGCAATCGGCGGTGGCGATCATTCTGGTGCTGGGCGGGGCGGGGCTCTTTGGGCTGGGTCGCACTGAGCTGACGGCACTGGCCGAGGGACCGGTGTTGCAGGCGGGCGAATGGGCGCTGGTGGCCTTGGGCGGATTTCTGGTGGCGCGCGGGCTTTGGCATCTGATCCGCAGGGACCGGGCCGCGCCGGGGAATGACCACGTGCACGGCCATCAGGGCCACGATCACGACCACCACGACGCCTGCGGCTGCGGGCACGTGCATGCGCCCGCCCCCGAGGCCGCGGCGCGCGCCTCACTGCCCGAGGCGGCACTGCTGATCGCGGGCGTGGCGCTGCGCCCCTGCACGGGCGCGGTCTTCGTGATGCTGCTGACCGTGCTGATCGGCGCGCCCATGGCGGGGGTGGCGGCGGTGCTGGCGATGGGGCTTGGCACCGCGCTGATCACCCTTGCCGTGGCCCTCGTGGGCGCGAAATTCGGCCAGCATCTGCTGAGCGACGCAGGGGGGCTGCGCCTGCGCCGTATCGCCGATCTGGCGCAGATCCTCATTGGTTTCGTAATCGTCGTGCTCTATCTCTGAGTGCGACGATCAACGAACTGGCGGACCTCAAAAATCCCAGTCTTCGTCCTCGGTCGCGACTGCCTTGCCAATGACATAGGACGAACCCGAGCCCGAGAAGAAATCGTGGTTCTCGTCAGCATTGGGGCTGAGCGCGGCCATGATCGCAGGGTTCACCCGGCAAAGATCGTCCGGGAACAGGCTTTCGAACCCCAGGTTCTGCAGCGCCTTGTTGGCATTGTAATGCAGGAACTGCTTCACATCCTCGGTCAGCCCGACACAGTCATACAGGCTTTCGGCATAGCGGCTTTCGATCTCGTAAAGATCGAAAATCAGCGCAAAGGCGAAATCCTTGATCTGCTGCCGTTCGGTGACGCTCAGCCGTTCCATCCCGCGCTGGAACTTGTAGCCGATGTAATAGCCATGCACCGCCTCGTCGCGGATGATAAGCCGGATCAGATCGGCGGTGTTGGTCAGCCGGGCGCGCGAGGACCAGTGCATCGGCAGGTAGAACCCCGAATAGAACAGGAAGCTTTCCAGGAACACGCTGGCGACCTTCTTGTGCAGCGGATTGGCGGCCGCGTCATATTCATCCAGGATCAGCCGCGATTTCTGTTGCAGCTGGGCGTTTTCCTCGGACCAGCGGAAGGCCTCGTCGACCTCGGCGGTCGAGCACAGCGTCGAGAAGATCGAGGAATAACTGCGCGCATGCACCGCCTCCATGAAGGCGATGTTGCTCAGCACCGCCTCTTCGTGCGGTGTGATCGCATCGGCCATCAGCGCGGGCGCGCCGACCGTGTTCTGGATCGTGTCCAGAAGCGTGAGCCCGGTGAAAACCCGGATCGTCAGGCGTTGTTCATTCTCGGTCAGATGCGACCAGCTTTGGATGTCGTTGGACAGCGGCACCTTTTCGGGCAGCCAGAAATTCGAGGTCAGGCGGTTCCAGATTTCCAGGTCCTTGTCATCCTGCATCCGGTTCCAGTTGACAGCGCGCGGCACGGCGCGGGGATGGGTCAGGTCTTTCATGGCGGGCCTCACAGCGAACAGGAAACGCAGCCCTGCACCTCGGTCCCCTCAAGGGCCATCTGGCGCAGGCGGATGTAATAGATTGTCTTGATGCCCTTCTTCCAAGCGTAGATCTGGGCGCGATTGATGTCGCGCGTGCTGGCCGTGTCCTTGAAGAACAGCGTCAGCGACAGGCCCTGGTCGACATGCTGGGTTGCTGCGGCATAGGTGTCGATGATCGCCTCTGGCCCGATCTCATAGGCATCGCGGTAGAATTCCAGATTGTCGTTGCTCATGTAGGGGGCCGGGTAATAGACGCGGCCGATCTTGCCCTCTTTCCGGATCTCGATCTTCGCGGTGATCGGATGGATCGAAGAGGTGGCATTGTTGATATAGCTGATCGAGCCGGTGGGCGGCACCGCCTGCAGATTGCGATTGTAAAGCCCGCCCGTCATCACCGCCTCGCGCAAGCCCGCCCAGTCGGCGCGCGTGGGCACGGTGATACCGAAGCGCACGAACAGCGCGCGCACGGTATCGGTTTCCGGCAGCCAGTCGCGGGTGGTGTATTTTTCAAAAAAACTGCCGTCGGTGTATTTCGAGGCCTCGAACCCCACGAAGCTGCGCCCCCGCTCGTGCGCCAGCGCATTCGAGGCGCGCAGACAGTGATACAGCACCGTGGCGAAATAGATATTGGTGAAGTCGATGCCCTCGGCCGAACCGTAATGGATACGTTCGCGCGCCAGAAACCCGTGCAGGTTCATCTGCCCCAGCCCGATCGCATGGCTTTCGTCATTTCCCCGCCGGATCGAAGGCACGGAGTCGATCGCCGACATCTCGGAAACCGCATTGAGCGCGCGGATCGCGGTCTGGACCGTCGCGCCCAGATCGCCGCCATCCATCGCCCTGGCGATGTTGAGCGAACCGAGGTTGCACGAAATATCCGTTCCCAGATGGCGATAGCTCAGGTCATCGTTGAATTCGGACGCCTCGTTGACCTGCAGGATTTCCGAACACAGGTTCGACATGGTGATCCGCCCCGCCACCGGGTTGGCACGGTTCACCGTATCTTCGAACATGATATAGGGGTAACCGCTTTCGAACTGGATCTCGGCCAGCGTCTGAAAGAACCCGCGCGCGTTGATCTTCTTCTTGCGGATCTTGGGGTTGTCGACCATCTCGTGATAGCGCTCGGAGATCGAGATTTCCGAAAACGGCTTGCCATAGACCCGGGCGATATCATGGGGCGAGAACAGATACATGTCCTCGTTCCTGCGGGCCAGTTCGAAGGTGATATCCGGGATCACCACGCCCAGGCTCAGCGTTTTGATGCGGATCTTCTCATCGGCGTTTTCGCGCTTGGTATCCAGAAAGCGCAGGATGTCGGGATGGTGCGCGTTCAGATAGACCGCCCCTGCGCCTTGCCGCGCGCCCAGCTGGTTGGCGTAGGAAAAGCTGTCTTCCAGCAGTTTCATCACCGGGATCACGCCCGAGGACTGGTTCTCGATCCCCTTGATCGCCGCGCCATGTTCGCGAATGTTGGTCAGCATCAGCGCGACACCACCGCCGCGCTTGGACAGTTGCAGCGCCGAATTGATGCCGCGCCCGATCGATTCCATATTATCTTCCAGCCGCAGCAGGAAACACGAAATCAACTCGCCGCGCTGCGCCTTGCCCGCGTTCAGGAAGGTCGGCGTCGCCGGCTGGAACCGCCCGGCGATGATCTCGACCATCAATGCCAGCGCCTGCGCCTCGTCACCCCGCGCCAGCGTCAGCGCGACCATCACCACCCGATCTTCGAACCGTTCGAGATAGCGTTTTCCGTCGCGCGTCTTCAGCGTGTAGCTGGTGTAATACTTGAAGGCCCCCAGAAAGGTCGGAAAGCGGAATTTCGCCCCGAACGCCGCATCCCAGATCCGGGCAAGGAATGCCGGGCTGTATTGGGACAGAACCTGCGCTTCGTAATAGCCTTCCTCGACCAGATAACGCAGCTTTTCCTCCAGCGAATGGAAGAACACGGTGTTCTGGTTCACATGGCTCAGGAAATACTGCCGGGCGGCCATGCGGTCGGCGTCGAAGCGGATATGCCCCTGATCGTCGTAAAGGTTCAGCATCGCGTTCAGCGCGTGGTAATCCAGCCCCTGCCATTCGGCGGGCACCGCCGTCGCCGGGGCGGCATCGCTCAGATCGCGGTCGAGAATTGCGTCTTCCAAAACCTGTCCAGTCCTTCTGTAACCCGGGCGATGTCGGTGGGCGTTCCGGCCAGCTCGAAGCGGTAGAACACCGGCACCGCACATTTGCGTGCGATGACATCCCCGGCGAGCGCGAAAAGCGCCCCGAAATTGCGATTGCCCGAGGCGATGACGCCGCGCAGATGGGCGCGTGTGTCCGGATCGTTCAGGAACCGGATCACCTGGGGGTGGACCGCGCCGCGCCCCTGCCCGTCGGCATAGGTCGGCGTGATCAGAACAAAGGGCGCGCGGGGGGCGGGCATCGGCGCCGCGTGCGCGATCGGAATACGATCGGCCGTCAGCCCCAGCGCGCCCACGAAACGTTCGGTATTGCCCGAACGCGACGAGAAATAGACCAGCCCGCCCATCGCAGCCTCAGCTCAGCGCGCTGATCTTGTCCGGGCGAAACCCGGCCCAGTGGTCGTCACCCGCCATCACCACCGGCACCTGCCGGTAACCCAGTTCGGTCACCCGCGCCAGCGCCGCGGCATCCTCGGTCAGGTCGATCAGATCGAAGGCGAGCCCACGGGCGGCCAGCGCGCGGGTGGTGGCCGTGCATTGCACGCAAGCGGGTTTGGAATAGACGGTAATGCTCATCCGGGGTCTCCTGACCTGTGCTCATGGGCGAAAAGATCGGAGACGAGGCACGCCGCGGCACGACGGGCCACGGCAGATACGACATCCCCGGACCCTCCGTCCGGTTTCGTTTCTTATGTCTTGGCAGGTCTCCTGGCTCGCGGTTCGAACGCTCCGGCCCCCCTTCCCGACGCTGACGCGCCAGTGGATAACGGACCTCGGCTTACCGCTCACAGTTGCGGGGGCAGCGCCGGATTTGACCCGTTCGGATCGCACCGACTTCCCTTTTCACCCGGACGTGTCACGGGCACCAAGACAACTGTATTTAGACACCAGATCAACAAAGCTGTCAACATATAGCGCGCCGGCAGGCAAAAATTCACGGATAGCCGTCGGACCCGTGTGCTTTCTGCCGAAACGGGCAGGACAGCGCCTGAGCCGTTGGGTATTCCTTGCCGCAGCGGCTGCATGACGACTTGTCCGAAACGGGTCAATGTATGGTGCCGATGGAAACCGGGCAGGTGAAAGGCATCCCGAAACCTCGCACACCGCCGCAGTGGCAAGTGCGCGATGGTTGTGTCGGCGCCGTGCATCGCCGTCATCCTGCCACCGCGGGTCGAAGGACGTTTCCGACTGCCGCTTTGACCTCTCGATGCTTCATGCTTGGCGAAGCCAGCGTTCCATGTGTCTCCGCCTGATCGCAGGTCCTCAAGGCCCCACGGGACGCGGTTCGGGTGATGCCGTGGTCTGAACTTATGCCGTGCGGTTTGAGCACGAAATAAGATCGGCACATTTGCATTGTGCATTGAGGCCGCATCATGTTGGCGGCCAGCGCGTCAACCACGGACCGAAGCATGCGCCCCGGGGCGATATCGGAAGAATGCCGCAAAGAAGGACAGTAGACCAAGCTCTCGACAGGAACCGCCCCGCCACCGAAATTCTGAGTCCAGAGAGCATGCCGGTTGCTTAGTTCGGGAAAGCTGCGGCAGGGGGCATCCTTGGCGCAGCCGCAATGTCTCAGAAGGTGAGAACGGCGGCGCAATAGTCGGCCACGGTAGCGATGGGCGGCGGCCCTGAGGATGCGCCGTCAGAACCGGAAAGCAGGCCGGGGATGTGACACCCGACTGAAAGTTCAGCGCAATCACCACCATCGACGCGGGATGACGCTGCGCGCGCGCCTCTTCCGGCGCCCCCGATGTCCTGGTGCCGACGCGGCAGCTTTCAGCTGCCTTGCCGTGGGCTCCATCACCCCGCCTGACCATTACTGAGCGTCTGATAGTGATGCTGGTTTCGGTCATGACGGCTCACGAATTTGCCGCGGTAGATAACCGGGGCAGATCATGGCTATCCCTCTTGGATGCGCTCCTGAGGTCCGCGCCGCCAGCCGTTACTTTGGCAGGTAGCCCTTTTCTTTCAGATAATCCGTCAGAAGTTTCTCGATCAACGAAGTCAGTGAGCGCTGATCATCAACAGCCGCTCGATCAGCTGCTTCTTTCAAGCTGGGTGCCATCCGCAGGTTGATCTGGGCGGTTTTCGCTTCCCTTGCCATTTTTGTATATACAACCTCTTTACATTCCTGAATTCCATGTATATACATTCACTACACAAGAAGGACGACCCCCGCTAGTGGTTGCAACACAAACGGGGGCCTCATCACAACGCGATCTTACGAGGAGATCCGACGATGACTGTTTCCCCCTGTATCACTCTTGCTGGCGGCATCAAAGCGCCGCGGCGCCGGTTTTCGTCGGGCACGGCTGCGCCCGGTGCTTTTTCGCCTGCGCATGCGGCGTTCATCGCGCTGATTGAGGCGCTTGCAGATGCCGTCGAGGCCGAGGGCCTGCGCGTCAGCGGGGCTGCCTGGGACATGGCCTATGGTGCCCCCGAGGTCCGCGCGCAGATCGCTCTGAATGATGTGCTCGGCGCGGCGCGTCATGCGGGCGATGCGCCGGTTGTGATCGCTTCTGACCGCCGCCTGGTCTTCGCGGCGCGCTTTGTCGCGGCGGCGCTCGACGTCGTTGCGGGCGCGGATCGTGAGAACATCCTCCACTTCATGTCTGCCAACCAGCCGCTTTGGTGCACTGCCGCAGCGGGGCTTGTCGCCCGCCGCGTGGATGCCCTGATCGAACAAGCCTTCAGCCGCCTCGATCAGTTGAGCGCCCTGCAGCGTGACGCGGGCAGCCCCCTGCCCGCATCGGATCTGGACGCGCTGTTCGACGCGCCGCTCTGCTGAGCCCTCACCTTTCCCGCGTTTGAGCCCCGCCTGCGCCGCCCCGGCAGGCGGGCGCATTTCCCATGTCCTTTCCATCCCGGAGAGCTCCGCCATGACCCAGAGCCCGCGCTTCACTTCCCGCATCGTCGAGACCGACAACCTTCCCCGCCACCCCGGGCAGATCCAGCCCGCCTGGCACCTCGGCGCCGATCGCAATGGCTATGACATCGTCGCCCGCGTGATCGACAAGAACCACCTGCTGATCCGCTGCCGCACCTGTGGCGGCGCGCATGTCAGCCGCTATTTCGTGGTCGCAACGGCAAAGCCGATGTGCCCGCATTGCCTCGACACCGCCTGGCGCCAGGAGGCGGAAACGGCGGGAGTGCAGTTCCTGCGCCGCGATGAGACGGACCGCAAATACGGATTCTACCGCACCCCCTGCGGGCATGAGCAGCGCTTGCAGCGCGGGCGTGTGCAAACCATGGGCGCAGAGGGGGAAAGCTACCGCTGCGACATCTGCCAGGCGTCGCTTGAAGACGCCGAAGCCGCGCGGCGCGGTTGGAGCGTGGCCGGGCCGGACCCCGAGGGCAATCCGAACTATCGGCTCTATCGCCATGCCCAGGGGTGCGGCTGCGCGGCGCGCATCGCCCGCGCCAATATGCAATCGGGGCGCTTCACCTGCCCCGGTTGCGGTGAAGGGTGGGCCACCGCGCCGAGTTTTCTGTATGTCATGCGCTTTCGCCTGAACGATGATCGCCGCGTGGTGAAGCTCGGCTTCTCGCGCGACCCCGACTCGCGTTTGCACCATCAGTTGCTCTCGGGTTCGCCCGCGACGGGCGAGATCTTGCGCCATCTGCCCATGCCCACGGGGCGCGCAGCGCAATCTGCCGAGAAGCGGCTGCACAGCCGGATCGCGCAGCAGGCACCGACGGCGCGCGTGCCGGCAGAGGTCTATGCCACACAGATCAATGTCGCCTCCGAGATCTATACGGCAGAGACCGAGCCGCTGATCCTGCGCCTTCTCGACGCGCTCGCGGCCGATCTCGCGGCCTGAGGCGCGCCAGCTTTCACGCGAACCGACCGGATCCGGGGCCCTTCCGGGCCCGGATCCCCCCCCGCCCGTTTCGCCCGGCCGGGGCCGGATGTCCGGCGGCGGACCCCCGCCCTTTTTCCGGCATCGCCCGCCCCCCTTTCAGCAAAGGACCTTTCGATGAGCCAGAACGCCCCTGCCCGTCCCGGAACCGTCCGTGGATCCGGCCCCGACCGCCCCCAAAGCCCGGCATGGTCTGCGCTTGCGGATCGCGCCATTGAACGCCTGCGCGCGCATCACCAACGCCTCGCAACGCGGCGAGAGGCGCCCGCTTGCGACGACGCCTTCGCGCCGGGCGCCGGGGCTGGCCGGGCCGCACGCCGCGCCAAAGGCCCGCGGCCGGACGCAACACCCACGACCCCGCAGGCGGTCCTGGCGCAGCTGTTCCGCAGCCCCGCGCGGCGCCACCTTCCCCCCGAGGCCTGGGACGCGATTGTCGCGCAAGGGGGCGATCCCTTCGCCACCACCGAAGACGGGCGATGCCGCCCGCAGGTCGAGGTGCCCCTTGCCGAACTGCTGCTTGCGCTGCGCCTCGCCGCGACCTTCACCAGCACGACGGACCTCGCGCGCCACCTCGCCCCTGGCGCGCTCACGGTCTTGACCGGCCTCGATTGGCCCGACCGCGCGCTGCTGGAGCCTGTTTTGGAGCACGCCATCTTGCCCGACGCCTGGGGCGCAACATCCCGCGCCGCCAAAATCGACGACAGCGGCCCGTGCCTGCGGGTTTTCACCGACACCGCGCGCGATGACGTGCTGCGCGACGCGCTTGGCGCGCGCACGCCGCTGCTCTTCGCTTTGGCCAGTGACACCAAGCTCCCGGCCGCGTTTTCGGGGGCGTGGGGCCAGCATCTGACGCTCGCACCGATCACGCCGGAGCTGCTGCTCACGCTGCTCGCGGCCACGCATTCCGCGACCGGCCGCATCGACGAAGTGGCGGTCCGTGCGGCACTGCCGAGCGCGGCCGCCCTGGCGCGCCTGACGCCCGAGCACTGTCTGATCGCCGCGCGCGCCCCCAACGCCCGGGCCGTCGCCGAACGCCTCGCAGGTTTCGCCGGGGCCGTCGCACCGACGCCCGGCCCCGCACCCGCGCCGGTCCGCGATCTCGAAACGCTCGCCCAACGCGCGCCGGCCCACATGACCGCCTGGCGGATCGCGCGCGATCTCGTCGCCTGGCGCGACGGAACGGTTTCATGGACCGAGCTCACGCGCTCGCTCTTGCTGCACGGCGCGCCGGGGACGGGCAAGACGATGCTGGCACGGATGATGGGCGAGAGTGCGGGCGTCCGCGTCATCGCCTCGAGCTTTGCGGCATGGCAAAGTGCCGGGCACCTGGGCCATATGCTCGCTGCGATGCGGCGCACGTTCCAGGATGCCCGCACCGCCGCGCCCTGCATCCTCTTCATCGACGAGATCGACGCGGCCGGGTCACGCGATGACACCGCCAGCCAGAACCGGAGCTATCAGACGCAAGTCATCAACGGCTTTTTGGAAGAAGTCGACAGGATCGCGCGCGAACCGGGCGTGATCCTGGTGGGCGCCTGCAACGATCCCAACCGGCTCGACCCGGCCATTCTCCGCCCCGGGCGCTTCGACGTGAAGATCGAGGTGCCGCGGCCGGATCGGGCGTTTCTTGAGGGCATGCTGGTCGATGCCCTGCGCGGCACGCTCACACCCGCAGAGCTTGCCGGCCTCGCGCGCGACGCCGTCGGCCAGACGCCCGCAGATGTCGATGCCGCGATCCGTGCCGCGCGCGCCGATGCGCGCCACCGCGGCGTGCCCCTCGACGCAGACCTTCTGCGCCACCACCTCGGCGCGACCACAATCAACCCCGCCAGCCTGCGCCGCATCCCCCTTCACGAAGCGGGACACGCCATCGCCGCCCATCACCTCGACCCCGGTTCCATCCGCCGCATCCAGGTCTCTGGCCGCGCGGGCGAGGTCGATCGCACGCCGCCTCGGGCCGACATGCTGCTGCGTGATCTGGAGGCAGAGATCGTGGTGCTCCTCGCTGGCCGCGCCGCGGAAGACGTCATTCTTGGCGCGGCATCGAACGGCGCGGGCGGCTCTGCCGGCTCTGATCTTGCAAGGGCCTCGGCCCTGGCTGCGGCCATCGAGCACCGCTATGGCCTGGGTCATGACGGTATGCTCTGGACCGAAGCGCCGCTCCCCGGGCTGTCCGCCCCGCCGGAGCTGCGCGCGCGCCTGCGCAAGCGCCTCGACACCGCGGCACGGCACGCCCGCACCCTGATCCGGCAGCATCAGGGTGCCGTCGAAGCGCTCGCCGCCCGCCTCGAAGACGAGCGCGAGCTTGCAGGCGAAGACCTGCACGCCTTCTTTCGCAGCACAGAAACCGACGCCACTGGCGCCCCGGCCGAGGCCCAACCTCGCCCCCTGTCCCCCCAAATTCCGGAGAATTCCCTTCTGGAATAACTTTGACCAGCCTCCC
>JAQTYE010000220.1 GCA_028749255.1 Paracoccaceae bacterium | reverse complement strand
GGCCGCGCCCGTGCCATCGTCATGCACCGCCGCCGTGACCGCCCAATTGCCCTTGCGTAGCGCCGGTTGCAGCCCGCGCAGCACCGCAAGGTCGGCCTGCAGCCCCTTGATCCCCCATTGTTTTTCCAACGCCTCTGACAGCCGCTGAAAATCGCCCGAGGGTTCATGCATATCGGGTTGTGTGACCTCGACAAAATAGCTGCGGCTGGCCGGGTCCATGACCATCACCCGCTCGGATGCGCTTTTGCGGATCACCTGCCGGTGGACCTGGCTTTCCGGCGGAACATCCAGCACCACGTCGCCCATGATGCAGGCCTGACAGCCCAGCCGCCGCCCCGGTTTCAGCCCGCGCACCCGGTCATAGCGTTCCTCGACCGCGTTGATCGGGCTGAGCGCATCGGGGGCCACGGTGACACCATGCTTGGAAAATTCGCCCACGCCCGGCTGGATCTGGCATTTCGAACAGATCCCGCGCCCGCCGCAGACGGAATCCAGATCCACCCCGAGTTGCCGCGCCGCCTGCAGTACGCTGGTGCCCCGCGCCACGCGCCCGCGTTTGCCCGAAGGGGTGAAAATGACCAATGCGTCGTCTGACATGCGGCTCTCCTGTGCTTGCCCCCGTTCTAGGGCGAAGCGGGGCCAAGGCAAAGCCCGGGCGCGACCGGGCGCGATGAGAAAACGTCATGAAGATGATGAGCCGGACAGGGAAGGGGCGCTGCCCCTCGGGCCGCGGGCCCTCACCCCGGGATATTTGGACCAAGATGAAAGGGACCACCCGGCGCCTTGTTTGTCACCTTGGTCGAAATATCCCGGGGGAGGCCGCAGGCCGGGGGCAGCGCCCCCATCGTCCGGTCTCAGCGCGATTGCCGCCGGGCCATGAAGGCCAGCCGTTCGAACAGATGCACGTCCTGCTCGTTTTTCAGCAGCGCGCCATGCAGCTTGGGCAGCAGGCTGGCGCCTTCGCGGGCCAGATCTTCGGGGGCGAGGTCTTCGGCCAGCAGAAGTTTCAGCCAGTCGAGCACTTCCGAGGTCGAGGGTTTCTTTTTCAATCCCGGGGTTTCGCGGATTTCGTAGAACTGTGTCAGCGCGGTGGCCAGCAGCGCCTCCTTGATGCCTGGGAAATGCACGGCCACGATTTGACGCATCACATCGGCATCGGGGAAGCGAATGTAGTGGAAGAAACAGCGGCGCAGGAACGCGTCGGGCAGTTCCTTTTCGTTGTTCGAGGTGATGATGATGACAGGGCGGTGTGTGGCGCGGATCGTTTCGCCGGTTTCGTAGACGTGGAACTCCATCTTGTCGAGTTCCTGCAGCAGGTCGTTCGGGAACTCGATATCGGCCTTGTCGATCTCGTCGATCAACAGCACCACCTTGCCCGGCGCCTCGAAGGCCTGCCACAGCTTGCCCTTGCGGATGTAGTTCTTGACGTCATTGACCCGCGCGTCGCCCAGCTGGCTGTCGCGCAGGCGCGAGACGGCGTCATATTCATACAGGCCTTGCTGCGCCTTGGTGGTGGATTTGATGTTCCACTCCACCATCGGCAGCCCGAGGCTGGCGGCGACCTGGCGTGCCAGTTCGGTTTTGCCGGTGCCCGGCTCGCCCTTGACCAGCAGCGGGCGTTCCAGCGCCACGGCGGCATTGACCGCCACGGTCAGGTCGGTGGGGGCAACATAGGTTTCGGTCGATTGAAACTTCACGGGGCGGGCTCCTGTGGCTGGGGCCGGGACTGTCAGGGGACGTACCGGGCCGGGCTACGTTATCTGCGGCATGAAACGGTCGCAACCCGGGAGCGCGGAGTGGAATGTGATCGTGCAACCTCACATCACGGTGAAAGGGGGGCGTGACAACCCCGTCGCCATGCGGTATTGGAGCGCCCAAGAGACGCCACATGGTTTCCAAAAACCGAAATCTGCTGGCACGCACGAAAGAGAGGGTCGCGAATGAAAGCCGAATCGTTTCTTCCGGATGACTACCGCCCGGCCGAAGACGAGCCGTTCATGAACGACCGTCAGCTCGAATATTTCCGCCGCAAATTGCAGGCGTGGAAAGCCGAGCTGATTGAGCAATCCGCCGAAACGCTTGAAGGTTTGGCCGAGTCGGCGCGCAATGTGCCGGACATCGCCGACCGCGCCAGTGAAGAGACCGACCGTGCGCTGGAATTGCGCACCCGGGATCGTCAACGCAAGCTGGTCAGCAAGATCGACGCCGCGCTGCGTCGGATCGACAATGGCGAATACGGGTATTGCGAAATGACCGGTGAGCCGATCAGCCTGAAGCGGCTGGATGCGCGCCCGATCGCCACGATGACGCTGGAAGCGCAGGAACGTCACGAGCGCCGCGAAAAGGTCCACCGCGACGACTGAGCGGTTTCGGGTCGGGCGGTTTGATTTCGCTCAAGGACGGTTCGCACCGGCGCCTCCAAGGTGCCGGTGTTTTGATTTCAGGAGGGGCCGATGCTGATCGGACGCAAGATCACGGTGCTGGGCGCGGGCGTTGCCGGGCTGACGGTGGCGCGCGCGCTGGCGCTGCGCGGGGCCGAGGTGACGGTGTTCGAACAGGCTGATGCGATCCGTGAGGTGGGCGCCGGGCTACAGATCTCGCCCAATGGCGCGCGGGTGTTGCAGGCGCTGGGGCTGGGGACGGCACTGGCGGCAGCGGGTCCGGTGGCCGAGGCGGTCGAGCTGATCGACGGGGAAACCGCGACCCGGGTGGCGCGGCTTGATCTGGCGCGGTTGCGACCGGGGGCGGAGTATCGCTTTGTCCATCGCGCACGGCTGATCGAGCTGCTGGCGGCGGGCGCGCGCGACGCGGGCGTGCAGATCCGGCTGTTGCAAAAGATCGACAGCGTCACGCTGGGGGATCACAAGCCAAGGCTGGTGACCGCGCAGGGCGTCGAGATGGAGGCCGATTTTCTGATCGGTGCCGACGGGCTGCATTCGAAGGTCCGGCAGGCGCTGAATGGCGCGGTGGCGCCGTTCTTCACGCATCAGGTCGCCTGGCGTGCGCTGATCCCCTGTGATGACACCGCGCCGAAACTGGCGCAGGTGTTCATGGGCGCGGGCAAGCATCTGGTCAGCTATCCATTGGGCGGGGGCTTGCGCAACATCGTCGCGATCGAGGAACGCCGCCGCTGGGTCGAGGAAGGCTGGACCCTGCGCGACGATCCTTTGACCCTGCGCGCGGCCTTCGAAGATTTCTGTCCGACCGTGCGGGACTGGCTCGATCAGGTCGAGGAACCCTGGCTTTGGGGGCTGTTCCGGCATCCGGTGGCCGAGCGCTGGCATGGTCAGGGTGCGGCGATTCTGGGCGATGCGGCACACCCGACGCTGCCCTTCCTGGCGCAGGGCGCGGTGATGGCCTTGGAAGACGCCTGGGTTCTGGCCGAGGCGCTGGCCAGCCACGACAGTGACGATGCCGCCCTGGCGGCCTATCAGGCCATGCGCCGCCCGCGCTGTGCCCGTGTCGTCGAAGCTGCCAACAAGAATGCGCGCAATTACCACCTGTCGGGGCTGAGCCGCGCCGTCGGTCATCTGGGGTTGCGACTGGTTTCGTCCCTGGCGCCCGCGCAGCTGATCGGACGGTTTGACTGGGTCTATGGCCATGATGTGACCGCAGGCGCCGCGGGCTGAGCGGTCAGGGGGCGCTGCCCCCGTCCTACGGACTCCCCCGGGATATTTGCGCCAGGGTGAAGGCCTGTCACCTTGGTCCAAATATCCCGGGGGGAGCGCGGCACGCGCGGGGGGCGGCGCCCCCTGTGCCTTATCGACCCATGCTGAAGAATTCCTCATTCGCGCGGATCGAGGCCATGTTCACCAGCCGGTTTGACAGGCCGAAAAACGCGGTGATCGCACCGATATCCCAGATGTCCTCATCGGTTAGGCCGTGGGCATGCAGCGCGGCATAATCGGCTTCGTCCACATCTTGTGCGCGGGCGCTGACCTTCAGCGCAAAATCCAGCATGGCGCGTTGGCGCGGGGTGATATCGGCCTTGCGGTAATTGCTGGCCAGTTGGTCGGCGAGGATGCGGTTCTTCATCCGGATCCGC
>JAQTYE010000067.1 GCA_028749255.1 Paracoccaceae bacterium | reverse complement strand
AAATGACACCGCCTTCAAGTGCCGTTTCGTCAAACTCGGCATGTCGCTGCAGCTTGATCGGCTGCTGATGCGTCTGGAAGGCGAATGGGGCCGTTCGCCCAACATCTTCGAAGACGATGGCGATTGGGGTGAATATACCAAGATCGGTCTGGGTGGCGAATATGCGCTGCGTCCGAACCTGTTCGCGACGGCTCAGATCAGCCACATGGAAATCACCGCCAACAGCGAAGACGACGGTGAAGACAACTCCATCCAGCTGGGTCTGAAAATGTCCTTCGGCAAACCGGCCAAGGCCAACAACCTGCGCACGCCCTATACGCCGGGTCTGGCGGCGGCTTGGGCCGAAGTGCTCGACTAAGATCGACGGCAGAACCGCAGAAATGAAAAACGGCGCGGGTTCCCCCCGCGCCGTTTGCATTTGCGTCAAAGATTTCCGGGCCTCAGCCCAGCCGGTCTTTGATCATCGGGCCGACCGTGCCAAAATCCATCTGTCCGGTGTATTTGCCCTTCAGTTCGGCCATCACGCGGCCCATGTCACGGATCGACGCCGCGCCGACCTTGGCGATGGCCGCAGTCACAGCGGTTTCAACCTCGTCAGCCGACAACTGACGCGGCAGGAATTCCTCGATCACGCTGACTTCGCGCAACTCTTTTTCAGCCAGTTCCAGACGCCCGCCCTCTTCATAGGCGCGCGCCGATTCCTGGCGTTGTTTGACCATCTTGCCCATGATCGCCAGCACCTCGGCATCCCCCACCAAAGCGCCATCCGCAGTGCCGCGCATCGCGATTTCACGGTCTTTGATCGCCGCATTGATCAGCCGCAGCGTTGACAGCCGCTCCTGATCCTTCGATTTCATCGCCTCTTTCAGCGCCGTGGTGATCCGCTCGCGCATCTCCATGGTCTAGCCCCCATATAACCAAGACCGCCAGAATACCCGTAGTTGCGCTGCGGCACAATAAGGCTAACCATTTGAAATTATTGACCTACATGAATAAACCTTACCCCCTTGACCCCGGCCCGCTGCCCCCGTAGGTTCCAGCAGATTTTGCCCCGGGGAGTCGCACCATGCCTGCAAACCACCAGTCATCGGAAAAACCCACCGCACTGATTGCGTTGGCGGATGGGCAATTGTTTTACGGGCGCGGCTTTGGTGCGGCCGGCGAGACCATCGCCGAGCTGGTATTCAACACCGCGATGACCGGCTATCAGGAAATCATGACCGACCCGTCCTATGCCGGTCAGGTCGTGACCTTCACCTTCCCGCATATCGGCAACACCGGCGTCACCCCCGAGGATGACGAGGCCGGTGCGCCGGGCGCAGCGGGTATGGTGGTGAAATGGGATCCGACCGAGCCGTCGAACTGGCGCGCCACCACGGACCTGACCAACTGGCTGGAAAAGAACGGGCGCATCGGCGTTGGCGGCATTGACACCCGCCGTCTGACCCGCGCGATCCGCCAGCAAGGCGCCCCGCATGTGGCGCTGGCGTACAACCCGGACGGGGTGTTTGACATCGAAGCCTTGGTGAAAAAGGCCCGTGACTGGAAGGGCCTTGTCGGCCTCGACCTCGCGAAAGAGGTGACCTGCGCGCAAAGCTACACCTGGAATGAGCAGCGTTGGGCTTGGCCCGAGGGCTATACCCCGCGCGAAGGTGCAGGGCTCAAGGTCGTCGCCATCGACTATGGCGCGAAACGCAATATCTTGCGGTGCCTGGCGTCGGCGGGCTGCGATGTGACCGTTCTGCCCGCTTCGGCCACCGCCGAAGACGTGCTGGCGTTGAACCCCGAAGGCGTGTTCCTGTCGAACGGTCCGGGCGACCCGGCGGCAACCGGCGATTATGCCGTGCCGATGATCCAGGGCGTTCTGGCTGCCGATCTGCCGGTGTTCGGGATCTGCCTGGGGCACCAGATGCTGGCGCTGGGGGCCAAGACCATCAAGATGAACCACGGCCACCATGGTGCGAACCATCCGGTGAAAGACAACGAAACCGGCAAGGTCGAGATCACCTCGATGAACCACGGTTTCGCGGTCGATGCGCAGACCCTGCCCGCAGGTGTCAAGGAAACCCATATCTCGCTGTTTGACGGGTCGAACTGCGGCATCCGGTTGGAGAATCGGCCGGTGTTTTCGGTGCAATACCACCCTGAGGCGAGCCCGGGCCCGCAGGACAGCTACTATCTGTTCGACCGTTTTGCCGAAGCGATGCGGGCACGTCGCGCAAACTGAGCGACGGCGCGCGCCTTGAGATCACGGCCAAAGCCCTGAAATACATGATGAATGCCTCAAAACGCCCCCGGAAACACCCCGGGGGCGCCGCATTTCGTTAACCCCCTGTTAACCCTAACTCTGTGATGCTCGGCCCCGGGACAGATTTCGGTGGGGACCGAATGACACAGACAGCACATCTTAAACTTGTGCCGCAACCAGAGCGCAAAGCGCCACCTGCGACACTCTCGGATCTTTTGAACGCGCCCGGCGGGCCGCGGATCGGTGCGCCTGACCGCAGCCCCGCACCACGTCCGGGACGCACGCCGCTGGGACAGATCCTGCTTGAGATGGGCGCGGTATCGCCCGGTGACCTGCTCAAGGCATTGGCCCTGCGCAACCGTCAGGATGTGCGGCTGGGCGACATTTTGCTGACCCACGGCTGGGCCACCGAGACCGATCTGATGGCCGCATTGGCGCGGCAGTGGGGCGCTGCGGTCGTCGATCTGCTGGCGCAGCGGCCTGATCCGCGGATGATTGACGCGCTCGGCCCCGAGTTGTGCCTGCGCGAGGCGATGGTCCCCTGGCGCCGGATCGGCGGCACCACGATCATCGCCACCGCCCGCCCCGAACATTTCGCCCGGCTGCGCGATGCGCTGCCCGCCGAATTCGGTCCCTATAAAATGGTGCTCGCCCCGGAACGCGATGTGCACCAAAGTTTGCTTGCAGAGCGTCAGACCGCACTGATCCGCCGCGCAGAGGCCAAAGTGGACCCCGACCACAGCTGCCGGACCCGCAACGAACAGACCGCCGGACGTGTGGCGTTCGGCGTGATCGTGGCGACCGCACTGGGGTTATGGCTGGCGCCCATCATCGTCTTTGCGCTGCTGTTTGCCTGGGTCATGGTGACATTGTTGGCGACGGTGGGGCTGAAGTTTCTGGCCTGGATGACCGAGATGCGCGCTCAGTCCCGGCTGCGCCGGGCGCCGCCCACACCCGTCACCGGCGCGTTGCGACTGCCCATCGTGTCGATCATGGTGCCGCTGTTCAAGGAACGCGACATTGCCGGGCGGCTGGTCACCCGGCTGGGGCGGTTGAATTACCCGCGTGAGTTGCTCGATATTCTGCTGGTCGTCGAAGAAGACGACCACACCACCCGCGAGGCGCTGTCGGGCGCAAAACTGCCGCGCTGGATGCGGGTGGTCACCGTCCCCGATGGACCGATCAAGACCAAGCCGCGCGCGTTGAACTATGCACTGAACTTCTGCCGCGGCTCGGTGATCGGGGTCTATGACGCCGAGGACATGCCCGAGCCCGAACAACTGCACATCATGGTCCGCCATTTCGCCAATGCGGCGCCCGAGGTTGCCTGCCTGCAGGGTATTCTGGATTACTACAACCCGCGCACCAACTGGCTCGCGCGCTGTTTCACCATCGAATACGCGGCCTGGTTTCGGGCCATGCTGCCCGGGATCGCGCGAATGGGGTTGGTCGTGCCCCTGGGGGGGACGACGCTGTTTTTTCGCCGCGAGGCGTTGGAGAAGCTGGGCGGTTGGGACGCGCATAACGTCACTGAAGACGCCGATCTGGGCATCCGCCTGGCGCGCCGCGGCTACCGGACCGAACTGTTCGCCGCCGTCACCCGCGAAGAGGCGAACTGCCGCGCGCTGCCTTGGGTCAAGCAACGCTCACGCTGGCTGAAAGGCTATGCGATGACTTGGGCGGTGCATATGCGCAACCCGGTGCAACTGTGGCGCGACCTGGGGCCGAAACGGTTCTGGGGTGTGCAGGTGCTGATTTTCGGCGCGCTCTCGCAATATCTGCTGGCCCCGGTGCTGTGGAGCCTGTGGCTGATCCCGTTCGGGGTCTGGCACCCGATCGAGGCGATCATGTCGCGCGAACTTGAATTTCTGCTGCTTGGCACCTGTGTGATGACCGAGTTGGTCAATATCACCGTTGGACTGTGGGCCGTACGCGGGCGCGAACATCGCCACCTGATACCCTGGGTGCCCACGTTGCACTTCTATTTTCCGCTGGGTGCGTTGGCGGGGTGGAAGGCGATCTACGAGGTGATCGTCAAACCGTTCTACTGGGACAAGACCGCGCATGGTGTGTTTGACGCGCTGCACAATATCGCGGCCCCCGGTGCGACCTCGGATCTGGTGCCCGCGATTGCAGCCGCAGCGCCCGTGCATCCGGCCACGTTGCGCACACCGCGTGCACCGCTGATCGACTGACCGGGCCGGGCTTAGCCCCGGCCCTTGCGCCCGCCCGCCGCATCCAGTTTCAGCCGCGTCTCGAAAGCTTTGGAAATATGCGCGCGCAGGGCCGTGGCGGCCCCGTCTTCGTCGCCCGACCGGATCGCATCGACAATCGCCTGATGCTCGGCCAATGCTGTTTCACCGCGCCCCTCGGCCGCCAGAGAGGTCGTCGCCAGCAGCGCCATAGAGCGATGCACCAGATCCAGCTGCTGCACCAGATAACGGTTGTGCGAGGCCAGATGAATCTGTTTGTGAAACCGCTTGTTCGCACGGCTCAGCGCCACCGGATCGCGGATCTGCCCACGATCCTCGTCGATCATGTCTTGCAGCACGCGCACCTCTTCGGGGGCTGCATGTTTCGCCGCAAGCCGCGCGGCCAGCGCCTCCAACTCGGTGCGCACGACATACAATTCGGCCAGCTGGTTGTGATCGAGCGAGGCCACAATCAGGGACCGCCCGTCGCGCGCCAGCATGCTTTGGGTCTCCAGGCGCTGCAACGCCTCGCGCACCGGGGTGCGCGACACGCCGAACCGCTCGGCCAATTCCGATTCCACCAAACGGTCGCCAGGGCGATAAGTCCCCGCGTCGATCGCCTCGAGGATCATCGTATACGCATCTTTTTGCATGGATGGCCTCGCCCCTGCGTTTCAAGGCGCAAACCCTAGGCCGCGCCCCAGGCGCTGACAAGTCGCCAAAAAGGCGCAAAGCCAATTGCCCTGACGTCCGGCCTCCGCCATCCTGCTCTGCATGCCTTGCCCCTTGGGCAGCGCCGGGATAGCGTCGCGCCATGGCCGCACAAGATTTCGCACATGTCACCGATTGGGTCTTTGACCTCGACAACACACTCTATCCGCCCGAAGCGCGGCTGTTTGATCAGATCGAAGTGAAGATGACCGCCTTCGTGATGCAGGCGCTGGGGGTTGAACGCGCCCATGCCGACCATCTGCGCGATCATTACTGGCGGCTTTACGGCACTACGCTGGCGGGGTTGATGCAGGAACACGGCGTTGATCCCGGCCCCTATCTGACCGAGGTGCACGATATCTCGCTCGACCATCTTGCGCCCGATCCGGCCCTGCGCGCAGGCATTGCGGCCCTCCCCGGGCGCAAGATCGTCTACACCAACGGCTGCGCACCCTATGCCGAACGGGTACTGGCCGCGCGCGGGCTAAGTGGGCTGTTCGACGGGGTTTACGGCGTCGAACATGCCGATTTTCATCCCAAACCCGAAGCGCGCGCCTTTGAAACCATTTTTGCCAAGGCGGGCATCCACGCGCCACAGGCGGCGATGTTCGAAGATGACCCGCGCAATCTGGCCGTCCCCCACAAGATGGGCATGCGCACCGTCCATGTCGCCCCCAACCGTGCGCCCGGCGCCCATATTCAGCACCACACCGCCGATTTGCCCCGTTTTCTGGCCGCGTTGCGACATCGCTGACACAGTGCGGCAATTTGCTGCAGGTGCAAACCCCCTGCAGTGTTTCAACACTGCACATCTGCCGTTAAGACAACCCGACTATCCGGGAGATAGCTACGGGAGATTCTGCTATGGCCACCACCGAAACCGAACACAAACAAATCAAAGCCTCGACCATGTATCTGCTGGCTGCCGCGATTCTTGTCGCGACCGGCGGCCTGATCGCCACGATGGGTCTGGGCGGGCTGATCCTCGCTGCCGTCATCGCGACCTGGGTGATCCTGGCGTTCATGGTGGTTCTGACCTCGGGCAGCTGAGCCTGCGACCGCACGGCACTGGCCTTCCGCGCGCGCGCCGCTAATATGCGCGCAAACGGAGGGCCCCATGCATGGCTGAGCAACCTGTCCAGACCGATATCCTGATTTCCGGTGGCGGTGTCGCCGGGCTGACGGCCGCTGCCGCCTTCGGAGCGGCAGGGTTTACGACGATCTGCGTCGATCCCGCCCCGCCGGTCACGACCGAGGGCGCCGCGGGGGCCGACATGCGCACCACCGCATTTTTGCAACCCTCGCGCGGCGTGCTGGACGCCGCCGGCCTATGGCCACGGCTTGCACCCTATGCAGCGGCCTTGCAGATCATGCGGATCATCGACGCAGGCGGTACGAAATCCGAAGCCCGCCTGACGCGCGATTTCAACGCCGCTGACATTTCGGACGACCCTTTCGGCTGGAATCTGCAAAACTGGTTGCTGCGCCGTGAAATGGTGGCGCGGCTGGACGAACTGCCGTTGGTCGATTTCCGCCCCGGCGTCGCCACCACCGGACTGATCACCCGCGACGCGGGCGCCGAGGTCACGTTGTCGGATGGCACCCGGGTGCAGGCGCGGCTGGTCGTCGCCGCCGACGGTCGTAACTCGTTCATCCGCGAAGCCGCCAGAATTTCGGTAAAAACAACGCGCTATGGACAAAAGGCCCTGGCCTTCGCGGTGACCCATACCCTGCCCCACAACAACGTCTCGACCGAGATCCACCGGTCGGGCGGGCCCTTCACGCTGGTGCCACTGCCCGACCGCGATGGCAAACCTTCGTCGGCCATCGTCTGGATGGAGCGCGGCGCCGAGGCCGAACGTCTGGCCGCCCTGCCCGTCGCGGAATTCGAGGCGGCGATGAACGACCGTTCAACCGGCGTTCTGGGGCCGCTGACCCTGGTCACACCGCGCTCGGTCTGGCCGATGATGACCCAGATCGCAGAACGGTTCACCGCGCAGCGCGTGGCGCTGATTGCCGAGGCCGCGCATGTGATTCCGCCGATCGGCGCGCAGGGGCTGAACATGAGCCTCGCGGACCTGACCTGCCTGCTGAACCTGTGCGAAAAAGACCCTGCCCATATCGGCGAACCTGCAATGCTGGCGACCTATAACCGCCGTCGCTGGCCCGAGGTAAAGGCGCGCGAGATCGGCATCGACATGCTCAACCGCGCCTCGATGATGGGCTTGCGCCCGTTGCGTGATCTGCGCGCGGCGGCCTTGGGCACGCTCTACAGCTTTGGCCCGGTGCGCAAGACGTTGATGAAGGCGGGTCTGGGCGTGCGCTGAAGCGCAGGGGGCCCTGCCCCCTCTTCGGCTGCGCCGAATTCACCCCCGGGATATTTCGGCCAAGGTGAAGCATACTCCGCTTTCACCTTGGCCGAAATATCCCGGGGTGAGCCCCACAGGGGCGAGGGGCGGCGCCCCTCAGACGCTGACCACCTCGCGCAATGCCTCGCGGGTGAGCGTGGTTTTTGTGCCTTCCATCGCCACCGCGCCACGTTTGAGCACATAAAACCGATCCCCCAGATCATGGGCGAAGTCGAAATACTGCTCGACCAGAATGATCGCCATATCGCCTTTTTCGCGCAAATACGCGATCACGCGGCCAATCTGCTGGATGATATTGGGCTGAATGCCTTCGGTCGGCTCGTCCAGCAGCAACAGCTTCGGTTTCATCAGCATCGCCCGGGCAATCGCCAATTGCTGCTGTTGACCGCCCGACAGATCGCCACCACGGCGATGCAGAAATTCTTTCAGGATCGGAAACAATTCATAGATTTCGTCGGGGATAAAATGCTCGGACCGAGGCAGGCAGGCAAAGGCTGTTTCCATGTTTTCCTGCACGCTCAGCAGCGGAAAGATCATCCGCCCCTGCGGCACATAGCCAAGGCCGCGCCGCGCCATCGCTTGTGGCGGCACGCGACCCAGGGCTTCGCCATTGAAAATCACATCACCACCCGAGCGCGGATGCGTGCCCGAAATCGCCTTCAACAACGAGGTCTTGCCCACGCCATTGGTGCCCATGATGCAGGTCACCTCGCCCGCGCGGGCTTCCATGTCGATACCATTCAGGATCTGAGAGCCGCCGTAGTGGAGCGTAAGACCTTTTGTTTTCAGCATGTTTTACCGCCCCAGATAAACTTCGATGACCTTCGGATTCGAGGTCACATGGTCCAGTGAGCCTTCGGCCAGCACCGAACCTTCGTGCAGCACAGTGACCTTGCAGCCCAGACGCCGCACGAATTCCATGTCGTGTTCAACCACCACAACCGCACGGGTGCGCGCCAGATCAACCAACAGCGCCGTGGTCTGTTCGCGTTCGGCTAGTGTCATGCCGGCGGCCGGTTCATCGACCAGCAAAAGCCGCGGCTCTTGTGCCAGCAGCATACCGATTTCCAGCCATTGTTTCTGACCGTGCGACAATTCCCCGGATTTTCGCGCCAGGCTGTCGCCCAGACCAACCTCCTCTGCCAGCGCCGCCACCTTGAAGTGATCGGCTTTGGTCGGGCGCCAGAACAGCACGCTCCAGGGCGCACGGTTGGCTTTCAGCGCCATCATCAGATTTTCGGCGACGGATTGATCCTCGAACACGGTCGGGCGCTGAAATTTGCGCCCCACACCCGCGCGGGCGATTTTCGCCTCGTTCAGTTTCAACAGATTGGTTGATTTCTCCCCCCAGATCACGCGGCCTTCATCGGGTTTGGTCTTGCCGGTGACGATATCCATGAAGGTGGTCTTGCCCGCGCCATTGGGGCCGATAATCGCGCGCAGCTCGGCCGTGCCGATGGAAAAACTGAGGTTGTTGATCGCGCGGAACCCATCGAAGGTGACAGAGATGCCCGAGACTTCCAGAAGATGGTTCATTCCACCGCCTCCTGTTCCTGCAGCGACCCGTCATCGGGGCCCAAGGGCGTGCCCCCCCGGCGCGGCGGGCGCAGCCCCTGCACCAGATCAACAAGCCCGGCCAGCCCTTTGGGTGCGAACAGCGTCACCAGAACGAAGCTGAGCCCCAGCAGAACCGACCACCAATCGACCCATTTCACGGTGTAAAAGCCAAGGTTCACATCGGGCACCCGCCCGCCGGTGAACCAGGTGGACACCAGGCTGACGAAAGCCGCGCCCACGACCGCGCCGTAAAGCCGACCGCGCCCGCCAATGGCGACCCAGACCGCCAGGTAGATCGAGGCGATCGGTGCCATTTCCGCGGGGTTGATGATACCCGCCTGCGGATAATAGAGCGCGCCCGCGATGGCTGCGATCACGGCGGTCAGGGTGAAGACGAAGAGTTTGTAGCTTTCGACCGAATACCCCAGAAACCGCACGCGGGCCTCATCGTCGCGAATGCCGCGAATGACCGAGCCGAACTTGCCCGAGACGATGAAACTTGCCAGCATATAGCCCAAGGCAAGCGCCAGTGCCGAGGCCCAGAGAAACCAGACCGAGACGGCGTCTTGCCCTGCCCCTTCGATGCCGGGGATATTTTGCAGCCCCGACAGCCCGTTGTTACCGCGCAACCCGCTGTCATTCTGGAACAGATAGAGCGAGAGCGCCAAGGTCATTGCCTGGGTCAGGATCGACAGATAGACCCCCGTCACCCGGCTGTGGAATGCAAGCCAGCCAAAGACGAAGGCCAAAAGACCCGGCACCAGCACCACCAGTGCCAGCTGCGCGGGCAGCGAGCCCGCAAAGGCCCAGACGGTCGGCAGTTCGGACGCACCGACCACGCCGAAAATCTGGCTGGCGATGGCATCGGACAACTCTTGCGGGGTCATCGGCAGCGCGCCGCCCGCCGAGGCCAGCACGATATCGCGAGTGCGCGCAAACATCAGCCACATGCCAACCATGTAGCCGCCAAGCCCAAAGAAGGCGAAATGCCCGAGGCTGAGGATGCCGGTATAGCCCCAGATCAGATCCATCGCGATGGCGATCAGGCACAGGCACAGCGTTTTTCCCAGCGTCTTGACCATCGACGTCGAGACGAGGCCCGAGCCATAGGCGTCGGACAGGAAGGTGATCGCCAGAGTGAAAATCGCCAGCACCAGAAGGAAGGTCAGCACGCTGGGGTTTTTCGCGAGAAAGCCGGGTTTCATGCCTGCGCCTCCTGCCGCACGCCGGGGGCTACGCGCCCCCGGACCCCTGCGGGATATTTCAGCCAAGATGAAAGGGAATGGTCGGACATGGGTTCAATCCCCCGCAGCCCGGCCCTTGAGGGCGATGATGCCCCGCGGCCGGAATTGGATGAAGACGATGATGAAGAGGATCATGTAGGTCTGCGCCGCCAGCGTATTCGAGGGGTTCAGCCACTCGATCCCCTTTTGCAGAGAGCCGATCAGCGTGGCGCCCGCCAGCGTGCCCCAAATATTGCCAACGCCGCCGACAACGACCGTCATGAAGGATTGCACGATGTAGTCGCTGCCGAGTTCCGAGGTGACCTTGGCAAACAGGCCAATCGCCACGCCCGCGATCCCCGCGATCCCCGAGCCGAGCCCGAAGGTCAGCATATTGATGCGGTCGGGGTTGATCCCCATCGAGGCCGCCATCGAGGGGTTTTGCGTGACGGCGCGGACCTCAAGCCCCAGCCGGGTGCGGTTCATGATGAACAGGAACACGGCCAGGAAGATCAGCGCCAGAACGAAGATCGCGATGCGGATGTAGCTGATCGAGACCACATCGTTCAGCACCCAGGCGCCATCGAGCCACCCCGGCGAGGTCAATGGACGGGCCTGCGTGCCAAAGACGTTCTTGAAGATCTGTTGCAGTGCGATCGAGATGCCGAAAGTCGCCAGCAGCGTTTCCAGCGGGCGTTTGTAAAGGTGGCGGATCACCAGCCGCTCCATCGCGACACCGGCCAGGAAGGTGACCAGAAAGGCCAGCGGCAGCGCGACAAGGATCGAAACGGTATAATCGCTGATGAACTGCTGCACGACATAGCCGGTATAGGCGCCCATGGTGATGAATTCGCCATGCGCCATGTTGATCACCCGCATCACGCCAAAGGTGATTGCAAGACCAATCGCGGCGAGGAAATAGATCGAGGCCAGCGACAGCGCATCAAGCCCCAGATCGGCCATCTGCATCGCATCGACCTTGAGTGTGATGCGCTTCATCGCGGCGCGGGCGGCATCGGTCACGGCGGTGTCGGGTTCGGTATAAATGTCGGCGTAGCGATGGGCGGCAACGGCGGCGGTCACCTCGTCATCGGTGGCGGCGGCAGGCACCGTGCCTGCCTGTTCCAACGCGGTATAGGCTGCATCGCGAGCCGCCGGAGTGTCCAGATCGGCGACGTTGAAACCACCGACGCGACCATTTTCGATATGCGCCTCGAGCGCCCCGCGCAGGGCAGCCCGGGTCAGCCGTGCGGGGGCCAGCCCTTGGGCGACCAGCAACGCATAGGCCTCGTCTTCGGAAATCTGCCGCGGCGCGCGCAGTTCGGCGGCGATATTGCCGCTGGGCGCGCTGGCAAAGGCGGTACGGGTGGTGACAAGGATCGGGTTCAGCGCACCGCGCAGATCGAGGCTCAGATCAGCGCCAAAACTGTTGATCGCAGCGACGCGTTTTTCACTGGTGGCGCCAAAACGGATCGTCAAAAGCCGTTCGAGCCGTTCCTTTTGGGCGCGGATCATCGGGTCGGTTTCGCCTTCAATCGCGGCACGCAGCGGGCCCAGATGCTCGGCCCCGCCATCACGCGCCAGACTGTCCAGTGCGGCTTGCCGTTTGGCCGGATCCGGGTCCATCAGCTGAAACTCGACCAGCGCCGAGGCGATCAGGCCGCGCACGCCCGAGTTCGGTTTCAGTTCAGTGATATCGGCCTTCAATGCTGTGCCCGAGGGGCCGCCGGTCATCGGATCGGTCAGCGCATAGCCGTCGGTGGTCTTTTCGATCAGGAAGAATGCGCCATCTTTGCGCTGGCCCACGCGCTTGTCGGCCCAGGCTTCCAGAAACGCAGGGGCGCCCGGACCCGCAGCGCCAATTGCGGTGATCACCGGGCCGATGGTCTGACGCGACGGCTTGGCGATCTGATCCGCGTGGGCGGCCAGCACCGCGGCCAGGCCAGTCAGTGCGGGCTGGGTCACTTCGGTGGTGGCGGGCTGGGGCGCGCTGTCTTGCGCAAAGCCGGGCAGCGCCAGGCACAAACCTGCCATCAGCGCCAGAAGAGTGGTGCGCATTCCTGCCCCCGAAATCTGAGTGGTGGTAGAGGGGGCGTCACGCGCCCCCTCTCGGGTGAAATCAGTAGTTCGATTTCATCTGCACGCAGGTCTTGGTCTCGGTGTTGTACATCCCGCAGCCCAGGTCTTTCCAATCCGATTCCAGCACCGCCGATTCCGGCAGGAAGTCGGTCCAGGCGTCGCCCGGCACCGGGTCGGTCTGGCTGATGATGTCGAACTGACCATCGGCCTGAATTTCGCCGATCAGAACCGGCTTGGTCAGGTGGTGGTTCGGCAGCATCTCGGCTTCGGACCCGGTCAGGTTCGGGAACTTCTGACCGATCATCGCCTTTTCGACCGCATCCACGTCGGTGGTGCCCGCCGCCTCGACCGCATTCACCCACATGTTGAAGCCGATATAGGTGGCCTCCATCGGGTCGTTGGTCACGCGTTTTTCACCCATGCGGGCCTTCCACGCTTTGATGAACGCTTCGTTCGCGGGGCTTTCGGCGGATTCGAAATAGTTCCAGGCCGCCAGATGGCCGACGAGGTTGGTGGTATCCAGACCCGACAGTTCCTCTTCGCCGACCGAGAAGGCCACGACCGGAATATCATCCGCCGAGATGCCCGCCGCAGCAAGTTCCTTGTAAAAGCCGATGTTGGCGTCGCCGTTGATCGTCGAGATCACGCCGACCTTCTTGCCATCGGCGCCCAGTGCCTTGACGTCCGCCACGATCTTGGACCAGTCCGAATGGCCAAAGGGCGTGTAGTTTACGAAAATATCCTCGGCGGCGATGCCTTTGCCCTTCAGATAGGCCTCAAGGATGTTGTTCGTCGTGCGCGGATAAACGTAATCGGTGCCCAGCAGCGCGAATTTCTGCACGCCCAGTTCATCAAGGAAGTAATCCACCGCAGGGATCGCCTGCTGGTTCGGGGCCGCGCCGGTGTAGAACACGTTATAGGACGATTCTTCGCCCTCATATTGCACCGGGTAGAACAGCAGGCCGTTCAGCTCTTCGATCACTGGCAGCACCGATTTGCGCGAAACGCTGGTCCAGCAGCCGAACATCACATCGACCTTGTCCACGGTCAGCAGCTCACGCGCTTTTTCCGCAAACAGCGGCCAATCCGAGGCGGGGTCAACCACCACGGCCTCAAGCTGTTTGCCCAGCACACCGCCCTTGGCGTTCTGCTCGTCGATCATCATCAGAACGGTATCTTTCAGCGTCGTTTCCGAAATCGCCATCGTCCCGGTCAGCGAGTGCAGCACACCCACCTTGATCGTGTCGCCTTCGGCCAGCGCGCCACCTGCGGTGAACAGCGTGGCCATGGCGGCGCTGAGCATATATTTCTTGATCCCTGTCATTCTAATGTCCCTCTGTTTTTGCCCGACCGCCCCTTTTATCCGGGGCGTTGCGCGGGCGGGCTTGGCATTTGTGCCGTTTTTCCGGTGCGGCCCTGAGAGGCGCCGCCGGATCAAGGAACATGCTGTTACGCAGCACGACAAGCCGGGTGGTCGGCGGGGTGATGCGCAAACGCGCATACCCCAAGGGGATGATTAAAATTCAACCAGATGCCTACAAATCGCCCAATTCGAAGGCGCCAATATGATCAATATATCGCCGAACCTGTTCAATCAGTCGGGAATCGTTGCCAGTTTGAGCCCACCATCCCGTTCCAGAAAGCGGATGATTTCGTCAACACCCTCGCCCTGCCGCAGCCGGGCCAACACATAGGGCCGCGCGCCGCGCGCCACTTTCGTATCGCTTTCCAGCAGCGCGACATCCACGCCGACATAGGGCGCCAGGTCGGTTTTATTCACCACCAGCAGGTCGGACCGGGTCACCCCGGGCCCGCGTTTGCGCGGGATATCCTGCCCCGCCGCCGTGTCGATCACATAGATCGTCAGATCGGCCAGTTCCGGGCTGAAGGTCGCCGCCAGATTGTCGCCGCCCGATTCAATCAGCACCAGATCCAGATCCGGGAAGTCGCGGTTCAACTCGGCAATCGCCGCCAGATTGATCGAGGCATCCTCGCGGATCGCGGTATGCGGGCAGCCGCCGGTCTCGACCCCGCGAATGCGCTCGGCAGGCAGAACCTGCGCGCGCATCAACGCCTCGGCATCCTCGCGGGTGTAGATGTCATTGGTCACTACCGCCATCGAACAGCGCGACGCCAGCGCCCGCGCCAATTGCTCGGTCAGCGTGGTCTTGCCCACGCCTACCGGCCCGCCAATGCCCACGCGCAAAGGTCCGTTCGCCATTTTCTTTCCCTTCTGCCTAGTGTGGCGCGCGCATCCCCCCGGATCGCGTGCTCATGTCTTGAAAATCCTGACGTCCAGCGTTTCATGCGCCATCGTGCCGATCTCTGCGCGGAATGCCGAGGACGCCAGATCCCCGCGCCCGGCCTGCGCCGCACAGGCGGCGATTTCCGCGATCTGGGTATGCAGCCCCGCCAGCACCCGCTGCCCCGCCGATTGTCCCAAAGGTATAAACCTGACCCCCGCAGACACCAGGTTTGCCGCAAAGGAATGTAGAAAAACTGCAATTATCTGTTCGGGTGGCAAGGGCAGATCACGCGCAGCATCGGCCACGGCAAGAGGCAAGGGCAGCGACACGGCCGCAGCGCCGGTCATCTCGGCCTGTGCCCGGGCAAAGGCCGCGCCTTGTTCGTCGGTCTCGCGCAGCCGCTCGGCGCTGCCCGCCAGCGCGCGTGCCAGATCGGCCAGCTCGACCAGTTCCTCGCCACGCAACCCGCAGGCCAGAAGCACCGCATCGTTCCAACCCGCGCCATGCGCCAGAATATCGGTCAACCAGTCGGCCAGCGCTTCGGCGGTGACAATCTCGCCTGCCGCCACTGCCTGTTCCAGCCCGTGACTATAGGCAAAGGCCCCGGTCGGAAACGCGGGCGACAGCCACTGCACCAGCCGCAGCAGCGCCGTCGGGTCAGAGGTGGACATGAAACTGGCCCGGCCCGTGGCTGTGGCCGTGCCCATGGTCATGCCCCATGGTGCGCCCCATACCATAGGCGCCACCTTCGGGCTGGAACGGTTCGACCGAGGCGGCGACCTTGGCGCCCAAGCCCCGCAGCATGTTTTCCAGCACATGATCGGCCCGGATCACCAGCCGCGCAGGCTCGATCTGGCAGGGTGTGTGGCGGTTGCCGATATGCCAGGCCAGCCGCGCCAGGTCACCACTGATCGCCAGCACCGGCTCCAACGCGCATATCACCTCGACGAAGCGGCCATCCTCCAACACGAAGGCCTCGCCACCGGTCAGATTGGTGACCTCGGGCAGATCGACCAGAAACCCCGCACCAGTGACCGTCACCAGCCGTTTGCGGCGCAAAAACCGGCCTTCGTAATCCAACGCCACCTGATCGGCCGCGCCCTGCCACTGGCCTTTTGCCGCCACCCGGCTGGCATTCGGAAGATCGCTCATGGTTTCACCTTTGATCTTAGCTGTTTCTTGGGGTTAACGGCACAGCCCGCCTTGAACATACCCAGAACGGGAGGCTGGCTGCAAGGAGCGGCCCGGTGAATGAACAGGCCGATACCGTGCCCGAACACGGCGCGGCGGCGGCGCGCACCGCCACCCCGCCGCCTGCATCCGGTCCTGACCGGCGCGAAGGCGTCAGAACAGGAAATATCGTTGCGCCAACGGCAGGCTGTCGGCCGGTTCGCAGGTCAGCAATTCGCCATTCGCGCGCACCTCATAGGTTTCGGGATGCACCTCGATCTTCGGCGTCGCCGCGTTCAGCACCATATCCGCCTTGCCAATGCCCCGCGTGTTCTTCACCGCCAGAACCTGTTTTTCGAGGCCAAGCTTGCCTGCCACCCCATCGGCTAGCGCAGCCTCTGACACGAAGGTCACCGCGGTTGCCGCCAAGGCCTTGCCATAGGCGCCAAACATGTTGCGCGTATAGAACGGCTGCGCCGGGATCGAGCCGTTCGGATCGCCCATCTGCGCCGAAATGATCATGCCGCCCATCAGCACCATCTCGGGCTTGGCCCCGAAAAATGCCGGGTTCCACAGCACCAGATCGGCGCGTTTGCCGACCTCGATCGAACCGATATGTTGCGAAATCCCATGCGCAATCGCCGGGTTGATCGTGTATTTCGCGATATAGCGGCGCACCCGGAAGTTGTCGTTCGCACCCGCCTCCTCGGCCAGCCGTCCGCGCTGTTTCTTCATCTTGTCAGCGGTTTGCCAGCAGCGGATGATGACCTCACCCACACGCCCCATCGCCTGACTGTCCGAGCTGATGATCGACATCGCGCCCATGTCATGCAGGATATCCTCGGCAGCGATGGTTTCCTTGCGAATACGGCTTTCGGCGAAAGCCACATCCTCGGGCACCTTATTGTCCAGATGGTGGCACACCATCAGCATATCGAGGTGCTCTTCCACCGTGTTGCGGGTGTAGGGCCGCGTCGGGTTGGTGGATGAGGGAATGACGTTGGGCGCGCTGACGACCTTCAGAATATCCGGCGCATGGCCCCCACCCGCGCCTTCGGTGTGGAAGGCGTGAATGGTGCGCCCCTTGATCGCGGCCAGTGTGTTCTCGACAAACCCGCTTTCGTTCAGCGTGTCGGTGTGGATCATCACCTGCACATCCATAGCGTCCGCGACGCTCAGGCAACAGTCAATCGCACCCGGGGTGGTGCCCCAATCTTCGTGCAATTTCAAGGCACAAGCCCCCGCGGTGACCATTTCCTCCAACCCGGCAGGCAGGCTGGCATTGCCCTTGCCCGACAGCGCAAGGTTCATTGGAAAGGCCTCGAACGATTG
>JAQTYE010000219.1 GCA_028749255.1 Paracoccaceae bacterium | reverse complement strand
CACCACGCCCAGCATCATATAGCCGCCCCCCGACACCGCATCGCGGTGCAGCACGATCGGCTCGGTCCCCGAGGGCACCTGCACCGAACCGTAGGGATAGCAGGCATCGACGATGTTCGACGGGTCCGAACCCGCGCCGAAAGGCTGTTCGCGCGCTACGAATTCCAGCGGATGCCCACCCCGGAAGCGATAGCCGATCCGGTCCGCCTCGGGGGCGACCTTCCAGGTGTCTTCGAAGAACCGCTTGCCCGCAGCCTCGGTGATGCGATGCCAATACAGGCCCGGCAGCATCCGCAATTCGACCGCCGCAGGTTGCACGCGGCGCAGGTCTGCCGGCAGCGACCGGCCCGCCACGCCCGCGCCCTGCCCGACCGGCAAGTCATCACCCGCCTTCAGCACCCGGCCCTGATACCCGCCAAGCGCGCCCAGCACATAGGTCGAGCGCGACCCCAGAACCACCGGCACGTCAATGCCGCCCGCGACCGCGATATAGGCGCGCGCGCCGCCCTTGAGGAACCCGAAGCTCAGCCGGTCGCCCGCCTTCACCGCAAAACTTTGCCAGGTTGGTTGCTCGACCCCGTTGACCTTGGGCGGCAAATCACCGCCGGTGACGGCGACCACCGCATCTTCGGTGAATTCCAGTTCCGGCCCCATGAAGGTGGCCTCCAGGATCGCCGCGCCTTCGGGGTTGCCGACCAGCAGGTTGGCCACCATCGTCGCGAACCGGTCCATGCCGCCGCCTTCGGGAATGCCAAGGTGGTAATATCCGGGGCGCCCCAGATCCTGAACAGAGGTCGAAAGCCCCGGTTTGATGACCTTAATTGCCATTGAGAACCTCCATCAGGCGGGCGTTGGTGCCGGCCATGTCGCGGTTGAATTCGGTCAGGCTGAAATCGCAGGCGCGGATTGTCGGCTCCCAGGTGTTTGCGGCGACCTGCTCCAGCGTGGCGTCGTATTCATCACGGGTCTGGGGGCGGTATTTGACGATGTCGCCCGGCTTGAACAGGCACATCTCTTCGCTCAGATAGCGGACCTGCCGCGCCGGGTCATAGATCGGCGCAGGCGTCACGCCATACATCTGATAACCGCCCGCACCGCGCACCGAATAGATCGCCGAGAAACAGCCGCCATGGCCCACCGTCAGCTTCGGCGTATCGGTCCGCGGGCGCAGGTATTTCGGCGCCTGGATCTGCTTTTTCTGCTCGACCAGTTGGTACAGGAACGGCAGACCCGCCACAAAGCCCACCATCGACACGAACCACGGCTGCCCGGCATAGGCGGCCACGAACTCTTCGATCGTGGCATAGCCGTTGATCCGCGCGGAATATTCCAGATCGGTGGCACTCGGGTCCTGGTGCCGCTCACGGAAGCGCATCTCGACCTCATGGGTCCAGGGATCCTGGAAATAGACCGGCAGTTCGATGATCCGGGTGGCCAGGGTCTGGTCGGATTTCGCGGCCGCGACCTCGAAGCTTTTCAACTCGGCCAGCAGATCGTCGGGCTTGATCCGATCCGGATCGAACTTGACCTGAAAGCTTGCATTCGCGGGGCAGGTTTCGATCACACCGGGGATCTGCGCGGCGCGCACGGCGTTGATCATCGACAGGCCGGTAAAGAACGATGCCAGCGACATGGATTCGGAAACTTCACCGAAGATATGCTCGTCGCCGCCAAAACTGAAACGTATCGACATTTCTGGGTCCTCTCAGCTTTCCGCCGCGCTCAGGCGGCTCGCGTTTTCGGTCAGCCAGCCTTCCAGCCAGCGGGTGTGAACAGCGCCCGCCTGCACCGCAGGGTCGGCCGCCAGCGCCTGAAACAGCGGCTTGGTGGTTTTCATTCCGTCGATCTGCAATTCCGACAGCGCGCGGACCAGTCGCGCAATCGCCGCGTCGCGGGTTTCGGCATGCACGATCAGCTTGGCCAGCAACGAGTCGTAGAACGGCGGCACCTGATAGCCGGGATACAGCATGGAATCGAACCGCACCCCCGGCCCGCCCGGCACCCGCAGCGCACCCACCGTGCCCGGGAAGGGCGCGAAATCACGCGACGGGTCTTCGGCGTTGATCCGCACCTCGATCGCGTGGCCGCGCGGGGTGATGTCGCGTTGCGCCAGACGCAGGGGCTCGCCCCCGGCGATGCGCAGCCCCTCGGCCACCAGATCGACGCCGGTGATCATTTCGGTCACCGGATGCTCCACCTGAATGCGGGTGTTCATCTCGATGAAATAGAACTGATCGGCCGCATCGTCATACAGATATTCGACCGTGCCCGCGCCGGAATAGCCCACCGCCCGCGCCAGCGCGACCGCCGAGGCACACAGCTGATCGCGCAGCTTGTCCGACAACGCCGATGACGGCGCCTCTTCCCAGACCTTCTGGCGGCGGCGCTGCAAGGAACATTCGCGTTCACACAGATGGATCGCGTCGTTGCCATCGCCCAGGATCTGCACCTCGATATGGCGCGCGCGGCCAATCACCCGCTCCATATACAGACCGCCATCGCCAAAGGCGGCCAGCGCCTCGGCCTCGGCCTGCGGGAAGGCGGTCTCGAATTCGGTCAGGTTCTGCGCGATGCGAATACCGCGCCCGCCGCCCCCCGCCGCCGCCTTGATCATCACCGGAAAGCCGGTGTCGATCAGCACATGGCGCGCCGCCTCGATCCCGGCCACACGCCCGGTCGAGCCCGGCACCACCGGAACCCCCGCCGCATGCGCCGCCGACCGGGCGGAAACCTTGTCGCCCATCAGCCGGATCGCATCGCCCGAAGGCCCGACAAACGCCAGCCCCGCCGCCGCGACCGCATCGGCAAACTCGGCATTTTCCGCCAGAAACCCATAGCCCGGGTGGATGCTGTCGCAGCCGGTATCGGTGGCCGCCTGCAAGATCGCCGCCATGTTCAGATAGGATTTCTTCGCCGCCGGCGGCCCGATGTTCACCGCCTCATCGGCCAGTTGCACATGCAGCGCCTCGGTATCGGCGGCGGAATGGACCGCCACCGTCGCGATGCCCAGATCGCGGGCCGCGCGGATGATCCGCACGGCAATCTCGCCCCGGTTCGCGATCAGAAGTTTCTTCAGCATCAGTCAAGATCCGCCAGAATTGCGCCCGCCATCACCGGCTCTTCATTATCGACGGCAAAGCGGATGTTGCTGCCCGCCACCTCTGCGGTGATCTCGTGAAACGATTTCATCACCTCGATCAGCCCGATCACGTCGCCCACGGCGACCGCCGCACCATCGGCCTTGTAGGGCGGTTGGTCGGGCGAGGCGGCGCGGTAGAAAGTTCCGGGAAGGGGGGACAGGATCTGGGCCATTGCAGGTCTCCGTTCGTTGGGGTTCAGGTCAGACGGTTTCTTCGGCAACAACAGCACGCACGGCGCGGGCGATGTCGATGGCATTGGGCGTGTCGGAATGCACGCAGATGGTTTCGCAGCGGGTCGGGAAGGTCGACCCGTCGGTCGCCGTGCCCAGATTTTCGCGCATTGCCCGCACACAGCGCGCGGCCATTTCCGCGGGGTCCTTGGCATCATGTTCGCGCGTCACGATCAGCGATCCATCGGGGCGATAATCCAGATCGCAATAGAATTCGGGGATGAAACGGTGGCCCCGCTGGGCATAGATTTCTTCGTGCAGCGTGCCGGTCATGCCAAACAGCGGCACGCGAAAGATATCGGCGGCATCGCAGACCGCATGGGCGATCGCCTCTTGCCGGGCGGCCATGCCATACAGGCTGCCATGGGGCTTGATATGGTGCAGGTCCATCCCCTCGGCACGCAAAAAACCCTGCAAGGCGCCAATCTGATAGATGATGCAATTGGCCATTTCTTCACGGCCCATTTTCATCTCGCGGCGTCCGAAGCCCTGCAGATCGGGCAGCGAGGGATGCGCGCCGACCTGCACGCCATGCTGTTTCGCCAGCTTGACGGTAGCGCGCATGTGATCGGGGTCAGAGCCGTGAAAGCCGCGTGCGACATTGGCCACGTCGATCAGCGGCATCATGCCCTGATCATCCCCCATCCGGTACAGGCCGAAGCCCTCCCCCATGTCGCAATTCAGTGTCACGCGCATCTGCATTCTCCAAAATTCCCTGTT
>JAQTYE010000218.1 GCA_028749255.1 Paracoccaceae bacterium | reverse complement strand
GCCTATATCGCGCGCCGCTACTGGGGGCGTGCGCTCTCGGTCTACCCGATCCAGAAAAGCGGCGAGCTCGAGCTCAAGACCACCCGCCACGCCGGCTCGGTCTGGTTCCACAGCCAGTCCCTTGACGACAGCGACGGCGAGCACAAGACCTTCCGCGCCGGTTTCGAAAACATCGCGGAGGCGGAGCAGGTGCTCCGGCTCCTGCGGCAAATCCAGATGCAGTCATGACCGCCCGCACCCGTTTCCATGAGGCCCCCGATGACCCTGTTCTTTGAAAACGCCCGCCTGATCGACCCCGAGGCCCTGACCGAAACCCGTGGCAATCTGGTGATCCAGGATGGTGTGATCGCGGCCATCGGCACGATGTCGGCGCCCGCCGACGCGCAGGTGATCGACTGCAAGGGCGCCTGCCTGGCGCCCGGCATCGTCGATATCGGCGTCAAGATCGGCGAACCGGGCGAACGGCACCGCGAAAGTTTCCGCACTGCCGGTCTGGCGGCGGCGGCAGGCGGCGTGACCACCATCA
Source organism: Paracoccaceae bacterium (assembly GCA_028749255.1). GTDB lineage: Bacteria > Pseudomonadota > Alphaproteobacteria > Rhodobacterales > Rhodobacteraceae > Rhodobacter. The sequence continues at coordinate 3,616 of JAQTYE010000218.1, read as the reverse complement.
TCGCCCGCCCCGACACGATGCCCGCCATCGACACGCCCGAGACCCTGGAATTCGTGACGCGCCGCGCCGCCGAGGCACCGGTGCGCATCCACCACATGGCCGCGCTGACCAAGGGCCGCGCGGGTCGCGAGATGACCGAGATCGGGTTTTTGCTGGATGCGGGCGCCGTGGCCTTCACCGATTGCGATCACGTCGCGACCGACACCAAGGTTCTGGGCCGCGCGCTGACCTATGCGCGCAGCTTGGGTGCGCTGGTCATCGGCCACCCGCAAGACCCCGGCCTGTCGAAGGGCGCCGCCGTGACCAGCGGCAAATTCGCCAGCCTGCGCGGCCTGCCGGGCGTGTCCCCGATGGCCGAACAGATGGGGCTGGATCGTGATCTGGCATTGGTTGAAATGACCGGCGCGCACTATCACGCCGATCAGATCACCACCGCGCGCAGCCTGCCCGCGCTGACCCGCGCCAAGGCCAACGGCCTGGACGTGACGGCGGGGATCTCGATCCACCACCTGACGCTGAACGAATTCGACGTGGGCGATTATCGCACCTTCTTCAAGCTGACCCCGCCCCTGCGGTCCGAAGAGGACCGTCTGGCGATGGTGGCCGCAGTGGCCGACGGGCTGATTGATGTGATCTGTTCGATGCACACGCCCGCCGATGAGGAAAGCAAACGCCTGCCCTTCGAAGAGGCCGCCTCGGGCGCGGTGGCGCTGGAAACCTTCCTGCCCGCCGCGATGCGGCTGTTCCATGCGGGCCACCTGAGCCTGCCGGAACTGTTCCGCGCGATGGCGCTGAACCCCGCGCGCCGCCTTGGCCTGCCGCAGGGTCGGCTGGCCGAAGGCGCGCCCGCCGATCTGGTACTGTTCGACCCGGACGCGCCCTTCGTGCTGGATCGCTTCAAACTGCACTCGAAATCGAAGAATACGCCCTTCGACGGCACAAGAATGGAAGGCAAAACCCTTGCCACATTCGTCGGCGGAGTGCAGGTTTACGGCAACGAGAACTAACAAAAACAAGGCGAGGGCAGCAGATGCCAGGAATGGAGAACGGGCCCGCGATGCTCGGGCTGGTGGCTGTGCTCAGCTACCTTCTGGGGGCGGTGCCCTTCGGATTGGTGATTACCCGGATGCTGGGTCTGGGCGATCTGCGCCAGATCGGATCGGGCAATATCGGCGCGACGAATGTGCTGCGCACCGGCAACAAACCCGCAGCGCTGGCGACGCTGCTGCTGGACAGCGGCAAGGGCGCAATCGCGGTGCTGGTGGCACGCGCGCTGCTGGGTGAAACCGCAGCGCAGATCGCGGGCGGCGCGGCGTTTCTGGGGCACCTTTATCCGGTCTGGCTGCGGTTCAATGGCGGCAAGGGCGTGGCCACGTTCCTGGGCACGATGCTGGCGCTGGCCTGGCCGGTCGGGCTTGCGGCCTGCGCGATGTGGCTGCTCACCGCGCTGGTCAGCCGGATTTCGTCGCTCTCGGCGCTGGTGGCGGCGGCCGCGACAGTGCCGCTGGCCTGGGTGCTGGGACATCGCGAGATGATGCCGCTGGCCGCCGGGCTGGCCGTGCTGGTGTTCTGGCGTCACCGGGCGAATATCGCGCGTCTTGCCGCCGGAACCGAGCCGAAAATCGGCAAGAAGGGTTGATTTCGCGGCACGGTGGGTGCCTGATAGGACAACATCCCACGCCGGAGCCCGCCATGGATTTTCAAACCGCCGTCCGCACCTGCCTGCAGAAATATGTCACCTTTTCGGGGCGCGCCACGCGCCCGGAATATTGGTGGTTCGTGCTGTTCATCGTGCTGGGACAGATCCTTCTGAACATCATCGACAGCATGCTGTTCAACACCGGTGGCGTCAGCCACGGCCCGGGATTTTGGGCGTATCGCGGGAATAGCGGCCCGCTAAGCGGCCTGTTCGGCCTGGCGGTTCTGCTGCCTGCCATCGCCGCGGGCGTGCGGCGCCTGCACGACACCGGACGCTCGGGCTGGTGGCTGTTGATTACGTTTATCCCGCTGATCGGCGGGCTGGTGTTGCTGTATTTCTTCGTGCAGCCCTCGGACCCCGGCCGCAATGATTTTGGCCCGCACCCGCGCCGCGGCAATCCGGCGAAGCCTGCACAAGACCCGTGGGCGACCAGCTCGATCCCCAAAGTCCCGCACGAAGACTAGACCCAGGTAGCGGGGGTTTCACACCCCCGCACCCCCGTGGGATATTTCGACCAAGTCGAAAACACCCTTCTGCCTGCAACAAAGTCCAAATATCCCGGGGGTCCGGGGGCGGCGCCCCCGGCCGGTGGTCTTAATAGCTGAACTCACCGTAGATCCGGCTCAGATCGCCCTGCCATTCGCCGTGGTATTTCTCCAGCAGGTCATCGGCGGGCACGCGCCCGGTTTCGACCGATTCCTCCAGCGCATTGAGGAAATGGGTTTCATCCGGGATCAGCCCTCCCGCACCGGGCCGCGCACGCGCGACAAGGCCGGATTTGGAAATGGCCACCACTTCGCGGGCCAGATCGTGCAGCTTGATGCCCCCCGCCTCGCCTTGCAGCGCATCGCGGGCTGCAGCCACGCGCAGGCCCTCGCGGGTTTCGGCATCCCAGCCTTTGACCAGATCCCAGGCCGCATCCAGTGCGCCTTGGTCATACATCAGCCCGACCCAGAGTGCGGGCAGCGCGCACAGGCGCCGCCACGGGCCGCCATCGGCGCCACGCATTTCGATGTATTTCTTCACCCGCGCCTCTGGGAAGACGGTCGTCATGTGATCGGCCCAGTCGCTGAGCGTCGGCTTTTCGCCCGGCAGTGCGGGCAGCTGGCCCTTCAGGAAGTCGCGGAACGACTGGCCCAGTGCGTTGATATATTTGCCGTCGCGGTAGACAAAATACATCGGCACATCGAGCACGTAATCGACCCAACGCTCATACCCCGCGCCCTCTTCGAACATGAAGGGCAGCATACCCGTGCGCGCCGGATCAAGGTTTTGCCAGACATTCGCGCGCCAGGATTTCATGCCGTTGGGCTTGCCATCGAGGAAGGGCGAATTGGCGAACAGCGCGGTTGCGACCGGCTGCAACGCCAGCGCCACCCGCATCTTCTGCACCATGTCGGATTCAGATGCGAAATCGAGGTTCACCTGAACCGTGCAGGTCCGGTACATCATGGTTTTGCCCATGGTGCCGACCTTGTCCATATAGCTGTTCATCAGCTTGTAACGCCCCTTGGGCATCATCGGCATATCGGCTTCGCGCCATTCCGGCGCGGCCCCCAGACCGATGAAACGGGCACCGATCCGGTCGGCGACCTGATGCACCTCGCGCAGGTGTTCGTTCACCTCGTCGCAGGTCTGATGAATGGTTTCCAGCGGCCCGCCCGACAGCTCCAGCTGACCGCCGGGTTCCAGACTGACGTTCGATCCATCGGGGAAGCTGAGGCCGATGATATTGCCCTGCTCGTAAACCGGGGTCCAGCCGAAGTCGTCGCGCAGCCCTTCGAGCATCGCCTTGACCGACCGCGGCCCGTCATAGGGCAGCGGTTGCAGCGTGTCTTTGCAATAGCCGAATTTTTCGTGCTCGGTGCCGATGCGCCAATCCGATTTGGGCTTCTCGCCCGAGGCGATATATTCGGC
>JAQTYE010000066.1 GCA_028749255.1 Paracoccaceae bacterium | reverse complement strand
GCAGGATTGCCGTGCCTTGCGGACTGCGCACTGTAACCAGATCGGCGACCTCAAGCCCCAGCGCGGCGGCATCTTGCGGATGGATTTCCAGATAGGGCTCACCCAAGTGCTGATTCAAACGCGGCGATTTCGCGGTGCGGGTCATCGTGTGCCACTGATCGCGCGTCCGCCCGGTGTTCAGACGAAACGGATAGTCGGATGTGGGCTGGCTGACGGGTGGGCGTGGCGTGATCGGCAACATCCGACCCTTGCCGTCGGGCGTATGAAACACCCCATCGGCAAAGAACCGCCCCCCTGATTTGCGTGCATTTCGGGGCCAGACGAAAGGCTCCAGCATGGCATAGTCCTGCGCGGTGATCCCGGCCAGATCGGAGATGTCGAAATCCACCCCAAGCGCACCGGCCACACCGGACAGTGCCGCATATTCCGCGAACACTTCGGCTGCAGAAGTCCAGTTGAATGCGTCCGCCCAACCCATGCGGCGGGCGACGTCGGCCAGTATTTCCCAGTCGTGTCGGCTTTGCCCCGGAATTGGCAACAGGCGGCGCTGACGCGAGATCGTGCGGTCGGAATTGGTGACGGTGCCTTCCTTTTCGGCCCACGCGGTCGCGGGCAGCAGCACATCGGCCAGCCGTGCAGTGTCGGTCTGATCGGTCACATCGCTGACCACAACAAAATCGCAACCCTGCAAAGCGGCCCGCACCGCATCGGCATCGGGCATCGACACGACCGGGTTGGTGTGGATGATCCAGATCGCCTTGATCTTGCCCTCGCCCACGGCGCGGAACATATCGACGGCTTTCAATCCAGGGGTTCCGGCAATGGCGGGGCTGTTCCAGAACCCCTGCACGGCGGCGCGATGCGTGGGGTTTTCAATATCCATATGGCAGGCCAACATATTGGCCAGACCGCCAACTTCGCGCCCACCCATCGCGTTGGGCTGCCCGGTGACCGAAAACGGCCCCATCCCCGGCTTGCCGATCCGTCCGGTCGCCAGATGGCAGTTCACGATCGCATTGACCTTGTCGGTCCCGGAGGAGCTTTGGTTGATTCCCTGGCTATAGACGGTGACAACTTTTTCTGTATTTACCCATAGATCGCAGAATTCAGAAATTTCAGAATCAGATAATCCGCAGAATGCAGGGTCCGATGCGCGAGCGGCCTCCAACGCCTTTTCGAAGCCGTTCACATGGGTCAGGAATGTGGTATCAACGGCACCCCGGTCAGCAATTTCAACCAAAAGCGCATTGAACAGTGCCGCATCCCAGCCCGAGGCGACACGCAGATGCAGATCGGCAATGTCGCAGCTGGCGGTGCGGCGTGGGTCGATGACCACCACGCGCATTTCGGGCCGCGCCGCCTTGGCCGCGACCAGCCGCTGATAGGTCACCGGATGACACCAGGCGAGGTTCGATCCGGTCAATACCACCAGATCGGCGGTTTCCAGATCTTCATATAGCCCGGGCACCGTATCAGTGCCAAAGGCGCGGCGATGCCCAGCCACCGACGACGCCATGCAAAGCCGCGAATTGGTGTCGATATTCCCGCTGCCGATAAAGCCTTTCATCAGCTTGTTCGCGACATAGTAATCCTCGGTCAGCAATTGCCCCGAGACATAAAGCGCCACCGAACCCGGGCCGTGTTCGCGGATCGCGGCGCTGAACTTTGCTGCGACCAGATCCAGCGCATCATCCCACCGGGCGTCGCGGCCGTTGATCCGCGGGGTCAGCAGACGGTCTTCCATCCCCAGCGTTTCAGCCAAAGCCGTGCCCTTGGAGCACAGCCGCCCGAAATTCGCCGGATGATCGGGGTCGCCCTTGACCACCACGCCCCCCGCCGCATCGCGCCCGATCAAAACCCCGCACCCGACCCCGCAATAGGGGCAGGTCGTGCGCGTCATCGACGCGGGATCGGGGCGGGCAGGTCGGACGCGGGCGGGACGGGCATTCATCAGGCGGCACTCCGGGTAGTCAGGCGTGTGGCATCCAGCAGGACGCGGCCATTTTCGATGCGGGCGGGATAGGTGGTGACCTGCCCCACATCGGCGCCCTTGGCCTCGCCCGTGGACATGTCGAACACCCAGTTATGCAGCGGGCAGGCGACTGATGCGCCATGCACGATGCCCTCGGACAACGGACCACCCTTGTGCGGGCAGCGGTCATCCAGCGCAAAGACCTGATCGTCCAACGTGCGAAACACCGCCACGCAACCCGTCGCCGTTTTCACCACACGCGCGCCTTGCGCGGGAATGTCGTCCAGCGCGCCAATATCGACCCAGCTCATTCCGCAGCCTCCTTGGTGATGTCCGCAATCGGGGCCCATTTCGCCCGTTCGGAAGGTTTCGCATGTTCGGCCCAAGGGTCGGTGCGATAGACCGACTGCGAGAGTTCGAACCGTTCGGCCAGCGCCTTGCGATTGGCCAGATCGTCCACCACCTGCGCCTTGCACCAATCCAGTCCGACCTTGGCGACCCATTTGTAGACCCGGTGCAGGTAGCGCGCGTTTTCGCGATATAGCTGGGTGAAAGCCGCGACGATTTCCATCACCTCATCTTCGGTGGCGACGGTGCACAGCAGTTCGGTTTCCTTCAGGTCCATGCCCGCCGCACCTGCGACGCCGATCTGATAGCCGCTGTCCACGCAGACGATGCCGATGTCCTTGCAGGTTGCTTCGGCGCAGTTGCGCGGGCAGCCGGTGACCGCCAGCTTCAACTTGTGCGGCGCCCACGACCCCCAAAGCATCTTTTCCAGCTTGATGCCAAGACCGGTCGAATCCTGCGTGCCGAAGCGGCAGAATTCGGTGCCGACACAGGTTTTCACCGTGCGCAGGCCCTTGGTATAGGCATGCCCAGATACCATCCCCGCGGCGTTCAGATCGGCCCACATCGCGGGCAGATCCTCTTTCTTGACACCCAGCAGGTCGATCCGCTGGCCGCCGGTCATCTTGACCATCGGCACGTTGTATTTGTCGGCGGCATCGGCAATCGCGCGCAGCTCGGCCGGGGTGGTGACACCGCCCCACATCCGCGGAACGACGCTATAGGTGCCGTCCTTCTGGATGTTGGCGTGGTTGCGTTCGTTCACAAACCGCGACTGGCGGTCGTCTTTATACTCCAGCGGCCAGTCGGCCAGCAGGTAATAATTCAGCGCAGGCCGGCACGACGGGCAGCCATCAGGGGTTTTCCAGCCCAGTTCCTGCATCACGGCAGGCATCGACTTCAGCTGCTGTGATTTGATCAGACGCCGCACGTCTTCATGGGTGTGATCGGTGCATTTGCACATCGGCTGCACGGTGGGCATGACAAACGCGTCGCCCATCGTCACCGCCATCACCTGTTCGACCAGCCCGGTGCAGGTGCCACACGACGCCGAGGCCTTGGTGGTCGCCTTGATCGCATCGAGCGTGGTCGCGCCCGCCTGAATCGCCTCTACAATCTTGCCTTTGCAAACGCCGTTACAGCCACAGATTTCCGCATCAAGCGGCAAGGCTGCAACGGCCGCCAGAGGGTCCGATGAGGCGCCCCCCTGAAACCCCGGGCCAAAGATCAATGTGTCGCGCATGTCCGACACATCGGTGCCGTCCTTGATCAGCCCGAAAAACCAGTTGCTGTCGGCGGTATCGCCATACATCACCGCGCCAATCAGCTTGTTGCCTTCCAGGATCAGGCGCTTGTAAACGCCGCGGCCCGGATCGCGGAACACGATATCCTCGCGCCCTTCGCCCTCGGCAAAATCGCCCGCCGAGAACAGGTCGCAGCCGGTGACCTTCAGCTTGGTTGAAACTTCGCGTGCAACATAGGCCGCGTCTTCGCCCAACAGGGTTTTCGCCAGAACCTTGGCCTGGTCATACAGCGGCGCCACAAGCCCAAAGATCTGGCCGTTATGTTCGACGCATTCGCCCAAGGCCAAGATGTCGGGGTCCGAGGTGACCATGCCGTCATCCACATGAATGCCGCGTCCCACGGCCAGACCTGCCTCGGCGGCCAGTTTGGTGCTGGGTCGAATGCCCACCGCCATCACCAGAATATCGCAGGGCAGTTCGGTGCCGTCTTTCAGGCGCAGCGCGCGGACGTGGCCATCCTCGCCCAGGATCTGTTCCGAATTGGCCTCGCACAACACGGTAATGCCCCGGTCTTCCAGCGCTTTTTTCAGCAGATAGCCCGCCGACGGGTCCAGCTGACGTTCCATCAGATGGCCCATGATATGCACCACGGTCACATCCATGCCGCGCAGTTTCAGGCCTGCCGCCGCTTCCAACCCCAGCAGACCACCACCGATCACCACGGCGCGGGCGCCGGGTTTCGCGGCCGCCGCGACCATCGCATTGGTGTCTTCCAGATCGCGATAGGCCAGCACGCCCTTCAGGTCATGCCCCGGCATCGGAATGATGAACGGGGTCGAGCCGGTGGCGATGATCAGCTTGTCATAGGCCACGTCGCCCTGTTCGCCATGCACCACCTTCGCGGCACGGTCGATCGACACGACCTTTTCGCCAAAACGGCAGGTCACGCCTTGTTCGGCATACCAGGTATCATCATGGGTGACGATATCGTCATAGGTCTTCTCGCCCGACAGGACCGGGCTCAGCATGATGCGGTTATAGTTGCCGCGCGGCTCGGCGTTGAACAGCGTCACCTCATAGGTGCCCGGCGCCTCTTCGAACAGGTGCTCCAGCGCGCGGCCAGAGGCCATGCCAGCGCCGATAACGACAAGTTTTTGTGCCATTATGCTGCGTCCTTCTTATGCGCGCCGTGTTCGTATTCCTGAAGGAAATCCAACACTTCCTGGCGGTAATGGTAATAATCGGGGTGATCGAGCAGCGCCTTGCGGGTGCGCGGGCGGGGCAGGTTGACTTCGGTGATCTTGCCAATGGTGGCACGGGGGCCGTTGGTCATCATCACCACGCGGTCGGCCAGCAAGATCGCCTCGTCCACGTCATGGGTGACGCAGACGGCGGTGACATTGGTGCGCGACCACACCTCCATCAGCACCTCTTGCAACTCCCAGCGGGTCAGGCTGTCGAGCATGCCGAAGGGTTCGTCCAGCAGCAGCAGTTTCGGGCTGAGCGCAAAGGCCCGCGCAATGCCGACCCGCTGACGCATGCCGTTCGACATATCGCTGGCGGGTTTGTCCATGCTGTCGGCCAGACCCACGCGTTCCAGATAGTATTCAACCACCTCTTGCCGTTCGGCCTGCGTGGCCTTGGGATAGACCTTGTCCACGCCAATCGCGACGTTTTCCTTGGCGGTCAGCCAGGGGAACAGGTTGGGCGACTGGAACACCACGGCGCGTTCGGGGTCGGCGCCTTCAACGTGGATACCGTCCAGCTTGATCGCACCTTTCGAGATTGCGTTCAGCCCCGCCGTCATCGTCAGAACGGTGGATTTGCCACAGCCGGAATGGCCGATCAGGCTGATGAACTCGCCTTTTTTCATGGTCAGGTTGAAATCCTCGACCACGGTCAGCGGGCCTTTCGGCGTCGGATAGATCTTGTGCAGCTGCGAGAATTGCAGATAGCGGTCATCGGCAAATCCCTGCGCGGCCGAGGCATCGGCATAGGCCTTGGGCATCGCGTGGCGCGGCGTCACGTCTGGCAGGCGCCGGGTTTCTTCGGCTTTGCCCTGAATGCCCACATCCATCAGATAGCTGGTCACCGCGGCGCGCAGCCGCATGACCTGCGGGTCTTCGTTCATGGCCGAACGGTCGCGCGGACGCGCCAGATCGACCTTGAAGGTTTCGCCCAGCGTGCCGTCGGGGTTGAGGCAGACAATCCGGTCGGCCAGAACCAGCGCTTCATCCACGTCATTGGTGATCAGAATGGCGGTGCGGCGGTCGGCTTCCCAGATCGCCTCGATCTCGCTGGCGACATTGGCGCGGGTCAGAGCATCCAGTGCGGACAGCGGTTCGTCCATCAGCAGAACCTCGGGCTGCATCGCAAGGGCGCGTGCCACAGCGACCCGCTGCCGCATCCCGCCCGACAATTCAGATGGACGGCGATCGACGGCATGGCCAAGGCCCACCATCTGGATGCAATTGGCCACGATATCCGCGCGTTCCTGCTTGGTTTTCTTGCGGTGCACGGCCTCGGCGGCCAGGGCGATATTGCCCTCGACAGTCAGCCAGGGCATCAGCGCGTAGGATTGAAACACCAGCCCACGGTCGGGGCCCGGCCCGGTGACCGGGGCGCCCTTGAACAGCACCTCGCCACGATCGGGCAGTTCCAGCCCCGCGATCAGGTTGATCAGCGTGGTCTTGCCGGTGCCGGAAAAGCCCAGCACCACCAGAAATTCGCCCTCGTTCACGCTCAGCGAGATGTTTTTCAGAACATGGGTGGCGGTGTCGCCCTGCCCGAAGCTTTTCGAGACATTCTTGAGTTCGATGAAGGACATGGCGCTCACCGATTGTTAGAGAAGGTGAACAGCGACTGCAGCGCAAACATCACACGGTCCAGCAGGAACCCGATGATCCCGATGGTGAACACTGCCACCATGATCCGCGCCAGCGACTGCGACGACCCGTTCTGGAATTCATCCCAGACGAATTTGCCAAGGCCCGGGTTCTGCGCCAGCATTTCTGCGGCGATCAGCACCATCCAGCCCACGCCCAACGACAGACGCAGCCCGGTGAAGATCAGCGGCAGCGCCGAGGGCAGCACAAGACGGGTGATTTTCGTCCAGGGGCCGAGTTTCAGCACCTTCGACACGTTCACCAGATCCTTGTCGATCGAGGCCACACCCAGCGCCGTGTTGATCAGCGTCGGCCACAGCGAGCACAGCGTCACCGTGATCGCCGAGATCAGGAAGGATTTCGAAAACATCCCGTCGCCGGTCGCATAGGCGGCAGAAACGATCATCGTCACGATCGGCAGCCAGGCCAGCGGCGAGACCGGTTTGAACACCTGCACCAGCGGGTTGATCGCCGCGTTTGCGGTGGGCGACAGGCCCGACACGATGCCCAGCGGCACGGCCACGGCGGTGCCCACGAGGAAGCCGAAGAAGACGGTTTTGATCGAGGTCCAGATCTGCTGATAATAGGTCGGTTTGCCGGTATAGGCCCGAGTTTTTACCTTGTCGGCCTTGCCATCGGCGACCAGCTGCGCATTGCGATTTGCCTGACGGGCGTAGAATTCGACTTCTTTTTGCTGTTCGGTCAGCGCGTCCTGATGCAGCACGCCGACCTGTTCCCAAACCTGCGCCGGGCCCGGGATCGCGCCGAGCGAGGTTTGCACCATCGGCGCCAGCGCGCCCCAGGCCCCAAGGAACAGCACGATGGCCAGAACCGGCACGCCCAACAGTTGCCAGATGGATTTCAGCTGGGCGCGCGGGGTGTCGCCCGCCACAAGACGCAGGATCGGGGTCAGCCAGGGCAGGCCGAGCACCTTGAACCAGCCGTCAAGCTTGGCGATGCGGGCAAACCGTTTGGCCCGGCGGTCATCGCGCGCCTTGGCCTCGGTGGCACTGGTGGCAGTGGGGTCAATTGCGGTCATTTTTCTATCCTGACTGGGCATGTGTGGAAAGGACGCGCGCGATCAAACGCGCGTCCGGGCCGATCACTTGGTGACGATTTCGTCGGCTTTCAGGCCGATCGTCAGGCTGTCGAGATAGGCGTTCGGCGTTTTGCCGTCGTAGGGCACGCCGTCGATGATGTCGGCGGCAGGCGTCGGCGCGCGATAGCCGTCTTCGTCGAAATCAAACTCTGACGCCGGGATCGTGCCGTCGTCGATCAGCGACTGTGCGGCGACTTTATAGATCTCGGGTTTGTAGACGGATTTGGCGGCGGCATCATACCACGCGTCGTCATGGCCTTCGGCGATCTGACCCCAGCGGCGCATTTGGGTCAGATACCAGACCGCATCCGAGTAGTAGGGGAAGGTCGCGTTATAGCGGAAGAACACGTTGAAATCGGGCACGTCGCGCTTGTCGCCCTTTTCATATTCGAACGTGCCCGTCATCGAGTTGGCGATCACCGCCGCATCGGCGCCGACATATTCGGGGCGCGACAGGATTTCGACGGCCTCGGCGCGGTTGGCGTTGTTGTCGGCATCCAGCCATTGCGCCGCACGGATCAGCGCACGGGTCAGCGCCAGCGTGGTGTTCGGGTTGGCTTCGGCGAACTCTTCGGTGATGCCGAAAACCTTCTCGGGGTTGTTTTTCCAGATTTCGTAATCGGTGATCACCGGCACGCCGATGCCCTTGAACACGGCCGCCTGGTTCCATGGTTCGCCCACGCAATAGCCGTAGATCGTGCCAGCTTCCAACGTTGCGGGCATCTGCGGCGGCGGTGTCACCGACAAGAGCGCATCGGCGCCGATCTGGCCCGAAACGTCATCGGGGGCGTAAAGGCCCGGGTTGATCCCGCCTGCCGCCAGCCAATAGCGCAGTTCATAGTTATGCGTCGAAACCGGGAACACCATGCCCATGTTAAAGGGCTTGCCCTCAGCCTTGAACTTTTCGATCACCGGCTTCAGGGCCGCCGCACTGATCGGGTGCTTGATCTTGCCGTCGGCGTCGGTTTCCAGATAGGGCTTCATCATCTCGAACACTTCGTTCGACACGGTGATGCCGTTGCCGTTCAGGTCCATCGAGAAGGGCGTGATGACATGGCCCTTGGTGCCATAGCCGATGGTCGCGGCGATCGGTTGACCGGCCAGCATATGCGCGCCGTCCAGTTCGCCCGCGATCACGCGGTCCAGCAGAACCTTCCAGTTCGACTGCGCTTCCAGCGTGACATACAGCCCTTCGTCTTCGAAGAAGTGCTTTTCTTTCGCAATCGCCAGCGGCGCCATGTCCGTCAGCTTGATGAAGCCCAGCGTAAGTTCGTCTTTCTCGACGTCGAAAGCCAATGCCGGAGTGGCGAAGAAGGCCGTGGTGGCGAGAAGCGCTGCAATCCGTTTCATATCGTCCCTGTCCCTGATGTGCCCTTTTCGGGGGCTGAAAATGAAAAAAGCCGCTCAATCAGTCGCTGCGGGAGGATGCAGCAACAGATCGAACGGCTTTGTTCGGGGCCCCCATCGTCGGGGATTCCGCGCATTGAGACATCGTTGTCTCGGCGCTTGATTCAGAAATGCGTGCAGTTCCGTCTTGCGTCAATTGGCCTGCTGTTGGGGCGCGGCAATCCGGTGGATTTTTCGCAGATGCAGCATTTTTGTGCCCGGATTTTCACCGCTGCACTGCGGCAGGGTCAAAAATCTGGCGGTCGAAAAACTCATCAGCGGGCAGAATCATCCGTCCCCGCTCGGATGCGACGGCGGTCGGGCTGTGCAGGGCCCCTTCCAGTTTCTCGGATGTGCCGGGCAGATCGGCGCCCGCATCGCGCAGGTGCAGCCGATACAGATCGGCGCGGAACACCTCGCCTGCGGCCTGCGCCGCCTGCACCGGATCAAGCCCGTTGCGCAGGGCCAGATGCGTGCCAATCCAGGCCGCCTGCGACCGCCAGGGGAAGGTTGCCGCCCCCGAAAAGAACTCGATCAGGCCGGGTACGTCGCGTTCTTCGCCCCGCTGCGAAATGATCATCCGGCCCGACAGCGCACGGTCGATGATCTCGGCGGGAATCGGCAGCCGGTCGGGGCCGGACAAGATGTCGGACACCAGAAAGCGGTTCTCGGGGTCGCCCAGCCAGCGGCAGGCACGCCAGATCGCGCGCATCATCCGGCCTGCCAGATCGGGGTTTTCATCGGCCCAGCCGCGGCGCACCGCCAACACCTTTTCCGGCGCAAAGGCCCAGATCGCGGTGCCGGGCAACAACAGCGTGCCCACGCCCTGTTCCACAGAGTGCGACCCCCAAGGTTCGCCCACGGCGAAGGCGTCGATTTCATCGGCCTTCAGCGCGTCGGCCATCAGCGGCGGCGGCACCGTCCGGATTTCCAGGGTTTCAGGCAGCGGCTGGCCCAGGTTTTCCAGCCAGTAATGCACCAGTTCAGTATGCATCGAGAACGGGAAGGGCACGCCAATCCGCAACCGCCCGCCCGCAGCCGCCAGCAAGGCCCGCCCCGCAGCATGAGCGTCGGCGAAATCAAAGGTAAACCCGGCGGCGCGCATCTTGTCGGCCAGAGGCTGCGACACGCCGATCACATCACCATTGGCATTCAGCAGTTGCAGCGCGTCGAATTGCGCGGGGTTGCCACCCAGTCCCAGCGCTGCGGCCACCGGCACCGGCGCCAGCATCTGCGCCCCCTCGACCGCGCCCATCGCCAGCATGTCGCGCAGCGCAGACCATGACGGCGCGGGGCGCAAGATCAGATGCAGGCCTTCCTGTTCGGCGAATCCCAAGGTGTCCGCAATGAACAGCGGCGCGGCATCAACCAGCGGAATATACCCCAGACGCAAGGACCGACCGTTCATTTCAACAGCTCCGCCGCCGTCACCAGGGCCTGCGCCACATCGGCCAGCTTCTTGCCCTGCGCCATCGCGGTTTTACGCAGCAGGGCGTAGGCCGCGTCTTCGTCGATATTGCGTGCCCGCATCAACAGGCCCTTGGCGCGGTCGATCACCTTGCGCTCTTCCAGTGCGCGGCGGGTCGCGGCCAGTTCGGCGCGCATCTTTTGCACCATTTGAAACCGTGCAATCGCGGCATCCAGGATCGGTTTGATCCGCTCGGGGCGCAGCCCGTCCACGACATAGGCCGACACGCCCGCCTCGATCGCGGCCTGCGTCATGCCACCATCGGTGCGATCCACGAACATCGCCACCGGGCGATCCATCGGCGAGGTCGCCAGCGTCAGTTCTTCGAGCATATCGCGCGAGGGCGATGCGAGGTCGATCAGCACCAGATCGGGGTTGCGTTCGGCAATGCGACGGGCCAGCCCGGTTTCGTCACCGATGACCACGACGGCATGCTCACCCGCCTCGCGGAGCCCGTCAACGATCATCAACGCGCGTTCACGGTCCTTTTCGACAACAACAATGGAAAGCGGTCGGGTCATGCGGGCCTCTGTTTGCCTTGGCCTGCGCGTCGCGGCGCCGCTTGACAAGCGGGGGCCGCAGTCCGTGTTGGGGCGATCCGGGGCCACACGATGAAATGCTCTATTTGCGGGCGATATGCCCTAAAATCGGGCAGAATTAGGCATCATCCCCCGTTTGTGGCGCACGGCTGAGCGCATTGCCAGCCTCGACCACCTTGGACATCAGCCGGATCAGCGTTTCGCGCTCTTCGCCCGTCAGGCCGACCAGTATATCCGCTTGAAACGCTTCGACTTTCGGCTCCAGTGCCTGCATCAATGCTTCGGCTTCCGGGGTCAGGGTCAGCACCCGCGCGCGCCGGTCCTTGGGGCTGACGGTACGCGCCACCAGCTTTTTCGCGACCAGCCGATCCACCACCCCGCCAATCGTGACCCGGTCATAGGCCACCAGCCCCGCAAGCGTCGCCTGATCCAGCCCCGGGTGGGTTCGAATCGCGGCGAGAGAGGCGAATTGCACCGGTGTGATCTCTTCGCCGATGCGGGCCATCCGTTCGGTGAAAACCGCAGTCGAAATCTGATGCAGGCGCCGGATGATGTGCCCCGGCATGCGATGAACAGAAACCATCAGAGCCATCTTTCCCTAAGTTTTACAGATGGATAACAGACTTGGAACAAATCTGGCAAGTATGCTTTCTATACGCATACAACGTATTTGTTGACGGACGATATTTAATAAGCATACTACCTAATACATGTTTGAAATCGAACTTTGCTGAAGGGAGGAAGCAATGTCCGAGGTTTTGGGCACGCTCGAAGAGCTGCCGCTGGACTACCGTGCCGATATGACTGCCGCAGGTGTCGCGCCGCTTTGGCCGATGATGCGCAATGTGCTGCCCCACGGGGCGCCGCATCCGGTGACAAAGCCGGGCCACTGGGCGTTTGAGGCGCTGCGTCCGCTTTTGCTGCGCGCAGGCGAGCTGACCCCCGTTGAAAAAGCCGAGCGCCGTGTGCTGGTGCTGTCCGATCCCGGCCGTGGCACGGGCGCGATGCAGGCCACCGCCTCGATCTATATCGGGATGCAACTGCTTCTGCCGGGTGAAACCGCGCCGGCGCATCGTCACACCGCTTCGGCCGTGCGGATCATCGTCGAGGGCAAAGGTGGGTTCACCGTCGTCGATGGTGAAAAGCTGCCGATGGAAGAGGGCGATCTGGTGCTGACGCCCGCAGGCGAATGGCATGACCATGGTCATGAAGGGACCGAGCCGGTGATCTGGCTCGACGCACTCGATTTGCCGGTTCTTTATACCATGGAAGGGTCGTATGCCGAAGAGGCGCCCCTGCAGGCACAGCGCAACCGCCCCGACGCCAGCCAGGTTGAATACCTGTCAGCCGGTCTGGCGCCCACGCGCAAACTGGGCGCGCAAACCCGCCGCTATCCGATGATGCGGTTCCCCTGGGCCCGCACCGAAAACGCCCTGCGCGAAATGGCGAAATGGGCGGGCGATGCGCCGGTCGAGATGGATTACGTCAATCCCGAAACCGGCGGAGACATTCTGCCGATCATGGGGTTCACCGCCATCATGCTGCGCAAGGGTGAAAAACTGTCCCCCGATCTGACCTCGGCCTCGGCGGTGTTCCATGTCATTCGTGGCAAGGGCACCAGCACGGTGAACGGCGCCGAAGTGACCTGGGGCGCCAAGGATACCTTCTCGGCCCCGGTCTTTGCTGCCATTGATCACGTCGCGGAGGAAGAAAGCTTCCTGATCCGCATTCATGACCGCCCGATGCAAGAAAAGCTGGGCTATTACGAGGAGCGTCAACGGTGAGCGATCTGCTGTTTCCCGCCAATCAGGTGAAAACCGTTCCGGTGCAGGGTGAAACCGCCCTGTATCCGGTGAACCGCATTTTCTGCGTCGGGCGCAACTACGCCGAGCATGCCAAGGAAATGGGCGTCGAAGTGGACCGCGAGGCGCCGTTCTACTTCACCAAATCGCCATCGACGATCGAGCCGACGGGCGCGACCCAGCCCTATCCGCCGGGGACCGCGAACTACCATTACGAAATGGAACTGGTGATCGCCATCGGCGCGCCGGTGTTCAAGGCCGATCTGGCCGAGGCGAAAGCCGCGATCTATGGCTATGCGACGGGTCTGGACATGACGCGCCGCGATCTGCAACTTGCCGCGCGCGCCAAGCAGCGCCCGTGGGATACCGGCAAGGATGTCGAACGGTCCGCCGTGATCGCGCCGATCACCAAGGCCGCCGATATGGCCGAAATCGGCCCGCAACGCATCGCGCTGAGCGTGAATGGCGAGGTCAAGCAAGATGCGCACTTGGCCGATCTGGTTTGGTCGGTTGCGGAACTCGTCAGCCATCTGTCGGGTCTGTATCACCTTGCGCCGGGCGATCTGATTTATACCGGCACGCCTGCAGGTGTGGGGGCTGTGGTCGCGGGCGATGTGATCGAAGGCACGATTGACGGGCTTGCGCCGGTCACGCTGACCATCGGGGCGGCTGAATGATCCGTTTCCACGGATATTTCCGCAGCTCCAGCGCGTATCGCTGTCGGATCGCCTTTGGCCTGAAGGGGGTGGCGTATGATTTCACCTCGGTCCATCTGCGTAAAGACGGGGGTCAGCAAAAGACCCCCGGCTACCGCGCGCTGAACCCGCAGGCGCTGGTGCCCACACTGGAAAGCGGCGATCTGCGGCTGACGCAGTCGCTGGCGATCATCGAGTGGCTGGACGAGACCCACGCGGGCCCGCGTCTGCTGCCCGAAGATGCCGATCTGCGTGCGCAGGTGCGGGCCTTTGCGCAGGTCATCGCCTGTGACATCCATCCGCTGCAAAACCTGCGTGTGCTGGATTACCTCAAGGCCGAATTCGGCGCGGATCAGGGGGCGCTTGATGCCTGGTGCCAACGTTGGATCACCGACGGGCTGGCCGCCTGCGAGGCCCTGCTGGCCGCCCGTGCACCCAGCCCCTTTTGTTTTGGGCAGACCCCGGGTCTGGCCGACATTTGCCTGGTTCCGCAGGTGTTTTCCGCCGCCCGGTTCGGCGCGGATCTGAGTGCGATGCCGCGCATTCGTGCAATTGCCCAGGCTTGCGAGGCCGTCCCGGCCTTTGCGCAGGCCCATCCGAAATGCCAACCCGACTGGGAGGCATAACGGAATTATCAGGGAGGACGTCATGTTTCAGGGAGGAAAAATCATGACAATCAAACAACTTGGCCGCCGTCTGACATTGGCCGCGATGATGACCGCCGCCGCCATTGCCGCCGAGGCGCGCGAGCTGCGGATGGGCGTGATCACGCCGCCCAGCCACGTCTGGACCAAGGTCGCCAATCGCATCGCCGAAAAACTGCCCGAAGCCACCGGCGGCAGCCTGACGCTGGCGGTGTTTCCGGCGGGGCAGCTGGGTTCGGAGCAGGAAATGTTCCAACAACTGTCCACCGGTCTGCTGGACAGCGGCCTGATGACCGCCGCGATCACCAGCCTGCGCGCGCCTTCGATGCAGGGCTGGTTCACGCCCTATCTGTTCACGGACGTCTCCGCCGCCATCACCGCCGCCGATACCCCCGCCGCCAAGGATATGCTGGCCGAACTGGACGCGGCGGGTCTGCACGGCATGGGGTATACATTTGCCGGCATGCGCCACATCCTGATGAAGGATGCAGCGGCCATGACCACCGCCGATTTGGCAAACAAGAAAATCCGCATCGTGCCCTTCCCGGCGATGAAAGTCTGGTGGGGCGCCGTGGGGGCCGTGCCGACGCCGGTCAACCTGACCGAAGTCTATCAGGCGCTGCAGACCGGTTTGCTGGATGGCATCGACATCGACCTTGATGCCTTGGTTGGTCTGAAATTTCAGGAAGTTGCGAAGGGTCTGACGATCACCAACCACATGGCCTTCCCTTCGGTGATGATGGTGTCGGACATGACCTGGCAGGGCCTGTCGCCCGAAGAACAAACCGCGTTTCAGTCGGTCGTGGATGAGGCGCTGGCTTGGGGTTCGGCGCAGCAGGTTGCCGCCGAAGCCGCCAATCTGGCCAGTCTGCAGGCTGAAATGACGGTCGAAGTGCTGCAAAACGGGGCCGAGGTGTTCGCCGATGCGAATGCCGCCGTCGCCGACAGTTTCGCGGGCAATGCCCTGATCGCGCAGTTTCAGGCGCAAGTCGCGGAGCAGCAAAAGTGACCTTCCTGCCAACCCTTTCGGGGGCGCTGGTCCGGCTTGAACGCTGGGCCAGCAGGCTTCTGGTGCTGGGCTTCGTCGGGCTGATCGTTTTGAACGTCGCCATGCGATACGCGCTGGGCCGCCCCATGGTCTTTGCCGAGGAACTGGCGGCGATCTTGCTGGTCTGGCTGGCGCTGGTCGCCATTTCCATCTCGATCCACGATCGCGCGCAGATCGGCGTCACCCTGCTGTCCGAGGCCCTGCCGGGCCAGATCCGCCGCGCGCTGAACATCGTGGTTTGGGCGCTGATTGCGGTGATGCTGGGGCTGTTGCTGAAGGCGGGTATCGCGTGGGTGCGCTCTCCCGCCGTGGGGTTTGAACAGATCATCACCACCGGCTGGGCGAAGGCGCCGTTCTTCACCATCTTCCCGATCTTCTGCGCCACGTCGCTGGTGCATGTGCTGGGCCATCTGGCCGAAGGCATCGCCGACTGGAGGGCGCACGCATGACCGGCCTGTCTTTCCTGATCCTGATGCTGACCGGCATGCCGATTGCCTTCGTGCTGATCGGCGCGACGCTGGTTTTCGTGTTTCTGGCCGACCGCGCCGCAATTTTGGGCGCGATTCCGCAAATCGCTTTCGGCTCGGTCGAGAACTTCGATTTGCTGGCGATCCCGCTGTTCGTTCTGCTTGGCGAGATCATGAACGAAAGCGGCCTGACCAAGCGCATCATCATCGCAGTGCGGGTCTGGCTGACGCGGGTGCCGCATAATCTGGTGATCGTGAACCTGATTTCCAACCTCGCCCTGGCAGCGATCATGGGGTCTGCCACTGCGCAGATGGCGGTGATGAGCCGCGTCGTCGTGCCCGAGATGGAGCGTGACGGCTACAACCGGGGCTATGCCGCCAGTCTGACCGCCTCGGCCGGGCTGCTGGGGCCGATCATTCCGCCCTCGATGATCTTCATCATCTTTGGCGTGATCGCGCAGGTGTCGATTGCCGATATGTTCACGGCGGGGATTGTGCCGGGAATGGTGCTGTTCGTGCTGATCCTGGGGCTGGCACTGTTTCAGGCCGGGCGCAACCGCACCCCGGGCCACGCAGGCGCACCGCTGCCCGCAGGTTCGAAATGGCGCGCGACAGTGCCGGGGCTGGCCACAATGGCGATTCCGCTGGTGATCGTGGGCGGCATTTCCTTTGGCATCTTC
Organism: Paracoccaceae bacterium; assembly: GCA_028749255.1. GTDB lineage: Bacteria > Pseudomonadota > Alphaproteobacteria > Rhodobacterales > Rhodobacteraceae > Rhodobacter. The sequence goes on along the minus strand of JAQTYE010000066.1, from coordinate 1,338 downwards.
ACCCCGACCGAAAGCGCGGCGGTGGCGATTGTTGTGGCGCTGCTGTTCGGCGGTGTGGTGTTTCGCGAATTGCCCTGGCGCAGCCTGCCCAAGATCATCGACCGCACGGTCACCAACTCGGCCGTTGTGCTGTTTCTAATCATGGCGGCCAAGGTCTTTGGTTGGGTGCTGACCTATAACCAGATCCCGCAGGCGGCAGCGGCCTTCATCATTTCGCTGACCGATGACCCGATCATCTTCATGCTGCTGATCGTGGCCGCGCTGACGGTGGTCGGGATGTTCCTTGATGGCATCGCCGCGCTGATCATCCTGACGCCGATTCTGCTGCCGGTGGCGACGGGGCAATATGGCATCGACCCGATCCAGTTTGGCGTGGTCATGGCGCTGACACTGGTGCTGGGGCTGCTGACGCCGCCGGTCGGCACGGGCCTCTATATCGCGGCGGCGCTGTCGAATGTGCCCATTCTGAAACTGTCAAAACTGGTCATTCCTTATGTGGTCGCGACCTTCCTTGTCATCTTGATGGTGGTGTTCCTGCCCTGGATGGTGCGGCCCTTCTAGGCGCGGCACCACCCTTTCCAAACCCGAATTCACATCCTGGCCCGTGCGGGAGGCACGCGGCCCAACAGAGGAGATTTGCATGTCTGACCTTCCTATTCTGATCGCTGGCGGCGGTATTGGTGGCCTGGCCACGGCCATTGGCCTTGCGCAAAAAGGCGTCGCCACGCTGGTGCTGGAACGTGCGCCCGAGCTGGGCGAAATCGGCGCCGGTATTCAGCTGGGCCCCAACGCCTTTCACGCCTTCGATTACCTAGGCGTGGGCGATCAGGCGCGTGACATGGCGGTTTACATCGACAGCCTGCGCCTGATGGATGCGATGTCGGGGTCTGAAATCACCCGCATCCCGCTGGACGAAGGCTTTCGCAACCGCTTTGGCAACCCCTATGCCGTGATCCACCGCGGCGATCTGCATGGCGTGTTCCTGAAGGCCTGCATGGATCACCCGCTGGTCGATCTGCGCACCAGTGCCGAGGTCGCCGATTATGAGCAGGACGGCAGTTCTGTGACGGTCACGCTGGCCTCGGGCGAAAGGGTGACGGGCCGGGCGCTGATCGGTGCCGATGGGCTGTGGTCGAATATCCGCAAGCGGCTGGTGGGCGATGGCGCGCCGCGCGTGTCGGGGCACACCACCTATCGTTCGGTCATTCCCACCGAAGAGATGCCCGAAGATCTGCGCTGGAATGCGGCCACGCTGTGGGCCGGGCCGAAATGCCATATCGTGCATTACCCGCTGAAGGGCTGGAAACTGTTCAACCTGGTCGTGACCTATCACAACGA
>JAQTYE010000217.1 GCA_028749255.1 Paracoccaceae bacterium | reverse complement strand
CCGCATCGGCGGCTTCCGAGGCCGAGAATTTCGTGGTGGCGCCCAGTTCCTGCGCCACCGATTTCAGCTGCGCGAACTCAGCGCCCGTCGCACCCGAAAGCGCCGATACCCGATTCATCGCCTGCTCGAAATTCCCGCTGGCACGGATCACCGCGGCAAAGCCACCGATCACCGGGGCGCTGACCGCCAACCCCAACCGGCTGCCCGCCGTGCGCAGATTGGCGCTGATCGCGCCCATCCGCTGGTTCATCTGCGTGATCGCGCGTTGCGCTTCGCTGGCCGCGCGCTTGAAAGCGGCAGAGTTCATCGACAGATCAACGCGCAGCGCGCCGATCAGGGCAGTGGCGGCCATGGCCTATCCTTTCTTGGGGGCAAGCGCGCGGAAATAGGCGCTGATCTCGGCATCGGTGGAAAAGCGCGTGCGGGCACCGCCTTCGATGAAGGCGCGCGCCTTGGGCAGTTTCTTCGGGGCATTCACGCCAAGCGCCACAAGACTGGCCAGCGCGTGGATCTCTGCACGCCGCCGCCGGGCGTCACCCTCGCGCCGGTCAAGGTCGGCATCAAGGACCAGGCGCAGCTCGGCAGGCGTCAGCGCCCAGAACAGCGCCCAGGGCTGGCCCGCACCGAGCCAGGCCCTGAGCATGTCATCGCGGCTTATGCGGCGGGCAGATCCACCCCCGCCGCCGCCACGTCGTTTCCCGCAGGCGCCGCCGAAGGGTAGGCCCGCACCACCGCCTGACCGATCTTTTCAAACGTCGCTTCAAGCCCGAGCGCGTCGATCAGATCGCCCGCCTCGCGCAGCGTGGTGTCGGGCGCCCCATCCAGAAGCCCCGCCCAGAAGATCTCGCGCAGCCGCGACGCCGAGATTTTGCCCTTTTGCGCCTGATCGAAGAACTCCGAGATCGCCGAGAACTCGACCCCGGTCTTTTCCTCGAACGCGACCTGCGCGTTCATCGTATAGGCGAGCGTGCAGGTCTTGCCCTGCACCTCGAAGCTCACTGCATTTTTCGTTGCCATGTCGTGTTTCCTTTTGTCAGGGTCAGGCGCCAGCGGTGAACTCGACCGCGCCGCTCACCTTGCCCTTGATCGAGAATTCAAGCGTGTCATCAAGTTCGCCCGGCTCGGGCGGGGTGGCACTGGCCAGCACCTTCATCTCGAACAGATCGCCGTTTTCCAGCGTGACCCGATAGAAGGTTGCCGCCCGCGCCTGGTCGTCCATCGCGGCATCGTAACCGTCCGAGGTGTATTGGCAGGTCACCGAGAACTCGCCCGGATCACCAAAGCCCTTGCGGTATTCATGCACCCGGTCAGGGGTATCGAGCGAGGTGACCTGTTTGGGATCAAAGCTCACCTCGGGCACCTTGACCCCGAGCACATTGGCCACCCGGGTGAAGGTCACGCCATCGGCAGAGCGTTCAACCTTGCCGCCCCACAGTTCCTGAAGTTCCGTTCCAGCCATCACTAACCTCCGTTGCGTTTTGCTGCCTTGGCCGCGCGGCGCCGTTGCCGCGCGACGGTTTTCTCGACTTCTGCGGCCATGCCCTCTTGCACGACCTCGAAGACATTCTGTTGTGTCTGATCCCAGGCGGGCCGCGCATGCGCCTGCGGCCCGTGGCGTTCGTTGCCGAATTCCTGCTGCATGCCCGCGGGGTCGGATGTGCCGGCATAAACCGTCACGTCATCCCGGCCCTCGCGGCGCGCCATCCCCGCCTGCCGCCGGGTGAGCTTGGTGCCCACCACATAGCTGCCCTTGAGGTGATGCCCCGGCCCTTCGGGGGCGAGGTCATTGGCACGGTCAGCAAAGATCTGTCCGGCCTTTTTCAAGACCCGCCGCCCCACCGCCTTGGCCGTCGCGCGCTTCAACTCGCGCAACGCTTGTTCCAGCTCACGCCCACCGCTGAACGCCGTTTTCATGCGACCTCCCATTTGAAACGAATGTCGAAAGACCACCCCGAAAGCGGCGCCAAGCCCTGCGTGCGTGCCCCCGTCATACCGCGCCCGCCTTCGAGGAAAATCCCCTTGAAGCGGATCCCGGCCACCGTGACGCTTGCCCCCGAAAGAGCCGCGCTCAGATCATGCCCCAGCGCCAGCGCCTCGGTGGCTGTATCGGCCCAGATATCGAGCTGGACCCGGGCGGATTTCACCGCTGCCTCACCGTCGAGCGTATAGCTGCGCAGATCCCCGACCGGGTGCAGGTTGATATAGGGGCGCGCTATCGTGGCCGGATCTTGCAGCCCAACGGCCAAACGCTTGCCCACGGGGCCCTGCAACGGGGCCAGGTGCAACAGATGGGCCACCAATGCCTCAAGCATCAACCACCCTCCCGCACCAGAAGGAACCGCATCAACCCGCCGCGCGCCGCAAGCGCGGGGGCTGCCCGGCCTTTCACCCGATAGTCCGCGCCCTGCATCCCGACCTGATCGTCGATCCGCACCGCCGCCAAAGCCGTTGTGCCGCGCAAGGTGATCGCCAGAACCTCGGCCCCCGAGGCAAGCCCGAGGCCCCTGACCTCATCGACCGACCCCGCCCCCGCAGAGGCCCACCCCCGCGCGATTTCCTGCGGCGCCGTCAGCGGTTCATTGAGCGGCCCGCGTCCGATCTCGACCGCCCGGGAAAAGATCGCGCGACGGTCGAACACAAATCGCGCCATTACGCCCACCCCGCCATTTGCGGCGCGAGATAGCGCACCGAACGGATCAGCGCCTGCGCGCCAAAACTCATGCGCGGCAGCGCCGCCCGCGCGTCCCCCTCGCCGATCGAAATCCCGGCCTCATGCCATTCCTTGGCGATCAGGATGATCGCCTGACGCATCACCACCGCCTCGGGGGCCGAAACCTCGGCCCCCGCCCGCGCGCGCAGAACAAGCCGCAACCCCGCCCCCGCAGGCAGGGTGCCCGCTGCAAATTCAAGGCGTGGCTCGTCCTGGGCAAAGCACAGCGCAACCTGCCCCGGATCCAGCGCCACCGGCCCCGCGCCCATGTCACAGGCAAGCGACAGCACCTCGGTGACCGGCGCACATGGCAGCCACCAAAGCCGTGCGCCTGCGGGCAGCTCGGTCGAGAATTCGACCTCGCGCAGCCCCAGGGGACGGTTGGTGGCCCGCTCCACCACCATCTGCGCCGCCAGCAAGGTGGCGTTGAGCGCCACCTCGTCTTCCGGTTCCGGGTCTGCCTCGATCAGGTGAACCGCGCGGCGGAACGCCTCCGCACTTACCGCCTGCGGCAGCGCTCCAATCACGCGCATGACAGCCTCCCTTAGATCTGGCCCTGCACCGGCGGCGCACCGATTTCGGTTTCATCGCCCGGCTCGGTCGCAGGGGCGTCATCAAAGACGAATGTGCCCACCTCGGGCGCGGCGACCGGCGCCGGATCCTCTGGCGCGGTCTCTGCCTCGGGTGCCGCCTCGTCTTCGATCCCTTCGGCGGACGCTTCCGGGGCTTCGGGGTCGGGGGCACTCGGAACGGGCGCAACGAGGGGCGCAACCGGAGCCACCGCACGCGGCACCGCCACACCTTCGGCCACCAGTTGCGCCGCCTGTGCGGGTTCAAACCCTGCCACCTCGCCCGGGTTGTAAACGCCCCGTGCGCGCACAAAACGCACCGGAATGCGGGGCACCACCGTTTCGGGCGCTGCGGGCATGGTTTCCCCCCCGCCCGTCCAGAGCGCAGCCCTGCCCGCCTCGATCAACCCCTGCGCGACCTCTGCCTCGAAGCCCGCAACATCGCCCGGATTATAGGGCCCATGCGTGCGCGCGAAACGCACGGTCATTTTCGCCGCCATCTTGGTTTTCCTTTCCTGGAGGATCAGGGCCGCCCGCTCATGGCGCGCGGCCCGGGGCCGATCAGATCGACCAGCCGATGCCACTGAAGCCCGCAATCGCCACATCATGCTCGGGCGCGAAATCATGCTCGGCAATCGCGCGCATCAGCGTCTGATCGTTGGCAAAGGCCGATTGCATGGTGCCGTCCTCGTCGATGTAAGCGGCCTCGGTCGATTGCGCGATCCGCAGCACGCCCGACTCACCGATCATCAGTTCGGAGAAATCCGCAAACATGATTTCGGTCTCGTCCGAGCCCACGCCCAGGTTGTTGGGCAACTGCGAGGTGACATGGATCGGGAAGCCTTTCAGTTCACCCTTGGTATCAATCGAGGGATACAGAAGGTT
>JAQTYE010000065.1 GCA_028749255.1 Paracoccaceae bacterium | reverse complement strand
CACGCGAACGCAGTGTCACCACCACTTTGGCGCAACTTCCCGAAGCAATGCAGGCGGGCCGGATCGCCCACCCGGCAATTTTGTTCCTGCGCTGGCCAAAACAAGGCCTTGCGACGCACCTACTGGCCGCCGAATAGCGCGTGCCCTCAGAAATAGCTGCGCACCAAGGCCCCGGAAACCAGCACCCACCCATTCGCCACAACAAAAAACGCGAGCTTGAACGGCAAGGCAACCACGGCCGGGGGCACCATCATCATCCCCATCGACATCAGAATCGCCGAGACGACAAGGTCGATGATCAGGAACGGCAAGAAGACCAGAAAGCCGATTTCGAAGGCGCGGGTGATTTCCGACAGCATGAATGACGGCACCAGAATCGACAGCGGCGCCTCGTTGATCTTGCCCGCAAAGGGGGTGGTTTCGCGCAGCCCGGCCAGTGACGAGAATGTCTCGGGGTCGATGCGGTTCGCCATAAAACCGCGAAACGGGGTGATGCCACGATCAAACGCGGTGGGCACATCAATCGTGCCCGCGATCAGCGGCTCGACCCCATTGGTCCAGCTTTCTGTAAAGACCGGCTCCATGATGAACCAGGTCAGGAACAGAGCCAGACTGACAATCAACATGTTTGGAGGGGACTGCTGCAGGCCCAGCGCCTGCCGCAAGATCGACAGAACCGTGACGATGAAGGGAAAACATGTCACCATAATCGCAAGCCCCGGCGCGAGGCTAAGCAGCGTGATCGCCGCGATCATGAAAATCGAGCGGCCCGCAAGGCTGCCATCACCGCCCAGAGACAGCGAAATCTCTTGCCCCGCGGCAGGCATCGCAACCAGAATTAACGTTACTATCAACCCCAGACGCATGAATCAGAGCCCGTTCTGCAAATCGACGACCTCGGTCAGACGAACGGCCAATTGGCCATTGCTGTCTCCGTCCATCTCGGTCAATTCGCCCCGCGCGATCAGCTTATCGCCCACATAAAGCTCAACCGGGTCATCGACCCGCCGATCCAGAGGCATGATCGAATCGCGCTTCATCCGCAGAAGGTCGCGCACCAAAGGGCGCGCCTTGCCGACGGAAATCGTGATTTCGATCGGCACCTGAGTGAATGGGTTGCCGGAATGGGGGGCGGATTTTGCGGCGTCATCCATGTTCAGGGTCCTCTTGTTTTACACGAAAATAGGTCGTGATCGCATCGCTGATCAGCGCGATCACGCCATCAAGATCGACATGCGTTTCCTTGTCGGCGAAGCGCAGATAAACTTGGCAATCCCCAAGCGATGGCTCTGCGGTGAAGATGAGCGGCAGGCTTTTCTCGTCCGACAAAAGTTCGCGGATCTGCGGCAGGGAAACCGGGCTGGCCACCACCGTCACCGGCTGCCCGGCAAGCTTTTCGGCCACCGGCATCAACTGCTCGGCGACAATCGGAGCCAGCGCCTGCCGCGCAACGCTTGGCAAAACCTTGGCCGTAATATCAACCAGCAACGGGCGCAATGCATCCAGCACGTTCTGGTGCGCCTCGTGGTAGGTAAATGCCAGCGCTTTCAGATTTTGCCCCAAGTCGGCCCGCAACCGGGTCATCTCGGCATCCTGCGCGGCGGCGGCATCGTCCCATCCCGCAGTGTAGCCTTTTTCAAACGCGGCCAGGCGGGCATCTTCGAACTCCGCAGGATCAATTTCCAACTGTGTTGGCTTGGCCTCCGGCGCCTCAAAAGATTCGAGTGTGAAGCGGCTAATCATCAGGCGCGCTCTCCTTCTTCCATCCAGTTCCGCAAAATTTCAACGGTCTCGGATTGCCGCTCTTCGATCAGGCGTTTCAGCCGCACGACCGGGTCATCATCCATACCATCGTCGCCAAAGGCGCTGCCCATCGCCATCGGCATCTGCAAATCGCCCATGTCGAAATCCGTCACCAACGCCATATTATCGGCGGGCATGTCGCTATCGTCGATTTCCCCGGTCAGCGCCCGCGGGGCATCGCCGGGCGCAGGCAGCTCGGCAACCGATGCCACTCCTGGTCGGGTCAGAATCGGGCGCATCACGAACAGCCCCAAAATCAGCGCCACGCCCGACAGCACGATCAGCTGAATAAGCTGCATCACATCAATGCCCGTTTGCGAAAACAAGCTGCTGCCGACTTCGGTTCCGGGGGCGACGACCGGCTCGAACGCCATCGAGCGCAGGGTGATGACGTCGCCGCGCGCCTCGTCAAACCCCACGGCCGACGCCACCAGATCGCGAAGAGCCGAAAGCTCTTCGTCCGAGCGGGGCTCCCATACGGTAGCGCCGGTCGAATCGGTCTTTTCGACCCCATCGACCAAAACAGCCACCGTCAGACGCTTGATCGCGCCGGGCGTTCGAAGCACTTCCCGGGTCGTTTCGGACACTTCATAGTTTGTGCGTTCGCGCGTTTCCGACCCCTGGCTTTGCGATTTTCCACCCGCACCCGCCTGACCATCCGGCAAATTCGACGCCACAGTCACCGCCCCCGGCTTGGTATCGTTGGCGTTGTTTGAGCGTTCTTCCGTATCGGTCGAGATCGCGACCCGCCCCTCCGGGTCAAGGCGGCGCTCGGTGATCGCCTCGCGCTCGGTCACGGTTTGCAACGAGACCTCGACGACAGCATTTCCATAGCCCACGCGCGCCTCAAGCATTCGCTCGACGTTGTGCTTCAAATCTGCGGCACGATCTTCGCCGCCGACCGCTGCCTCGTCCCCCGATGCAATCAGACCGCCAGCCCCGTCAATCACCGAAACATCCTCGGGCTGCATCCCGGAGACTGCCGAAGCAATCAAATATTTCAAGGCTTTCGCATGAGTGGGCGAAAGCCCCCCGTTCACCGTAGTTACGGTCACCGAAGCCGTCGGGCGCAAATCTTTGCGAAACGGCTGGCTGCCCTGATGGGCAATGTGCACACGGGCGCTGCGAATCGACGGGTTCGCCACAATCGTGCGCGCCAGCTCACCCTCTTTCGCGCGCCAATAGGCGGCATCGAACATTTGCGAGGTCGTCCCGAACCCGGAGAGCGAATCCAGTAACTCATACCCGGCGCCGCCCACTGCGGGCAGACCCTCTGCCGCGAGTGTCATCCGCAACGCGTCACGACGGGCATTTTCAACGTAAATCGAATCCCCGCGAACCTCGTAGACCGCACCACGTTGGTCCAGCGCAGCCACGATTTCACCGGCCTGCGCGCCCTCCAACCCCGCATACAGCAGCGCCATCGCGGGCTTGGACGCCATTCCCGACAGCGCAAGAACGGCCGCAAACATCAGAGCGGTCGCCCCAACAACAACGATACGGCGCCGGGTATCGAGTGCCTGCCAAACGGCCATGATCTGTTGCAAGACGCACCTCCTCTGAGCGGGCTTCTGCCCCGTCGTCCTGCCCATCATTCTCAGATCGCCCTTAACAATCGGTTAGTGGGTGTCGGGCTATAGGTATCGAGAACGAAGAAATCGGTGATGCCATGGCTGACTCAGCGCCGGAGACCGAAGCGGCTCCGAAAAAGAAATCAAAACTGCCCCTGATCATTGGCCTTGTGTTGATGTTGGCCCTGGGGGGAGGTGGGTTCTACGCGGTCTATTCCGGTTTGATTCTGGGGCCCGCAGCCCACAAAACAGACGCCCATAGCGAAGAGGTCGCGCCAGAGGCCCTGCCGGAGATTGCCTTTGTCCCGCTGGACCCGATGGTGATCTCGCTGAGCGGATCAAGCGCGCGGCACTTGCGGTTTTCGGCCCAGCTGGAGGTGCCGCTGGCCTATCAAAAAGATGTGGAGCATCTGAAGCCCCGCGTGATGGACGTGCTCAACGGCTATCTGCGCGCCGTCGAGGTCTCTGATCTCGAAGATCCCGCAGCATTGATTCGATTACGGGCACAGATGCTACGCCGGGTGCAAATCGTGGTCGGCGAGGGACGCGTGCGTGACCTCTTGATCATTGAATTCGTTTTAAATTGAGGAGGCATTCATGAACCTCATCGCCGATATCATGCTGGGCGCAGGGGCCCTTGGCGCGGCAATCTATTGCTTTGTGCTGTCGCGACGCCTGAAACGATTCAACCAGCTCGAAAACGGAATGGGCGGGGCGATCGCGGTGCTTTCGGCGCAGGTGGACGACATGACCAAGGCGCTGAACCGTGCGCAAACGATGGCTGCAGGCTCAGCTGAACAGCTCAAGGCGCTGACCACTCGCGCCGAACAAGGCGCCGAGCGATTGGAACTGATGCTGGCGTCGCTTCACGATCTGCCCGAACACGATCAAGACGGCCGCCGACAACGCGTTCTGCGCCGCAGGTCACGCTATTCCGACATGGAGGCTGCCGAATGAAGCCCCCCCTGCCAACCCCACGCAAAAGGCGCAAACGCTGGCTTGGACGCAGTAGCCTGCTGATAATCATGGCGCTGTTTGGGGGCTCGGCGGCCTTGCGCCTTATGGATGGAGTCGGGTTCGCTTTCGCACGGGCGAGCGGAACCCCACAAGAATCGCAGGGCAGCGAATGCACGACCGACGCTGGCGTTATGGCATTGCTCGGCGAAATCCAGGGCCGGGAGCAGCGTGTTATCGAACGCGAAGGCCTGATGGCCGATCGCAATCAGGCGCTTCAGCTTGCTGAAAAGCGGATCGAAGAACGGCTCGCAGCGCTGGTCGCCGCCGAAGAAAAGCTGGCGAAAACCGTCTCGATCGCGGACCAGGCCGCTGATGAGGACGTCGCCAGGCTGGTTACGCTTTATGAAAACATGAAGCCCAAAGACGCCGCGCGCTTGTTCGAACAGATGTCGCCCGAATTCGCCGCCGGCTTCATGGCGCGTATGCGTCCCAATGCAGCGGCGGCCATCATGGCAGGTGTTGATCCGAAGATCGGCTACACGATCAGTGTCTTGATAGCGGGGCGAAATGCCAATGCCCCGAAAAACTGAGCCGATCAGCATTTATTAAATCGGATCTGCAAGACTCGGGGAAACGAACGGAGGCGGCCCAATGGTTGGGATTATCGGCATTGTCATCATCTTCGCGATGGTGTTCGGCGGCTACGTCGCGGCAGGCGGAAAAATGGGGATCATCCTGAAATCCCTGCCCTTCGAGATGATCATGATCGGCGGCGCTGCGGCAGGTGCATTCGTCCTCTCGAACGATATGGCCGCGATCAAGCACACAATGAAAGACATTGGAAAGGTTTTCAAAGGCCCGAAATGGAAACCCTCGGATTATCGTGACCTGCTGTGTCTGCTATTCGAATTGATCCGCCTGGCACGGCAAAATCCCGTTGCCATTGAAGAGCATATCGAAGCGCCCGAAAACTCTTCTATTTTCGGAAAATACCCAAAGATCCTGCACGACCATGAGGCGGTCGAAATGATCTGCGACACGATGCGCTCTGCTTCGATGAACTATGATGACCCCCATCAGGTCGAAGAGGTGCTGGAAAAGCAGCTTGACGCAAATTATCACCACGCGATGCATTCCAGCCATGCAATGCAATCGGTGGCGGATGCAATGCCTGCGCTTGGAATCGTGGCCGCGGTTCTCGGGGTTATCAAAACGATGGCATCCATTGACCAACCTCCTGAAATTTTAGGAAAAATGATTGGTGGCGCCTTGGTTGGAACGTTTCTTGGCGTTTTTCTGGCGTATGGGTTCATCGGCCCATTTGCAACGCGAATGAAGGCTGTCATTGATGAAGACAGCCATTTTTATAAGCTGATCCGCGAGGTTCTGGTCGCGAACCTGCACAATCACGCGACCAATATTTGTATCGAAGTTGGCCGTCAAAACACCCCGCACCATATTCGACCGAGCTTCTCTGAACTCGAAGAGGCCTTGAAAGCCGTAAAATCGGAGGCGGCATGATCGTGCGTCTCCTCGCCTTTGTGCTGTTCTTGCTCGCGCCCCCGGCCATGGCCCTTCAGGTCGCCGTGCGTTCAGGGGAACACGACGGGTTCTCACGGCTTGTTTTTCTGACACCATCCAAAACCAAGTGGTCCCTGACAGAGACAGGGAACGACTTTCGTATCAATTTTGAGCGCCAGGATTTGGCCTTCGATTTGACCAGCGTATTCCGATACATCCCGAAAGACCGGATAAAATCTGTGTCTCAAACGGATACCGGATCTTCGGTGATGATCGAAGCCGGTGCGGATATCCAGGCCAAGGCGTTTCAACTTTCGTCAGGCGCCGTGGTGATCGATTTCATCACCGCCGCGAAACCCGATCTTCTCAAGGCGGTGTCCCTGCCCAAGAAATCCGATTGGATACCACCATTATCTGAGTCCTATATGAATCTGTACTGGCGGGCGCAGGCCAGACATGAAAATGCCCCAGCCCCAGAGGCACAGCCTCGCGCGACAACCATCTCGCTGCCGGACCCGCGCGTCCAACTGGCTGAAAGCGAATTGATTGGTCAGCTGGCACGCGCGGCGTCACAGGGCCTGATTAAGCTGGACCTTCCAGAAACACAGAGCCGCCCATCGTCGGTTCAGCAAGAACCCGCATCAGAAACCGCCACGCTGCCAACCCTGCCATCGCAGGCAAAAGATCACATTGCGATTCGATCACAAACAGCAATTGACCGGGATGCTTTTTCCGCTGGCCCCTCTGACGACCTGACGGGTCGCGGGGAACGTTGTTACCCCGACACATTGTTCAGCCTGACGGATTGGCTCGACGCCTCCGCGCCGACAGCGCAGATTGGCAAGGCCCGCCAGGAGTTGGTCGGCGAGTTCGATATCCCAAATCCTGGCGCCGCGGCTGATCTTGCCAAAATCTATCTGGCGCTGAGCTTTGGTGCGGAAGCCTGGCAACTCGCCCAGACAATGGACGCGAACTCTGACGAGACGGAGGCAATCAAGTTCATGGCCTCTGTGATTGAATCCAACCCGGTTTCTCTGCAATCGCCCATTCTTGCCATGGCACATTGCGATAGTGATGTTGCAATGTGGGCGCTGCTTGGTGCGCCAGACGACAATATGCCCGAAACGGTTCGCTTCGGCGCCGTGCAACGTGCATTTTCAGCTTTGCCATATACACATCGTAAACTTTTTGGCCCAACGCTTGTCCGCAAACTGATCGTGCTTGGTGCCCCCGATGTTGCGCAATCCGTTCGCGCCGCTCTCGCACGCGCGCCTGAGAATTCCGGGGCTTCCATGAAGCTTATGGATGCCAGGATTGAGATTGCGGCAGGGGCACCATCGAAGGCGGAAGAACATCTCAAGCCGGTCATCGCCGAAAATACGGCCCATTCCTCGGAGGCCGTCGTCCTGTACGTCGAAGAGCGGTTACGCCGTGGTGAACCTGTTGATGACGCGACCACCGAAAATGCAGGTGCATTGGCGTTTGAACTCAAGGACACGCGTGAAGGTCTGACTCTGAGGCGCGCTCACGTTCTTGGCCTTGGTTCGGTCGGGCGATTCAGTGATGCGTTTTCGGCATTGGAACACTGGCCCGAAGGGCGCCAGCGTGCGCTCAGGGAAAAAACCGTATCCGAACTATATGCGCTGCTGGCCAGTGTCCCCGACGATCAGTTGTTTCTGACGACATATTACGCACAGGAACCGCAGGCACTTCAAAACAATCTACAGCAGCCCGAACGCAGCGCGCTTGCAGAGCGGCTGATCAAACTCGGATTTGCCGTCAGCGCCAGAAAAATTCTGGGCCGCGAAGCATTGAAGTCTGAACAAGGTCGGATCCTGCTCGCCCGCGCAGCACTGACAGAGCGTGATGCCCCCGCAGCGCTTGCCCATTTGTCAGAGGTCACGGATCACGCAGCCGGCGAACTGCGCGGGAAAGCACTGCAAATGCTGGGGGAACATGCTGCGGCGAAAAACGAATTCCTGAAAGTCGGGGATGTTGCCGCAGAAACGACCGAAGCCTGGCGCAGCGGTGACTGGCCCACAATTGCTGCTTCGGGAAGTGCAGCAAAAAAAGACTTCCTGGCGGCCTTTGATCTGCATTCAGACGAAACCGCTTTACCAGAGTCAGAGGATCCAGGCCCTATGGGCATGCTCGCCCGCTCTCGCGCACTCATCGAGAAAAGCCGAACCCAACGGGAGACTTTGGATATTCTTTTAAATGAACTGAAAATTTTGCCCTAGACGACATGCCCCATTGCCAATTTTCTTGTCGTCGGGGCCTGGTTCGCCGCCACCAGCATTTCCACCATCATCGAAGATCTGGCAGTTTCAAATGAAGTGGTGCCGGTGAAGGGACTCGAACCCCCGACCCCATCATTACGAATGACGTGCTCTACCAGCTGAGCTACACCGGCGCCTGCGCTCTACTTTCTTGAAACCCAATCGGAACGTGCTGGATGTTCCGTTGATGATTCCAAGCCCCGAAACCGGCGTTGTGCACCTGTCACAACGGTGTCGCGGGACGAGCGATCTGTGTTTTGAGGCGTTTAAACGCTCGGGGGTCAGAGCGCAAGGCAGGAAAGTGTGGCCGCAGCAGAATTTGAGCTGCGATTTGGCGCAAAGAAACGGATTGGGTTAAGCACCTGTCACTGATTTCGCTCAGCTTGTTCTGCTCATCCCATATCTTTCGCCGAAACCGTCGCAAAACGTCAGCGCGGCGCACCATCGCGCGCGCCCACATTTTGCGTGCCGAGAGCCTCACCCCTTGGGTGCGGCACCGTTCTTTGGTTCGGGCTCGACGATCAAATCCGCGTCAATGATCGACTGGACGTCCACCGTTTCTTCGGGGTCTTGTGCTTTGGGCTGGCCCACAATCAACGGCAACATGTCGGCCCCGTTGGGCAAGGGCGTTGCGCCTTGCACCGGCTCGCGCCAGCTCAGGGTATCAAACCCGCCGCAATTGTCACAAACCGGGCCCCACTCCGCCTGAATGTTCTGGCATTTGTCACAACACCATTGTGGCCCCCGTGGCGCGCTCAGCGCCCGCGTCAACCAGCCGCGCACCACGGCATCATCCGCCCCTTCGCCGCGCTCCACCGCCGCCATGATCGCCAGAACCCGCGCCGTCGGGTGGGTTTCCGCCAAATCGCCCAGCGCGCGCCGTGCTGCCGGGAAATCTTCGGCGGAAATGTTCAGTTCTGCCTGGAGCAGATGCGTTTCTTCGTGGTCAGGCCGAAGCGCCAGCAGCTTGGCAAAGCGTTTCAATCGCTGCTCGGGTGTTTCATCGGGCGCGATCTCGGCATAGGCCGCCGCCAGATCGGGATGGGGCTGCGCCTCCCATGCCTTGTGCAGCACGCGCGCGGCATGTTTCGCGTTACCCTTGGCAATATAGGCGCGTGCCGCCATCACAGCTGCCGGAATCAGATCGGGCGAAGATTTGTTGGCTGCAATCGCCGCCTCACGAGCTTCAACCGTCGCGCCTTCATCCAAAACGCCCTTGGCCTCTTGCAGCGCCAGAACCGCATCCCGACGCTTATGCACATCCTTCGGCAAGAGCCCCTGCCGCAGTTTTGCGCCCAGAACCCCACGCGCGCCCGCCCAGTCGCCCTTTTCAGCCTGCAATTTCAGCAGCGTGTCCTGCACCTCTTGGTGTTTCGGCTTCAAGGCATAGGCTTTTTCGGCCAGCTTCAGGGCGGTATCCGTGTCGCCTTCGGCCAGCTTTTGCTTCATCAGGCCGCGCACACCGACAAACCGCGTGCGATCATCACCCAACAGACGCTTGTAAACCGTCGTAGCCATTTTGGTGTCACCGGCCACCTCGGCCGCCTGCGCAGTCAGCAGGTTTGTCAACTCGGGACGTTGCAAAAACCGTTCGGCCCGCGCGGCTTTCGACAGCGCCAGGCGCCCCTCGCCCGAGGCCACCGCCATCAAGCCTTCGGCCAGTGCTTCATAGCCCTTACGTTCGCGATTACGGTCAAAATACCGGCTGATCGCGGTTTCGTCACCGTTCAGAAAGCGCAGGAAAGCGACAATCAGACCAACCGCTTTCAGCAACACCCACACCGCCACAAAGGTCAGCAGTGCAACAATCACCGCCTGCAACGGGCCCAAGGTGAATTCCTTGCCCAGCAGGATCAGCCGCACCCCTTCGCCACTTTCGGCAAGATGCGAGGCCCCCAGCGTTAGCGCAGCCACCACCACAAGAAACAGCGCAATTTTAACGAATGACCAGATCATGGCTGTCCCCTTATTTCACCGACTGACCGAGTGCGGCCAGCGCATCGGTCGCAGCCTGACGCAGTTTTGCCTGCGCGACCCAATCGGCCAACGCACCTTGCGCCACATCAGGCAAGGTCGCAATTTCGCCCAATGCCGCAGCCATATCCCCGTGATCAACGGCCGCTTGCGCACGCGACAAAACGGCATCCGGGCCGCTTCCCTCTTGCGGCTCAAGCGACCGCGCACCGGTTTGCGACAACAAGAATGCCCCGATCCGGTCCGTGATCTTGTCACCCGCCATCGCCTTGCGCGCCGCAGCCAAGGCCATCCGCGCCGCCTCGGGGAAACTCGCCTGAAGATCGGTCAGACTTGGCACATCGCCGCTCAATTCCGCAGGAGGAGTTACGCCCGCCGCCTGCAAATCTGCCAGCGCGGCGGCCGTTGGCGCCCCGCTGTCGATGGCCGCACCCAAACGGGCGACTGCGGCCTGCCCCATCGTCCGCTGCGCGGCCGCCTCGCTTTCGGCGCGCAACTTGCTGGCCTGCGCTTCGGCCTCAGCGATGCGTTGTTGCGCCTCTTGGGCCGCAATCGCGACTTGTTCCTGCACCTGCGAGCTGGCCGCGCCATTTTGCGCGACCTGTTCGCGCAATGCGTCCAGTTCGGCCTGGAACGCCGCAAGTCCCGCATCGGACACTGCACCGCCCTCTGCCGGACGTTTTTCAAGTGCAGAAATCCGCGCCTCAAGCGTGGCTTGCGCTTCGGTCACTGCGCGCACAGCGGCCTGCGCCTCATCCAGTGCGCTTTGAACGCCGCTCATATCCGCGACGGGCGCCGGGGCTGCCTTGATTGTGGCCAGATCGGCCGCCAGCGCATCGGTCTTCGCGGCCTGCGCGGCGATGGCCGCCTTAAGGCCCGCCTCATCGACCTGAGGGGGCTGCGGCAGCAACGCCTGAATTGCGGGCGGCAGGTTCGGCAATGCATAGATCACCCCCCCCGCCCCAAGACCGGCGGCCACAACCCCACCCAGAACCAGCGGCAGAAAACCGCTCCGCCGCTGCTTTTGCTCTGCCGTCGCCGGTTTTTCCGGCATTTCTGCCATGACACTCTCTGGCTCCGCTACTTCTTCGGGCAGGGCGTCATCCGTCGATTCGTCCGGTGCGGGCGCTTCGGGCTCGACAATAGGCTCCTTTGCGACCACGGGCACGTCATCATCCGGCGCAGGCGTGATGATCACCGCCGACGCATCCGAAGCCTGCTCTACCGGTGCTTCAACAACTTCTGTCGAATTTTCAATGGGCTCCCCTGCCGTAGCCTCTGCATTTTCGCTTTTAGGGGTTCTGGGTTTTGCCACGGCTACTCCTCCATCTGCGCGCGGAAATTGCGCGTCACTCTTTCAATCTAGTGACCCGGGGGCGATGGCTCAACCCGCGTTCTCAAGGCCCGCAAGCCGTGCCAGCGCATCCAACACCGACCCGGCATCGGGTTTATCGGCCAGATCCACCCGCGCCGGGGCCAAGCCATGCGACACCTGCGCAACCGCCGGGCTGATCGGCGCAATCCAAAGCGGCGCGATCACACCCGCTGCCGCCTGCACCATCAATTCTGCGCTGCGCGGCGAAAACAACGGCAACAAAACCGGGGCAGGCCGCGCCAAAAGCACACGTGCTTCGGCGGTCAATGGACAGGGTTTCTGGGCATAAAGAACGGCATCTTTCGTCTCTATTCCGGCCGAATTCAGCATTTCTGCCAACCGCACAGCCACCTCTTGCCCGCGCGCATGCAACAACAGGCCACCTGTGTGCTGCGCCTGGATCACCGGCACCAACGCCCGCGCATCCCCAGGCCCCTCGACCACCGTAAACCCCGCGTCACGCGCCACCTGCGCGGTCTTTTGACCGACACAAAACGCCACACGCCCCGCCGCAGGTGACAAGTTAACAAAGGGCGCTATTGCGTTTTGCGAGGTGAAAATAACCGCATCAGCGGCAGGCAATGACGGATGGCACGTCACAATATGCATCAGCGGCGCCAGAACCACCGGCCAATCTTCGCCGAATCGGGCCCAGAATTGCGCCCGAAAACGCAGCGCGGCCTGTTCGGGACGGGTCAAAAGCAGGGTCGGGCGGGTCTTGGCTGGCGCGATCAAGGGCAGCCCCGGGATTGTGTGAACACTGCCCCGGTGTTACCTGCGAAGAAACCTTCGCGCAACCGGAGCGACATGACACAGGTGCTGACCTTTCTTGGCCTTGAATCGAGCTGCGACGATACCGCCGCAGCGATTGTGCGTGTCGGGCCGGATGGCGCGCAGATCCTCGCCTCTGTGGTCGCGGGCCAAACCGAGTTGCACGCGCCCTTCGGCGGCGTCGTCCCCGAAATTGCCGCGCGCGCCCATGCCGAAAAGCTGGATCATTGCGTTGAAGAGGCGCTGGCCAAAAGCGGACTGCGGCTTGCCGATCTGGACGGGATCGCCGTTACCGCGGGACCAGGTCTGATCGGGGGCGTGATGTCGGGCGTAATGTGCGCCAAGGGGCTGGCGATCGGGTCTGGGCTGCCGCTGGTCGGCGTGAACCATCTGGCCGGGCACGCGCTGACGCCACGGCTGACCGATGGCATCGCCTTCCCCTATCTGATGCTGCTCGTCTCGGGCGGGCATTGCCAATTTCTGATCGCCCATGGCCCCGAAAAGTTCACCCGCTTGGGGGGCACCATCGACGACGCGCCGGGCGAGGCCTTCGACAAGACCGCAAAGCTCCTGGGCCTGCCGCAACCCGGCGGTCCCGCCGTCGAGGTCGAAGCGCGCACAGGTAACCCCAAGGTCTTTGCCTTCCCGCGCCCGCTGCTGGATCGGCCCGGCTGCGATATGTCATTTTCAGGGCTTAAAACTGCCCTGTTGCGTGCCCGCGACGCGGTGGTGGCCGAGCATGGCGGCCTGCCGCGCCAAATTCGCGCAGATATGTGTGCCGGGTTTCAGGCCGCTGTCGCCGATGTTCTGGCCGAGAAATCTCGCCGCGCGCTGATGCTTTATATGGAGCATTCCCCCGTTCAACCAACGTTGGCCGTGGCCGGGGGCGTCGCGGCAAACCAGGCCATTCGGGCCAAGTTAGAGACAGTTTCACAGGAATTCGGCGCGGCGTTCCTGGCGCCACCCCTGGCGCTGTGTACCGACAACGCCGCAATGATCGCCTTCGCCGGGATCGAGCGGTTCAGGCAGGGCGCCGTTGACGACATGAGCCTGAGCGCCCGCCCCCGCTGGCCGCTTGACCAAAGCGCGCCTGCCCTGCTGGGATCGGGCAAGAAGGGGGCCAAAGCATGAGCATTGCAGTCTTGGGCGCGGGTGCCTTTGGCACGGCACTGGCCATAACTCTGGCGCAAAACGGTCCGGTGCACCTCTGGGCACGCAACGCTGAGCAGGCCGACCAGATGCGACGTGACCGGCAGAACGTGGCGCGGCTGCCGGGGGCGATCCTGCCAGGAAACGTCTCTGTTACGGCGGAAATTGCACAAGCGTTACAAGCCGACATTCTGTTGTTGGCGATGCCGATGCAGCAGATGGGCGGTTTCCTGACCAGCCATGCTGCGGCACTTGCGGGCAAGGTACTGGTGTCATGCTCCAAGGGGATTGATCTGGCGACCGGACAGGGGCCAACCGCACTGATCGGGGCGATCTGCCCCACGGCCCGCGCGATGATCCTGACCGGCCCGAGCTTTGCCGCCGACATTGCGCGCGGCCTGCCCACCGCATTGACCTTGGCCGGTCAGAACGTTTCTACGGCGCTGCAGGCGCAGCTGTCCACGCCGACGCTGCGGCTGTATCGCAGCACGGACACAATCGGCGCCGAACTGGGTGGCGCACTGAAAAACGTGATCGCGATTGCGGCCGGCGTTGTGATCGGCGCGGGTCTGGGGGATTCGGCGCGCGCCGCGCTGATGACCCGCGGCTTTGCCGAAATGAACCGGATCGCCACACAGCTTGGCGCCCGCCCAGAAACACTGGCCGGGTTGTCGGGGTTCGGGGATCTGGTGCTGACCTGCACCTCTGCTCAATCCCGCAACTTCCGCTTTGGCCATGCACTTGGCGCGGGCGACCGCTTTGACGCAACCACCACGGTCGAAGGTGTTGCGACGGCGAAAGCAGTCTCTATTCTGGCCAAAACCCATGCAATCGACATGCCGGTCGCGGCGATGATTGCGGCCCTGACCGAAAGCCGGATCACCGTATCCGACGCCATCCAGGCGCTGATGGCGCGCCCCCTGAAAGAGGAATGACCCATGCTTTATGCCGTTATCTGCCGTGACAAGCCCGGCGCCCTGCAAATCCGTCTGGATACCCGCGCGGCACATCTGGCCTATATCGAGGAAACCGGCATCGTCCGCATGGCCGGCCCGTTCCTTGAAGACGGGCAGATGTGCGGATCGCTGGTGATTATCGAGGCCGACACGCTGGAGGCTGCACAGGCCTGGGCCGCAGGTGATCCCTATGCCGCGGCTGGCCTGTTCGAAAGCGCCACCGTCACTGAATGGAAAAAGGTCATCGGCTGATGGCGAAATGGCTGTTCAAATCCGAACCCAACAAATGGTCCTGGGATCAGCAGGTCGCAAAAGGTGACGTGGGTGAGCAATGGGACGGCGTGCGCAACTATCTGGCACGCAACAACATGCGGTCGATGAAGCTGGGCGATCAGGGTTTTTTCTATCACTCGAACATCGGCAAAGAGATCGTCGGCATTGTCGAGGTCTGCGCCGAGAGCCACCCGGATTCGACCACCGACGATCCGCGCTGGGACTGCGTGGATATCAAGGCCGTGCGCCCATTGATCCGGCATGTGACGCTGGCCGAGGTCAAAAACGACCCTCGGTTGACCGAAATGGCCCTGGTGACCAGCATGCGCCTGTCAGTGCAACCTGTCACGGATGAGGAATGGAAGATCATCTGCGAATTGGGCGGCATCGAGCCCTGAGCGCGGGCGAACGCAGATCGGCCGTCATTTTGAAAAAACGAGGAGGGCCCCGGCACCCCTACCAGGACCCTCCTTCACCCCACGTGCTCCCCTGACGCACCACACGTGAAACTCTATTTGGGTCCTAGCCATACTGGCCGGTAGGTTGGTTTTACGTCGCCGTTCGATTCTCTGCAATCTCCAACTGCAAACAATATTACGCAATTTCATGTGGTTACTGGTAACATGGCATTAACCAACGCCATGTGTCGCACGCGGCCCATTGCCCGCCCTGCCAAAGCCGCTAGCTTGGCCACCATGAAAGAGGTTGTGATCATCGCCCACGGCTCCCCGTCGGAGCCCGCGCCACAAGAGGCGTTCTTGCAACGTTTGGCGCAGCAGGTCGCGGCGCTGTGCCCCGGTGACACAATCCGCGGGGCGACGCTGGCCGCCCCCGGATCGCTGGAGCGCGCCCTTGCCGGGCTGCACGCGCCGATCCTCTATCCGCTGTTCATGGCAGAGGGTTGGTTTACACGACGCGAACTGCCACGCCGGATTGCCGAATTGGGCGTCACCGCACGACAGCTGCGGCCACTGGGGCGTGACCCCGCGCTGCCCGGGATCATCGCGCAAATCTGCACGGATGCGGCCCATGGCGCGGGCATTGACCCTGCGTCGGGCGACTTGATCCTAGTGGCACATGGCTCCAAAGTCGCGCGGCGCTCCAAGGATTCGGCCTATGACATGGCCCATAACCTGCGCCGCCTGACACGGTTCTGGCGGGTGCGCGTCGCCCTGATCGAAGAGCCGCCCTTCCTGTGTGACATCGCAGCACAGTCCGAACGCGGATTGGTCTTGCCGTTTTTCGCGCTACATGCCGGGCATGTCGAAGGCGATATCCCCGAAGCTTTGCGACACGCACAGTTTGCGGGCCCGCTTTTGCCCGCGGTGGGCGCGCATCCGATCATACCAGAGTTGATCGCCCGCGCGGTCGCTGACGCTTGACCCGACTCGGGCGTTGTCACACAACTGTCACAGAACATTTGCATAAGCGTCATCGCGACCGCCTAGGACGGGCGCCGAGGCCGCCACTGGCCCGTGCAAGAAGTTCAGGAGTGATCCATGAAAACCGTGAAGTTTACCGTGTCGGCCCTGGCGATCATCGCCGCTTCGACCTCGGGCGCCCTCGCCCGCGACCAAATTCAGTCCGCCGGTTCCTCGACCGTTCTGCCCTATGCCACCATCGTTGCCGAAGCGTTCGGCGAAAACTTCGACTTCCCGACCCCGGTCGTGGAATCGGGCGGCTCGGGTGCCGGCCGCAAGAAACTCTGCGAAGGCGTTGGCGAAAACACCATCGACATCGCGAACTCGTCGTCGCGCATCAAGCAGTCGGATATCGACAACTGCGCTGCCAACGGCGTGACCGAAATCATGGAAGTCCGCATCGGCTATGACGGGATCGTCTTTGCCTCGGACATCAACGGTGCTGAATTCGCGTTCACCCCGGCTGACTGGTACAACGCGCTGGCCGCCGAAGTCGTCAAAGACGGCGCTGTTGTTGCCAACCCGAACAAAACCTGGGCTGACGTCAACGCCGCTTTCCCGGCGCAAGACATCCTGGCCTTCATCCCGGGCACCAAGCACGGTACCCGTGAAGTCTTCGACACCAAAGTGATCGAAGCGGGCTGCAAAGCCACCGGCGCGCTGGAAGCGTTCACCGCGGCTGCGGGCGGCGACGAAAAAGAAGGCGCCAAGAAATGTATGAACCTGCGCACCGACGGTGCTTCGGTTGATATCGACGGCGACTACACCGAGACCCTGTCGCGCATCGACGCCAACAAAAACGCCATCGGCGTGTTCGGTCTGTCGTTCTATCAGAACAACACCGACAAGCTGCGCGTTGCGACCATGGGCGGCGTTGTTCCCTCGACCGAGTCGATCGCGACCGGCGAATACCCGGTGTCGCGTCCGCTCTACTTCTACGTCAAGAACGCGCACCTGGGTGTGATCCCCGGCCTGAAAGAATACATCGAGTTCTTCGTGTCGGACGATATGGCTGGCCCGAACGGCCCGCTGGCCGCCTACGGTCTGGTGTCGGACCCGGAACTGGCTGCGACCCAAGCGATGGTTGCCGCCGAGACCCCGATGGGCCCGCTGAACTAAGACTTCCTGGGTGGCGCCTTCGGGCGCCACCTTTTCCTTTTGCTGCTGGAACCTCCCATGAGCATTGGCCTTTTATCCCTGATTGTGATCGCGTTGGCGGTTGCTGGTTATCTGATCGGGCGGCGCATTGCGCTGGCCAAGGCCGGGGGTGATTCCCGGCGTTTGCATTCTTTGCCTGGCTATTACGGGCAATCCGTTTTCCTGTTCACTGCAGTTCCCGCGCTGGTTCTGATGGTCGGCTGGTTGCTGGTGCAGCCGGTAATGATCGAATCGCGCGTGTCGGGCATGATCACTGCCGCTGACATCCCGGATGGTTCGAACGCCGATCTGGTGATGAGCGATGTGCGCCGGATTTCGACGGGGCTTGATCTGGTTCTGGCGCAGGGTGCGCTGAGCGAAACCGATCTGGATGCGATGCGCGCCGATTTCACGGATGTGCGCGGGCGTCTGGCCGAAGTGGGCGTGGCGTTGGGCGCCAATGTGAAACCCGCGGTCTTTCAGGCCGCAAAGATTTATCGCAGCGCGGCCACGACCGGCCGCTGGCTGATGACCGGCGCGGTGCTGGTGCTGGCGCTGGCTGGCATGGCCTATGCGCTGTCGCGGATCACCGTTGAATTCCGCGCGCGCAACGTGACCGAGGCTTTCGTCAAGACGCTGCTGATTGGCGCGTCGCTGGTGGCGATCCTGACCACCGTCGGCATCGTGCTGTCGCTGGTGGTTGAAACGGTTCACTTCTTCAAACTCTATCCGGCCAAGGATTT
>JAQTYE010000064.1 GCA_028749255.1 Paracoccaceae bacterium | reverse complement strand
TTCGACCGGCTGCGCGGTGGTCGGTGGTGGAAAGCGCCGCTGGTCTCGACGCTGGTCGGCTCGTCGCTGGACACGGCGATCTTCTTTTCGGTGGCGTTTTCGGCGGGCCTGACCCTGCTGGAACCGGGCAATGACGTAGCTTGGGCCAACGAGGCCGTGCCGCTTTTGGGTTTTGGCCCGATGGCACCGCTGTGGGTGTCGCTGGGCTGCGCGGATTGGCTTGTCAAACTTGCCCTTTCTTTGGTCGCGCTGCTGCCTTTTAAGGCAATTGTCACGAAACTTTCGCCACGGATTGCGTAAATTAACTTGCCATATACCAAATCTGTGCCACCCTATCCTTATCGGCAACGCATGAAAGGAGGTGGTCCAGTGTCTAGAGTGATATTGGAGAGAGGTGTCGGGACAGCGAGGGGGGCCGTGGCCTGAGGGCAAACCCAAGGGCAAATAACCCTGGCTGGGACGGCAGGATCGACCAGACCCTAACCGGACCATCTCCGTAGATCTCGGGGGCCGTTTGCCAAGCAGACGGCCCTTTCTATTTGGCGCAGGCGTGGGTGTGACGGGCGGTATATTTCCCTATGGGCCTGCTGCGGGCTGGACCTGCCGCCCCGTTCCATGGCATTTCGAAGCCAAGCAAAGGAGATGTCCGATGAGCGATGCGCGGCCTGAAATTTCGGCGATGTCTTTCGAAGAGGCGATGAAAGCGCTTGAGCAGGTGGTCAACCAGCTTGAGCGCGGTGAGGTGCCGCTGGATCAGTCGATCTCGCTGTATGAACGCGGTGCGGCGCTGAAAGAGCGTTGCGCGAAACTGCTCAAAGAGGCCGAGGAGCGGGTCGAAAAGATCACGCTGGGCGATGGCGCCCCCACCGGCACGGTTCCGGTCGAAGGCCTTTGATGTTTCCGGCGCGCCTGAGCGACGTGCAACGCGCGGTGCAGGCCACGCTGGATACGGCGGTGGCCGGGCTGCCGCCGGGCCAGTTGCGCGATGCGATCGGCTATGCCGCGC
The DNA here is from genome assembly GCA_028749255.1 of Paracoccaceae bacterium. Classification (GTDB taxonomy): domain Bacteria; phylum Pseudomonadota; class Alphaproteobacteria; order Rhodobacterales; family Rhodobacteraceae; genus Rhodobacter. The sequence continues at coordinate 16,977 of JAQTYE010000064.1, read as the reverse complement.
AGGGCGGCAAACGGCTGCGGGCGTTTCTGGTCCTCGAATCGGCGGCGTTGCATGGGCTGAGCGATAGGCAGGCGCTGCCAGCCGCGGCGGCGGTCGAGGCGCTGCACGCCTATAGTCTGGTGCATGACGATCTGCCTTGCATGGATGACGACGCCCTGCGCCGCGGTCTGCCCACAGTGCATGTGCACTGGAATGAGGCCACCGCCGTTCTGGCCGGCGATGCCTTGCAGACGCTGGCGTTCGAACTGTGCTGCGACCCGGTTCTGGGCGCGCCCGACCGGCGTGTGGCGCTGGTGGCGGCGCTGGCGCGTGCCTCGGGCGCGGCGGGAATGGTCTATGGGCAGGCGCTGGATATTGCCGCGGAAACCGCGACCGCGCCGCTGACACTGACTGAAATCACCCGGTTGCAGGCGGGCAAGACCGGCGCGCTGATCTCTTTTGCTGCGCAGGCGGGCGCGATCCTCGCGGGGGCTGATACGGCACCGCTGGCGGCTTATGCGCAGGCGCTGGGTCTTGCCTTCCAGATTGCCGACGACATTCTGGATGTCGAGGGCGATGCCGTGACCATGGGCAAACAGGTCGGCAAGGATGCCGATGCAGGCAAGGCCACCTTCGTGTCGCTGCTGGGGCTTGATGGTGCGAAAAATCGCGCCGCCGCTTTGGTGGCCGAGGCGGAAGCGGCGCTTGATCCCTATGGCGCGAAGGCGCAAACCTTGCGGGAAGCGGCGCGTTTCGTTATCTCGCGCGACAACTGATCAAGGCCGGGAGGCCAGCCGATGAGCGAGACCCCGAAGACCCCGATCCTGGACCGCGTGCGCTTGCCCGCGGATATGAAAGGGCTGAGCGACCGCGAGTTGCACAAACTGGCCGATGAACTGCGTGCCGAGACGATCTCGGCGGTGTCGGTGACCGGCGGGCATCTGGGTGCGGGGCTGGGGGTGGTCGAATTGACCGTGGCGCTGCATGCGGTGTTCGATGCGCCGCGCGACAAGATCATCTGGGACGTCGGCCACCAGTGCTATCCGCATAAAATTCTGACCGGGCGGCGCGACCGGATCCGCACGCTGCGAATGAAGGGGGGGCTGTCGGGCTTCACCAAACGTTCGGAAAGCCCCTATGACGCCTTTGGCGCGGGGCATAGCTCGACCTCGATCTCGGCGGCGGTAGGCTTTGCCATGGCGCGCGAACTGGGTGCGGAAACCGGCGATGCGATTGCGGTGATCGGCGATGGTGCGATGTCAGGCGGCATGGCGTTCGAGGCGATGAATCACGCGGGTCATCTGGGCAAGCGGGTCTTCGTTGTGCTCAACGACAACGAAATGTCGATTGCCCCGCCGGTCGGCGCGCTGTCGTCCTATCTGACCCGGTTGTACGCCGAAGGCCCGCTGCAAGACCTGAAGGCCACCGCCAAGGGCGTGGTCAGCCTGTTGCCCGAACCGCTGCAGGAAGGCGCGCGCCGGGCCAAGGAAATGCTCAAGGGCATGGCCGTGGGAGGCACCCTGTTCGAGGAGCTGGGCTTCACCTATGTCGGCCCGGTGGATGGCCACGATCTGGACCAGCTGCTGCCGCTGCTGCGGATGCTCAAGGATCGCGCGCGCGGCCCGGTGCTGATCCATGCGCTGACCCGCAAGGGCAAGGGCTATGCCCCGGCCGAGGCGCGTGCCGACCGTGGCCATGCCACCGCGAAATTCGATGTCGTGACCGGCGCGCAGGTGAAAACGCCCTCGAACGCGCCGAGCTATACCAAGGTTTTCGCGGAAAGCCTGATCGCCGAGGCCGAGCGTGACGAGAAAATCGTGGGCATCACCGCGGCAATGCCCGATGGCACCGGGCTGAACCTGTTCGCTGATCGCTTTCCGCGCCGCTGTTTCGATGTCGGCATCGCAGAACAGCACGCGGTGACGTTTTCCGCCGGGCTGGCGGCGGCGGGGATGAAACCGTTCTGCGCGATCTATTCGACCTTCCTGCAGCGCGGCTATGACCAGATCGTGCATGATGTGGCGATCCAGCGCCTGCCGGTGCGTTTTGCCATCGACCGCGCGGGTCTGGTGGGGGCCGATGGGGCGACGCATGCGGGCAGCTATGATATCGGTTTCCTGGCCAACCTGCCCGGTATGGTGGTGATGGCTGCGGCTGACGAGGCCGAGTTGGTGCATATGGTGGCGACCGCCGTGGCACTGGATGACCGGCCCTCGGCCTTCCGCTATCCGCGCGGCGAGGGGATGGGCGTGGAAATGCCTGAACGCGGCATTCCGCTGGAAATCGGCCGTGGCCGGATCGTGGCCGAGGGCGCGCGCGTGGCGATCTTGTCTTACGGCACGCGTCTGGCCGAGGTGTTGAAAGCGCGCGAGTCGCTGGCTGCGCGCGGTCTGGCGCCGACCGTGGCCGATGCGCGCTTCGTCAAGCCGCTTGATACCGATCTGATCTTGCGGCTGGTGGCCGAGCATGAGGCGCTGATCTGCATCGAAGAAGGCGCGGTCGGTGGTTTCGGCAGCCATGTCGCGCAGTTCCTGAGCACGCAGGGCGTGTTTGATCGCGGCTATAAATTTCGCTCGATGGTGCTGCCCGATACGTTTATCGACCATGCAAACCCCGAAGACATGTACACCAGCGCCGCGATGAACGCGCCGCAGATCGAGGCCAAGGTGCTGGAACTGCTGGGCGTGGCGATTGCCAAACGCGCCTGAGCGCGGACGGATGCCTCCGGCGGGAGTATTTGAGCCAAGAAGAAGTGGCATTTCTTCTTGGCTCAAATACTCGATCGACGGCTACCCTCAGCCTTGTGCGATACGCCAGCTTTGCAGGATATAGTGCGCACAGATCAGATCGAGATGCGCGCCGCCGCCGTTCTTGCACAGCGTGATGTCATCATCGTTTTGACGGGCGAATCCGCCCGATGCGATATCGTAGTAATCCGCCAAGATGTCACTTTCCGAGATCACACCGCGCGCAATCGGATCCTTGAATTCGCCGATGTGGCGGATCGTCGTATCGCGGCTGTCACAGAAGATCCGCGCACGGGTCAGAACCGTGTCATCAACCTCGCGCATATCGGGGCGATAGGCGCCGATCAGGTCCAGATGCGTGCCGGGTTGCAGCCAGTCGCCGCGCAGGTAGGGCTGGGTTGCCATCGTCGTGCAGGCGATGATCTCGGCGCCGCGCACGGCGGTTTCCAGATCGGGCTCGGCGCGGGCGTCCATGCGGGCGGCCAGCGCCTCGGCGGTCAGTGCGGTGCGGTTCCAGATCGTGAAGCGCGCCTGCGGGAAGGCCGCGCGATAGGCCATGATCATCGAGGCGGCAACTTTGCCTGCACCGCAGATCAGAATTTCGCGCGCGTCGGGCCGGGCCAGTTTGCGTGCCGCCAGCAGGCTGTCACCCGCGGTTTTCCACTTCGTCACCAGATGGAAATCGACAATCGCTTCGAGCAGGCCAGTATGATCGTTCAGCAGATTGACGACGCCGTTCACCAGGCTTAGGCCGCGTTCGGCATTGTCGGGCATCACGGTGGCGGCCTTGACCGCCAGCCCCAGCCCCGAAATCCAGGCCGAGCGGGTCAGCAGCGTGTCGGTGTCGCGATACAAGAAGGTATCGGCCAACTCGGCGCGCGGCAGGCGGTGGCCCGCTTCGATCGCCTCGGTCAGGGTGATCCAGTCCAGATGGGTTTCGGCCTCTGGTCCGACGATGTCGATGCTCATTGTGCCTCCGCTTCGGTCAAAAGCCCCTCGGCCACCAGCCGTGCGGCCCAAGCCTCGGGGCCTTCAAACAGATGGGTTTTCCAGCCGCGTAGATGGGCGGTTGCGATGTTGTCGGCGCGGTCGTCGGTGAAGATCAACTGTGCCCCCGACAAGCCCGTCGCCTGTTCGAGCATCTCGTAGATCTGCGGGCCGGGTTTGGTCACGGCCATATGCCCCGAGATGAAAGGGCGGTCGAAATCATGCAAAAAGGGATAGAATTGCGTCGCGTAATCGAAGCTTTCGATGCCGAAATTGGTCAGCGAGAACACCGGCATGCCGCGCGCCTGTAACGCCTGCATCAGGCGCACCGAATGCGGGATCGCGGGGGTCGCCATCTTGATCCAGTCGTCATGCCAGGCCCGGATCTGTGCCGACCAGCGCGGATAGCGTTCTGCGCACTCATAAACGGTGTCGCGAAACGGCGCGCCACGGTCAATCAGTTCGTTCATGCCGTGCAGATCGACCTCGGCGAACATCGCCTCGCGTTCGGCGCGGGGCATCAGCGTGTCATAATGCCGTTCGGGTTGCCATTCGATCAGCACATTGCCGATGTCGAAAATCACCGCCTCAATCATTCGCATCCCTTTCTGCGGCCCGTGCCATCCGGTCCAGCGCATCCAGAAAACGCGACCGGTCGGCCTTGGTAAAGCCCTTGCCGCCGCCCTGACGGAACGGATCGGCGCTGCGCAGATCGGCCATCAGATCACGGGTGGCCAGCACATTGCCGATATTGGCGGGGGTCAGCGCTTCGCCGTCATGTTTCAATACCCGCGCCCCCGCCGCCACACATTTCGCGGCCAGCGGGATGTCAACGGTGACGACGACATCGCCTTTACCCGCGCGGTCAGCGATCCACATGTCGGCCTCGTCGGGGCCGGCGGCGACATAGATCATCTCGACCAGCGGGTTGGCCGAGGGGCGCAGCCCGCCGTTCGACACCACCAGCATTTTGATGCCCAGCCGGGTGGCGACCCGTTCGGCCTCGTCTTTCACCGGGCAGGCATCTGCATCGACGTAAATCACCGCCAGAGTGCCTCTGCATGGAAGCCGATGTGCTCGGGGATGAAGCTTTGCACGAAGAAATAGCTGTGGTCATAGCCCGCCTGCATGCGGAAGCTGCCGGGTTGGCGGCGTGCGGCCATCGCCTGCGCCAAGGCTTCGGGGCGCAACAGATCAAGGAACTGATCCGAGGCGCCCTGGTCAATCAGAACCTCGCCCTCAAACCCCAGGTCCTGCATCAGATGCGCGCTGTCATGGGGCAGCCAGGTGGCCTCGTCATCGCCCAGATAGGCGGTCAGCTGTTTGCGGCCCCAGTCGCTGTGGCTGGGTTGCGCGATCGGCGCGAACGCCGAGACCGAGCGGAACCGCCCGGGCAGCCGCATCGCCATGGTCAGCGCGCCATGCCCGCCCATCGAATGGCCGGTGATCGACTGGCGTTCCTCGTCCACGGCGAAAGCGGCGGTGATCACGCGGGGCAATTCCTCGGCGACGTAATCCCACATCCGATAATGTGGGGCCCAGGGCGTTTCGGTCGCGTTCACATAGAACCCCGCGCCCTGACCCAGATCATAGGCCGCATCATCGGCCACATCGGCCCCGCGCGGCGAGGTGTCGGGGAACACCAGCGCGATGCCATGCTCGGCCGCCCAGCGTTGCGCGCCCGCCTTGGTCATCGCGTTTTCATGGGTGCAGGTCAGGCCTGACAGATACCACAGCACCGGCACCGGCGCCGATTCCGCCTCGGCGGGCAGGAACAGACCAAAGGTCATCTCGCAGCCCGTCGCGTCAGAGGCATGGGCATAGACCCCCTGAACCCCGCCAAAACACTTGTTTTCAGAGACTACCCGCATGAAACCCCCTATCCGGTGACCCAGGCGATAACCGCCGGGATGGTAAGAATGCTGACCGCCGTCGAGATCAGGATCGCGGCGGACACCCGTTGTGGCGCCACGCCGTAATGCGCCGCCAGAATGTAGACATTACCCGCGACGGGCAAGGCCGCCGCCGCGATCATCACCCCCGCGGCATAGGGCTCTACCCCGAACACCATAAGCGCCGCGATGCCCACCGCCAGCGGATGCAAGAACAGTTTGGCGCCGGACAGCCACAGCGCCGGGCCCAGCCGTTCGGCGCTGCGCCCGGCCAGCGAGGCACCGATGGCGAACAGCGCGCCGGGCGTGGCTGCCGCGCCCAGAATGGTGACGAATTCCTGCAGCGGCGCGGGCATCGGCAGGTGCAACCCGGCCCAGGCCAGCCCCGCTGCCATCGAGACGATCATCGGGTTCTTCGCCAGCCCCAGCGCCAGCGGCGCCAGCGCGACCTTCCCATGCCGTGCCGCCGTAATCAGCACGGTGATCAGCGATGAGAACACGATCATGTCGATCGCCAGCACCATCAGCACCGGCCCGACCGCCTGCGGCCCCAGCAGCACCACCAGCATCGGCACACCCAGAAATCCGGTGTTGCCGGTCATCCCGGTGTGGGCCTCCATCGCGGCTTCGGCCAGGGGCAGGTGGCGCATTCTGGCAACGACAAAGCCCAAAGCCCAAACCAGAATAGAGCCGGTCAGATAGGCCAAAGCGAACCGCAGATCGAAAAGTTCGCTCAACTCCAGCGTCGCGGTAAAGCGAAACAGCATGGCCGAGAGGGCGAAATAGAACACGAATTTCGTCAGCCAGGCGGTGGCCTCGGCCGGAAAAAACCGGATCCGCCCGGCGAACCAGCCCAGACCGATCAGGCCAAAAAACGGGAGCGTCTTGAGAAAAATCGCCAGCATGCGCAAGCGCTAACATGGCCCGCCGCGTCGCGCCAGAGAGCGGGCGCGCGAAATTTCGGGGACGGATGCCCCCGGAGGGAGTATTTCTCAAGGAGAATGGCGGAGGACGGGCCTCAGCCCCCGCCGATCAAGGCGCCAGCCGCAAAGACCAGTGCGCCGCCGACCACCACCTGCACCACGGCGCGCAGGATCGGGGTTTCCATGAACTTGTTCTGAATCCAGGCAATCGCCCAGAGTTCGATGAACACGACGATCATCGCGATGGTCGTGGCGGTCCAGAAATCCGGGATCAGATAGGGCAGGGCGTGGCCCAACCCGCCGACCGCCGTCATCACCCCCGAGGCAAGGCCGCGTTTGAGCGGCGAACCGCGCCCCGAGATCACGCCATCATCATGCGCGGCCTCGGTGAAGCCCATGGAAATGCCTGCCCCGGTCGCGGCCGCCAGGCCCACCAACAGCGTGGTGTGGGTGTCTTGCGTGGCGAAGGCGGTGGCAAAGATCGGCGCCAGCGTCGAGACCGAGCCATCCATCAACCCGGCCAGCCCCGGTTGCACCCAGGTCAGGATGAACTGGCGATGCGCGGCGCGGTCTTCTTCGGCCTTGGTGTCTTCGGGCAGGTGGGTTTTCACCAGCTGTCCGGCCTTTTTTTCGTGTCCCATCTCGGCGGCGGCCAGATCGCCCAGCAGTTTGCGGGTGTCGGCGTCGGTGGTGTGCTGCGCGGCCAGTTTGTAGAATTTGGCGGCCTCGTGCTCCATCGCCTCGGCTTCGGCGCGGATCGTGTCGAGCGGCAGGTTTTCGGCCAGCCAGACCGGTTTGCGCGCGTAAAACCCTGCAACATGTTCGCGTCGGATCAGCGGAATGACCGCCCCAAAGCGCGCGCGGTGACGTTCGATCAGCACCTGGCGATGATGGTCTTCCTCGGCCGCCATGTCCTCGAACACCGCCGCCGAAGCCGGATAGGCCGCGCGCAACCGTTCGGCATACAGCCGGTAGATCTGTGCATCATCCTCTTCCGAGGAGATCGCCAGAGCCAAAACCTCTTGTTCGCTCAGCTCCGAAAAGCGGCGGCGGGACGCAAAACCGGGGATCATCGCGGTTCCTTTCTTAGAATGGTTCTAAACTACCAAGGCACGCATTAACCGCAACACAAATTTTTGAACAGATCGGTTCACTTCAGGCTTGCGAAAGTGAACCGATCTGTTCATTTATTCACATCTGAACGAAGCAGTTCACTTTTGGAGACGACTCATGAAACGCATCGCACTCAGCCTCGTACTGGTTACCCTGACCGCAGCATCGGCCATGGCCGACAGCTTCAGCTTCGACATTCCGCGCATCGACTTCCCGGGGCAAGGCGGGCAAGTGACGCAGCTGTGCAATCCGCTGGTTCAATCCTGTGACGAGTGACGCGCACCCAGATGCGCCGCGCCGCGTTCTGCGGCCAGGCGCATCTGGTGTTCGCGTTCGCGAAACCGGGCGCGGTCGGCATCGGTATATTCACCGATACACCGCGGGCAGCTGACGCCCTGTTCGAAATCGGGGCTTTGCTTGTCTTGGGCCGAGACCGGACGGCGGCAGGCATGGCAGCTGTCGTAATCGCCCTGCTGCAACCCGTGTTTCAGGCTGACGCGGCTGTCGAAGACGAAGCAATCACCCTGCCACAGGCTGTCACCCTCGGGGACGTCTTCCAGATATTTCAAGATCCCGCCGCGCAGGTGATAGACGTCTTCAACGCCTTGGCTGAGCAGGTAATTCGTTGACTTCTCGCAGCGAATTCCGCCGGTGCAGAACATCGCCACGCGTTTGTTGTGAAACCGGGCCGCGTTCTCTTCCCACCATTTCGGAAATTCCCGAAAACTGTGAGTGCCGGGGTCTATCGCGCCCTTGAAGGTGCCGATCTCGACTTCGTAATCGTTGCGGGTGTCGATCACCACCACGTCAGGCGCGGAAATCAGCGCGTTCCAGTCGGCCGGTTCGACGTAATGGCCCACGGCGGCGCGCGGGTCCACGTCGGGTTGGCCCATGGTGACGATCTCGCGTTTGAGACGCACCTTCATCCGGCCAAAGGGCATCTCGGCGGCGCCACTTTCCTTCCAGATCAGATCGGCGCAGCCGGGCAGGGCGCGGATATGCGCCAGCACCGCGTCGATACCCGCACGCGGCCCGGCGATGGTGCCGTTGACACCTTCGCGCGCCAGCAGAAGCGAGCCTTTGACCCCCGCCCCCTCGGCCAGCGCCAGAAGCGGCGCGCGCAAGGCGGCGGGATCGTCGAAACGGGTGAAATGATAGAGGGCGGCAACGGTAAACATGTGCTTCTCCTACGCCCAAGCGGCCCTGTCTCGCAAGCGCGATTGACCACGGCGCCCGCGCGCCCTACCCATTGAGGCAACGAAGGGGATTGCCATGGCCGACGTGACCGAAGCGCTGATTGTCATTGATGTGCAAAACGATTTCTGCCCGGGCGGTGCGCTGGCGGTGGTCGGCGGGGACGAGATCATCCCGCGGATCAACCGGCTGATGCAGGAATTCCCGGTGACCGTGCTGACGCAGGATTGGCACCCCGAGGAACATTCATCCTTTGCCGCGATGCACGAGGGGGCGGCGCCCTTCACCCAGATCGAGATGTCCTATGGCCCGCAGACGCTGTGGCCGGTGCATTGCGTCTGGGGCACGGACGGCGCGGCGTTTCACCCGGGCCTGAGCACCGACCCCGCCGATCTGGTGATCCGCAAAGGCTTTCGCCCGCAGATCGACAGCTATTCGGCGTTTTTCGAAAATGACCATGTCACGCCGACAGGTTTGGCAGGCTATCTGCGCGAACGCGGGATTACGGATCTGACCTTTGTGGGCCTTGCGCTGGATTTCTGCGTGGCGTGGTCGGCAATTGACGCCGCAAAGCTGGGCTTCAGTGTGCGGGTTCTGGAAGGCGCGTGTCGGGCGATTGACCTGAATGGATCGCTGGAAGCCGCGCGCGCCGCGATGCAGGCCGCTGGCGTCGTGTTGGAACAATGAGCTGGAGCCCCGAGATGGTTGATATCGCCACCCGCGTCTATAACCACAAATGGCAGATCGACCCGATCGTGCGATCCCTGATCGACACCGATTTTTACAAGCTGCTGATGTGCCAGTCGGTGTTTCGCAACAAACCCGACACGCAGGTCACCTTCAGCCTGATCAACCGTTCGAAATCCATCCGTCTGGCCGAGTTGATCGATGAGGGCGAGCTGCGCGAGCAGCTGGATTACGCGCGGGGGCTGCGGTTGACGCGGGGCGAAAGCACCTGGCTGCGGGGCAATACCTTCTATGGCAAGCGGCAGATGTTCCGCCCCGATTTCATGGAGTGGTTCGAGAATTTCCAGCTGCCGCCCTACCATCTGGAAAAGCGTGACGGGCAATATGAGCTGACCTTTGAGGGCAGCTGGCCCGAGGTCATGCTGTGGGAAATCCCGGCGCTGGCGATCTTGATGGAGCTGCGCTCGCGCGCGGTGCTCAAATCCATGGGGCGGTTCGAATTGCAGGTGCTCTATGCCCGCGCGATGACCCGGGTCTGGGAAAAGATCGAGGTGCTGCGCGCCCTGCCGAACCTGCGGATTGCTGATTTCGGCACCCGGCGGCGGCACAGTTTTCTGTGGCAGGACTGGTGCGTGCAGGCGATGCTGGAAGGTCTGGGCGATGTCGCCAAGGGCGGCGCCTTCACTGGCACGTCGAATTGCCTGATCGCGATGCGGCGCGACATCGAGGCGGTGGGCACCAATGCCCACGAATTGCCGATGGTCTATGCGGCCCTGGCCGATAGCGATGCGGAATTGCGTGAGGCGCCCTATCGGGTGCTGTCCGACTGGCAGGATGAACACGATGGCAATTTGCGCATCATCCTGCCCGATACCTATGGCACCAAAGGGTTTTTGGACCATGCCCCCGACTGGCTGGCGGGCTGGACGGGCATTCGCATCGATTCGGGTGATCCGGGGGCCGCGGCGGAAACCGCGATTGCCTGGTGGATTTCGCGTGGCGAAGATCCGCGCGACAAGCTGGTGATCTTTTCGGATGGGTTGGACGTGGCCGAAATTCAGGCCCTGCACGCGCGGTTCGCCGGGCGGGTCAAGGTCAGCTTTGGCTGGGGCACGCTGCTGACCAACGATTTTCGCGGACTGGTGCCGGAGGACGGGCTGGCGCCGTTCAGTCTGGTGTGCAAGGCCGTTGCGGCGAACGGGCGCCCGACGGTCAAACTGTCGGATAACCCCCAAAAGGCGATGGGCCCGGCCGATCAGATCGAACGCTACAAACGCGTGTTCGAGGTTGGCGCGCAGCAGGCGATCGATGTGGTGGTCTGACGCGGGGCTCAGCCGGTCAGGCCGTTCAGCACCACATAGATCAGCGCCGACAGCGCGGCCGATGCGGGCACGGTAATCACCCAGGCCGCCGCGACCGTCAGCATATGCGAGCGCCGCACCAGCAACCGACGCGAGCGTTCCTCTGGCGGCACGGGTTTGCCCTTTTGCAGGCCCAGCAGACGCGCGCGCCGCTCGGCGTGCCATTCACGGTAAAACCCCACACCAAAGATTGCGCCCACCGCGATATGGGTCGAACTGACCGGCAGACCCAGCCAGGACGCGATAATGACCGTGATCGCCGCCGACAGCGCCACACAAAATGCGCGCATCTGGTTGAGCTTGGTGATTTCCGAACCGACAAGGCGGATCAGTTTCGGCCCGAACAGGATCAGACCAACCGAAATCCCAAGGGCGCCGACCACCATCACCCACAGCGGAATCCCCACCTGCGCGGTGACGTCACCGCTTTCGACGGCATGCACGATGGCAGCCAGCGGCCCAACCGCATTGGCAACATCATTGGCGCCATGCGCAAACGACAGCAGGGCCGCCGAAACCACCAGCGGCAGCGAAAACAGTTTTTTCAGCGATTTCTTGCGGTTCTCCAGCCCCAGTGACTGATGCCGCACGAACGGCACCGCAGAACCCCACGCCAGCATCCCCGCCGCAACGCCAATCAGCATTGCCTCGCCCAGCGAGATATGCACGATTTTCTTGAGACCTTTGAGCGCCAGATATGCCGCAAACGCCCCGGCCATGATGCCAATCAACACCGGCACCCAGCGGCGGGCGGCGCCGATCTTATCCTCGACATAGATCAGCTTGGCCTTGATGAAGGCAAGAAACGCAGCGGCAATCACCCCGCCCAATACCGGCGAAATCACCCAGCTGGCGGCGATGGTCCCCAATGCGCCCCAGTTCACCGCGCTGAAACCTGCCGCCACGATCCCTGCGCCCACCACGCCGCCGACGATGGAGTGCGTGGTCGAAACCGGCGCACCCAGCGCCGTCGCCAGATTGAGCCACAGCGCCGCTGCCAGCAGCGCGGCCATCATCGCCCAGATGAAATGCGTGGAATCGGCCACCGCATCGGGCGCCAGAATGCCGGTCGAGACAGTCTTGACCACATCGCCCCCGGCGACCAGCGCACCGGCGGTTTCGAAAATCGCAGCGATGATCAGCGCCCCGCCCAGTGTCAACGCGTTGGCGCCAACTGCCGGCCCCATGTTGTTGGCCACATCGTTGGCGCCGATATTCAGCGCCATATAGGCGCCAATCGCGGCCGCCGCGATCACGATGAGGTTGCCCGGCTGCGACCCCATCAGGATGCCCGTCACCACTCCGACCAACACGATGAAGGCCAGCGCAATCCCCGGAGAGACCAGCGGCCGCGCGACGAATTGCGTCGCTTCTTCAAGATGCCCGATCCGTTTGAGATCCTTGTCGAGCGTCTTCCACTGATTGACCGGAGGTGTTGCCATTGTCACATTTCCATCGCGAAACTGTTACATCTCGCGGCGGGCCTAGCGGGTTTGCCCCCACAAAACAACTGTGGAAACGTTACAGCGCGCGCAGAATGTCCTTCAGGCCGTCTTCCATCACGCGCTCGGCGGCGATCTTGGGGCTGACCCATTCGCGTTCGCGCCGCCCGGCCTCCGGGTAATGCTCTGAGAGGCTGTCGGTCTCGACCGCAAAAACCCGCACCTCGCAGCGCAACGCCATGCCCCCATCTTGCTGCTTGAGGTAGAAATAACTGCCCAGCGGTTCATGCGCGACCTTGCCGCGAATGCCTGCCTCTTCCCAGGCCTCTTGCAGTGCGGCACCGGCCAGACTGCGCCCCTTCATCGGCCAGCCCTTGGGAATGATCCATCGCCCGGTCCCGAGCGACGAACTCAGCAGAACCTCGGGCTTGCCATTGTGGGTGCGCAGGCACGCAGCGCCCACTTGCAAATAGCGCGGGCGGCGGCCCAGAAGCCCCGCGATGATCTCGCCCAGGGCGCTCATGCGGCGGGCCCCCACGGGCAGCGCCCGGCCAGCAGATCACGCGCCAGACCCACGGCGCGGGCGGCATAGCTGCGCAGACGCGGGTCGTCCGCGGCCACCCGCGGCACGATCCAGCCCGCCGAGGCACAGCCGCGCAGCGTCACGAACAGCGGCAACAGCGCGGCCTGATCGTCGGGCAGCGTCCGCAAGCTGCGATACCCCGCCAACAGATCCACGGCCTGCCGCCCCATGCCCGGGTCACCCCAGCTTTGAATCAGTGCGGCGGCCAGATCGTACAGCCGCCATCCCGGCCCGCAATCGTCGAAATCAATCAACGCCAGTCCGTTTGGCGTCGCCATCACATTGCCCCGGATTGGATCCGCATGGATCGGCCCGAAATCCTGCGCGCGCCGCAGCTGTAGCCCGGCCAGATCGCGCGCGGCCAACAGATCGGCGCGTTCGTCCGCTTGCAGCGCAGGGTTCTCCCAGAACGGCCCCCAGAACGGATGCGCGCCCAGCAGCGCTTCGGCATCCCAAGCCTTGCGTTCAAACGGCACCGGGCAGGCCCCCGCATCCGTGGCGTTATGCAGCCGGGCAATCAGTGTGCCCAGTTCACCCGCCCGCGCCGCCACCGCGCTGCCTGCCAGCGGCTGATCCGCCGGGCCCAGCGGCGCCCCGTCAAGCCAGCGCAGACAAGACACCACGCGCCCGCCCAGGCCCGCAGTCATGCGCCCGTTTACCGCCGCAATCGGCGTGGCCACCGGCACGTCGGCCGTCGCCAGACGCGCACACCAGTCCAGCTCGGCCTCGATCGCCGCGCGACCCTGATAGCTGGGTCGATGCAGCCGCAACGCCGCCCGTGTGCCGTCCCGCAGGGTGGTTTCAAACACCACGTTCTCGCTGCGCCAGATCAACCGCAAGGGCGCGCCCAAACTGCCCCAATGCGCCAAAGCCGCCTCGGCCTGAGCCAGATCACGCGTCATCGTCTATCTTCCCCCGCAGCGCCTTGACCTCGCCGCGCACCGTCTTGGCCTTCAACCGCCGCCGCTGACTGCCCAGCGTGGGCTTGGTCGCCACCCGCCGCTTCGGTGCAACCAGCGCCTGCGCGATCATCTCAACCAGCCGTTCGCGCGCCAGATCCCTGTTGCGCGCCTGGGATCGGGTTTCCTCGGCACGGATCACGATGGCCCCGTCCGACGTCCATTGTCGCCCCGCGATCCGCTTCAGCCGTGCCTTCACCGCAGGTGTCAGATGCGGCGAGCGCTCGGCCTCGAAGCGCAGCTCGACTGCGGTCGAGACCTTGTTGACGTTCTGCCCCCCCGGGCCCTGAGCACGGGTGAAGCTTTCGGTCAGCTCCCAATCGGCAATGAAGGTGGTGTCGTTGATCCGCAACATCGCGCCAAGCTACCCGGAAAACGGCAAAACGAAACCCCTCTTCGTCTTGGTGAAAATATCCTGCGGGGGCCCGGGGGTGCAAAACCCCCGGCCTCAGGCCCGCAAGCGCGTGCCGTCTTGTCCCGTGATGCGCAGTTTCATCAAGCTGCCTTCGGGCATGTCCCGGTCAAAGGCCACTTCGGTGAAAAACTCGGTCCGCCCCAGACGGGGCCCTTCGGTCAGGATCATCCGCTCCTGCCCTACCTCGGCGGCCAGATGCCGCTCCAACGCGACTTGCCCCGCCGCGCGCAGCCGGGCGGCACGCTCCTTGATCGCGGGGCCTTTCACAGCGGGCATCCGCGCCGCGGGTGTGCCCTTGCGCGCCGAATAGGGGAAGACGTGCAGGAAGGTCAGGCCGCAGTCCTCGACCAGCCGCAGCGAGTTTTCGAACATCGCCTCGGTCTCGGTCGGGAAACCCGCGATAATGTCGGCGCCAAAGACAATGCCGGGCCGCAGCCGCCGTGCCTCGGCGCAAAAGGCGATGGCGTCATCGCGCAGATGCCGCCGCTTCATCCGCTTCAGGATCATGTCATCGCCATGCTGCAAGGACAGGTGCAGATGCGGCATCAGCCGCGGCTCGGTCGCAATCGCCAGCATCAGGTTGTCGTCGGCCTCGATGGAATCAATCGAACTGATCCGCAGCCGCGCCAGATCGGGCACCAGCCGCAGGATCCGCATCACCAGATCGCCCAGTCGCGGTTCACCCGGCAGATCGGCGCCCCAGCTGGTCAGATCGACCCCGGTCAGCACCACCTCGTTGAAGCCCCGGTCCACCAGTCGCTTGATCTGTTCAACCACCACACCTGCGGGAACCGAACGCGAATTGCCCCGCCCGAACGGAATGATGCAAAACGTGCAACGATGATCGCAGCCGTTTTGCACCTGCACATAGGCGCGGTGGCGCCCGAACCCGTCGATCAGATGGCCCGCCGTTTCGCGCACCGACATGATGTCATCGACCTGCACCTTTTCAGTCTGTCCGATGAAGTCGGGGCCTTGAGGCGCCAGTCCGGCCCAGGTTTCCGCCTGCATCTTTTCGTGGTTCCCGATGACGCGGGCAACCTCGGGCATGGCGGCAAAGGTTTCCGGTTCGGTCTGTGCGGCGCAGCCGGTGACGATGATCGTGGCGCCGGGATTTTCGCGGCTGAGCCTGCGGATTTCCTGCTTGGCCTTGCGCACCGCCTCGGCGGTCACCGCGCAGGTGTTCACCACCACGGCGTTCTCGATCCCGGCCTGCGCCGAGAGTTCCTTCATCGCTTCCGTCTCATAGGCATTGAGTCGGCAGCCCAGCGTGGCGAAGATCGGCGGGTTCATAGCGCGGCCAGAAATTCCGGGGTCAGCACCCCTTCGAACACCAACGCGGTAGGGCCGGTCATCCAGACCCCGTCGTCACGCCAGTCGATTTCCAGCCGTCCGCCATCGACATCCACGATCACATGCCGCCCCGTCAGGCCCCGCAGATGCGCCGCCACCGCCGTGGCACAGGTGCCCGATCCGCAGGCCAGCGTGATCCCGGCGCCGCGTTCCCACACCCGCATCCGCAGATGATCGGGCGCGGTGACCGAGGCGAATTCGACATTGGTGCGCTCGGGGAACAGCGGGTCATGCTCGATCACCGGGCCAAGGCCTGCCACATCGACCGCCTCGGCATCGACGACGAAATAGATGCAATGCGGATTGCCCATGCCAACCGCCACCGGGTCGCCCGCCAGAGGCAGCGCCATCGGGTCGCCCGTCACGGGAATCGCGGCCGCCTCCAGAATCGGGGCGCCCATGTTCACCGATACCAGCCCATCCGCCCGTCGCCGCGCCGACAACTGCCCGCGCGCCGTGGTCAGCGTGATCGCATCCCGCCCCAGCTGGCGCATCATCCAGTCGCTGACGCAGCGCGTGGCATTGCCGCAGGCGCCCGCTTTCGATCCGTCAGAATTCCAGAACTCCAGCGTGAAATCAGTCTGTTGCGCGGGTTTAATTACGGCAAGCTGATCGAATCCGACACCACGATGCCGGTCGCCCAAGGCCCGGGCCAACGCAGGTGTCACCGGATCGTCGCCCTTCCGGGCGTCGATCACTACAAAATCGTTACCAAGCCCGTGCATTTTCATGAAGGGCAGGCCGGAGGGCGCGCGCATCTGTTCCATGGGCGCGATATACGCCCCGCCAAAGGTTTTTTCCAGTAGCTCGATTTTTCCGCGAGTTTGCCCTTGACCCCCCCCGCGCACGCCTTTAGAGAGCCGCCCAGTGGCAGGCTGATCGCTCGGCTGGTTCTGATCTGATTTCTGAAAGTCAGAGCGGACAGAAAAGCGAAACGTAACTGCCACAGCGGATGGGCTAAAACAGAAAACAAATGTTTTCTTTGGTTCATCAAATAGGTGAGAGCCGGTAGCTCAGCTGGTAGAGCAACTGACTTTTAATCAGTAGGTCCAGGGTTCGAACCCCTGCCGGCTCACCACTATTTCATCTTTACGTCGCGTGTCAGATGCCCTGTCCATTTGTGACAGGGTCTGCCCATTTGTGACAGATCTCTTGCCCATTGAACGATGCTTAGCGAGTGCGGCTCTGCTCCACCCTAATGTGCCGAGGCTGCTTAGAAAGTTGCTCTATCTAAGCCTGTCGAATGGGCGTTGTTGCAGAACGCGTCGTCGGGCCGAGCTTCCCTTTTCCCCCCGAGATCTTAAGCCGCGCGTTCGATCTCGGTCTGGCCAACGGATCGTCC
>JAQTYE010000216.1 GCA_028749255.1 Paracoccaceae bacterium | reverse complement strand
GCATCAATCAGCAACTCGGGGATGCCGCAAAGCCCAAACCCCCCCGCAGCCATCGTCATGCCGTCGAACAAAAGCCCATCAAGAGCCTCCGACGCCGTGCCATAAACCTTCTTCATAAGGGTCCCTCTCGGTTGCGCGTGCCTTACCCGGCACGCTTGCGATCCGACGCAGGGGCGATGCCCGCCCGATTGCGCCAATTTGTCAAAGTGCGCCGCGACAGCGACACGCCACGGTCTGCCAGCGCCGCGACCAGTTGCGTATCGGTCAGCGGCGCGTCCGGGTGCTCGGCGCGGACCAGTCTTTCAATCAACCCCGCGATGGCATCGCCCGCCAGGGTCGCACCGCCGTCGCAGGCCACCCGCCCGCGCCCGAAAAACGCCAGCAGCGGCAGCACCCGCCCCGGAACCTGCACCATCAGACCGTTGCGGATCCGCCCGACCGTGGTTTCATGCAGCCCCAGCGCCGCGCCCACCTCGGCACTGGTCAGCGGTTTCAGCCGTGTCGCGCCATGATCCAGAAATTCGTGTTGTGCAGCAATCACATAGCCTGCGACCCGCAGGATCATCTGATTGCGCCGCGACAAGGTGCGCTCCAGCCAGCGCGCGGTCGCCAATCCGTCCTTGCTGGCAGGATCGGCCAGATGCACGATTTGCACCTCGGGCGTGGTGGCGCGGTTCAGGCTGACCTGCCACTGCCCCCGATCATCGCGTGACACCAGCAAATCGGGCGCGCGCCGCTGTGCCGGGCTGGTGTCGAATTGCGCGCCGGGTTTAGGATCAAGGCTGCGCAACCGGGTCACCATCCGGCCCAATTGCTCGGCATTGACACCACAGCGCGCCAGCAGCAACGCGGTATCGCCGCGCGCCAGTGCCGGCAGATGATCGAGCAAGACCCGCATCGGAGTGTCCAGCGCATTCGCCTCGGACAGTTGCAGCGCAAGGCATTCCGACAGCGAGCGCGCGAAAAGCCCGGCCGGTTCCCGCCCCTGCCACCGCCGCAACACCGCTTCGGCCACTTCCTCGCGGCACCCCGCTGCGCGCGCAACCTCGGACAGGCTGTCGCCCAGCCAGCCCGACGGATCAAGCGCCGCCAGAAACGCCTCGGCGATGCGCCGATCCGTCGGATTGGAAAACATCATCCCGATCTGCGCCTGAACATGATCATGCAGGCCTGCCGCCTGCGCGCCCAGCGAGTCGGGATCAAAGCCATGCGCCCCGGCAAGCGCCCCGGGCGTGACCCAGAACCCCCGCCGAACGGGCGCTTCGTCGGGCATCGTCAGGGTGACCGTCAGCGCCGGATTGCGCGCGGCCTCTTCGATCAGCAGGCCGCTCAACTCGGCATTGTCCAGTTGCAACAGGCCGATGGCGCGTTGCATCGTCTGCGACAGCCGCAGCGAAAGGTGCTGCACCCGATGCAGCCCCGGCGCGCTCATCGCCCTGCCCCTGCGGGGGCCAACAGCCAGCAAATATGCCTCATGTTTCCTCCCTCGGACCGTCCCGACAGCGGTGCGCGCCCCTCCTCGAGCGCGCGCCGCCACGGTTTCTCAGCTGCGGCCCGTCTCCAGCACGGTCGCATAATTCGCCACCGCCGCGCCACCCATGTTGATCACCACGCCGATCCGCGGATCGTCGATCTGGATGCCCCCCGCCGTGCCGGTCAGCTGACGATAGCTGAGCGCATGCATCGACACGCCGGTCGCGCCGACCGGATGCCCCTTGGCCTTGAGCCCGCCTGACAGGTTGACCGGGCACCGCCCGCCACGATGAACCGACCCGTCCGTCAGCAGCGCCGCGCCCTGACCGGCCTCGCACAGGCCAAGCGCCTCGTACATCAGCAGCTCGGCGATGGTGAAACAGTCGTGGACCTCGGCGAAACTGACGTCATCCACGGTGATGCCCGCCTGCGCATAGGCCTGAGCCACCGCGCGTTTGGGCCCCTCAAAGGCCAGCAGATCGTGGCGCGACATCGGCAGGAAATCCGACACCTGCGCTGCGGCACGGATATGCGCGGTGCGGGCATGGGCACCCGGATCAGCGCTGAGCACCACGGCAGCGGCGCCATCCGAAATCAGCGAACAATCCGACAGGCGCAGGGGCGGCGCGATCAACGGGTTCTTCTCGGTCACCTCGTTGCATTGCTCGAAACTCAGATCGCGGCGCATCTGTGCCAGCGGGTTGGCCAGCGCGTTGGTGTGGTTCTTGGCGGCAATCCGCGCCATCGTTTCCATCGGGTCGCTGTAGCGTTCGGCATAGGCCCGGGCGGCCAGCGCAAACACCTGCGGAAAGCTGAGCCCCGCTTCGGCCGGATCGCCCTGATAGCCCGCCCGCCCCAGCGATGCGGTGACTTCGGGCGTGCTGCGGTGGGTCATCTTTTCGACCCCCACGACCAGTACGCGTTTGGCCTGCCCCGCGCGAATGGCGTTCATCCCGGCATAAAGCGCCCCCGACCCCGAGGCACAGGCATTTTCAACCCGCGTCGCGGGCTTGAAGCGCAGTCCATCATCGGCCTGATGCACCAGCGACGAGGCAAAGCCGTCATCCGACATGCCCGCGTTGAAATGGCCCAGATAGACCGCGTCGATATCGGCGCCGCTCAGCCCCGCCTCGGTCAGCGCCTCGCGCGTGGCTTCTACGATCAGGTCTTCCAGGCTGCGTGCGTCGAACCGCCCAAAGGCAGTGTGGCCGCTGCCCACGATGTGAATGCCGGTCATGGTGATCTCCTCTTTGTGCCAGAATGCCCGCATCGGCCGGGCCGCGATATTAGGGAAACTACGTATGCGTAATCCCACGTAGTGCGATACGTATAGGCAGCACGTTTCCTTGCGCTATAATCGTGCCATGACCACCGCCCCCACCCTGACCGAGCTTGGCTTCATCGACTCGCCCATCGCGCAGCTTATTCTGGCGCATCGTCAGATCCTGCACGTAAACCGCGCCGCGCAGGCGCTATTCGGGCACCCTGCGGCGGCGCTGGAAGGGCAGTCGATGCGGCTGCTTTACCCCAGCCATGCCGATTTCAGCCTGATCGGGGCGCGAGCGATCAAAGTGCTGGCCAAAAATCCGAATTATGAAGATCAGCGGTTCATGCAGATGGCCGATGGCACGATCTGCTGGATGCGCGCGCGCGGTGTCACGCTCAGCCCCGCCGACCCGTTCGCGCTGACGATCTGGGCGTTTGAACGCGCGGCGGAGCGGGTCGAACGCTCGGTCGAGCTGACCCCGCGCGAACAGGACATTGCCCGCCATGTGGTGAACGGACGGACCTGCAAGGAAATCGGGCTGAGCCTGGGGATTTCGCACCGCACGGTCGAGGTGCATCGCGCGCGCCTGATGAAGAAGCTGGGCGCGCGCAACACCGCGGAACTGGTGTCGAAGATCATCGTCGTCGGTTGAGCCCCGCTCAGGCACGCCGCCCCGCATCGCGCAAAAACCGCGGTTGGATCACGAAGGCATCCGACACCAGCCCCGGACGCGCGGCCAGCGGCATACGTTCGTTAAACCAGTTGCGCGTGGCCAGACCGGGCAGCGCCGCCGCCCGCCGCAACGCCAGCGCATCAGCGGGCAGGTCCGTCAGCAGCGCCCGGATCGCGGCCTCGTCCGCAGCACTCAGATCCTCGCCGATCACCACGACCGCCCCCTGCCCCTCGGAAATCGCGCCGCTATCGGGCCAGCGCGCCAGACGCACCGGCGCATAGGCCGTGCCCTGCACGCATTGAATGGCCGTGGGTACGGCAATCCCCTGCACTGCGACGATCCCCTTCAGCCGCAAGATCTTGTCCTGCCAGCGATCCAGCACCTCGCCGATCCGCAGCGCAAAACCGCGCCAGGCGACAGGCGCGGGCAGCCGCACCGCAAAACTGCGCACCCGTCCGCTGTGGGCATGCCCGACCGGGTGCGGAGCCGGAGCGGTCGGCGCGGCGGACCACCTGATCCCCGCATCGCCCCCAAGCCAGTCCCCCAGATCCTGTGGTGCGGCCTCGGATGCATAGATCCCGCCCCCGAACAGCTGCCCCGGCGCATGCCCGGCCTCGGCCGCACTCAGCCTCGGCGCGGCGGGGTTCAATTCGGTCAGGCGCTGCTCCAGCGCGGCCCGCGCGGCACGGTCGGCCAGATCGGTTTTCGACACGACAAGACGGTCGGCCATGCTGACCTGCACCCGCGCCTCGCGGTGGCGCGCCAGATGCGCGGCACCATGTTCGGCATCCACGACGGTCACGATCCCTTCGCAGCGAAACCGCGCCGCGGTGA
>JAQTYE010000063.1 GCA_028749255.1 Paracoccaceae bacterium | reverse complement strand
GAAGACGCTGGTCGATGACAAGGCCGCGGTGATCCGTGCCTGGGCCGAGGCCGGTCAGATCGCGCCGGTGGACCCCTATCACCTGATCTTCTCGATCTGGGCGCTGACCCAGCATTACGCGGATTTCGACGTGCAGGTGCGCGCCGTTCTGGGCCCCGAGCGCGACCCGTTCGCCGAGGCGGGGTCGTTCCTGGACACGCTGTTTGAACGGCTTCTGGCGCCGTAACGCATTAACCCCATTTGCAGAAATCGCTGGGGATTCACCCTTTCTTCACCCCGGCGGCGCAGGATTGTCCCGTGGGGGTCTTGAATGCGAGGAGTGTGGGGATGGACCGGATTTCGGGGCTTATGCCTCAGATTGGCTGGTCGCCGGTGCTGATGCCGGTGGCACCAAAACATGCGCCGGCCACGACGGTCGAACCTGCGGCGAAAGCCGCGAATACCAATGGCGGCATGGGCGCCGAAGTTGATACCCAGACCGGGCAGGACCGGGCGCAACAGGTGCAGGCGCTCCAAGCGCAGGCGCAACAGGCGGGTCTGCCCCAAGTTGCGGGCGGCGGGCTGGAACAGGCCGTGCTGAGCCAGGGCATCGCCGCCGCGCAGGCGCAATCGGACCCCGACAGCGGGCCGCCGCCCGACCCGGACGCACCCACCGGCCCGCCGCCGACCTTCGAGATGACCCCGCTGGAGGCAGAAGCGTCGCGTCGCAAGGCGGTGCAAAGCGTGGCGCCGGTGGCCGCTGACACCGTGGCCCCCGACGCAAATGCCAGTATCGCCCCCGAAACCGAGGCGTCGGTCACCGCGCCCCCTGCGGCCAATGTGCCCGCCCAGCCCGATATGGCAGAGGCCCCGGCAGATCCGCACGCCGCCGCCCCGCAGGGCGACTGGCAAACGCTGGATCAGACGCCGGAGCCGAGCCTGGATGTGACCCGCTAGGGTTTATTCTGCGGGTCGAACCCCGCAGAAGTTGGCCGAGGACGGATTGTTCGGATGCGTCGTCCAGTTGGCGTAATCACCGACCGCGCGCCCGGTGCGCGGGTCGGTCTCGCCCTTGGGCAACTCACGCATCGTGATGCAATCCACGGGACAGACATCCACACACAGGTTGCAGGCAACGCATTCTTCATCTTTCACGGTGAAGGTGCGGTCCTCGTCCATAGCGATGGCCTGATGCGAGGTATCCTCGCAGGCCGCGAAACAGCGTCCGCATTTGATGCAATCATCCTGGTTGATCACCGCCTTGGTGACGTAATTCAGGTTCAGATGCTGCCAATCCGTCACCTTCGGCACCGCGCGCCCGACGATTTCCGAGGTCGAAACCATGCCCTTGCGGTCCATGTAATCGCTCAGCCCCGAAATCATTTCCTGCACGACCTTGAAGCCATAGGTCATCGCGGCCGTGCACACCTGCACATTGCCCGCGCCAAGCGCCATGAATTCCGCCGCATCACGCCAGGTCGTAACGCCGCCGATACCCGAAATCGGCAGCCCCCGCGTGGCTTCGGAACGGGCAATTTCCGCCACCATGTTCAGCGCGATCGGCTTGACCGCCGGGCCGCAATAGCCGCCATGCGTGCCCATACCGTCGATCATCGGCTCGGGCGCGAACTCATCCAGGTTCACCGAGGTGATCGAATTGATCGTATTGATCAGGCTGACCGCATCGGCGCCACCGCGTTTGGCGGCTTCGGCGGGTTTGCGAATGTCACTGATATTCGGCGTCAATTTCACGATGCAGGGCATTCGCGTGTTTTGCTTCACCCAGCGCGTGACCATTTCGATATATTCAGGCACCTGCCCCACGGCCGAGCCCATGCCGCGTTCGGCCATGCCATGCGGGCAGCCGAAGTTCAGCTCGACCCCATCGGCGCTGGTCTCTTCGACCAGCGGCAGAATCGCCTTCCAGCTGGCCTCGTCACAAGGCACCATCAGGGACACCACCAGCGCGCGATCCGGGTAGTCCCGCTTGACCGATTTGATCTCGCGCAGGTTCACCTCCAGCGGGCGGTCGGTGATCAGTTCGATGTTGTTGATGCCCAGCACGCGGCGGTCGGCGCCATAGATCACGCCATAGCGCGGGCCCGACACGTTGACGACGGGCGGCCCTTCGCTGCCCAGCGTCTTCCACACCACACCGCCCCAGCCCGCCTCATAGGCGCGGCGCACGTTATATTCCTTGTCGGTCGGCGGCGCCGAGGCCAGCCAGAACGGGTTCGGGGATTTGATCCCCACGAAGTCAGAACGCAGATCGGCCATGGGTTACTCCCCCATCAGGAATTGGTGGATGTCTTCGGCGGCATCGCGGCCCTCGGCCACGGCGGTGACGGTCAGATCCTCGCCGCCCACGGCACAATCACCGCCCGCCCAAACCCGCGCCAGACTGGTGCGCCCGGCGCCATCGACCGCAATCTTGCCGCCCGCCAGCTTGAGTTCCTCGGGTGTGGCGCCCAGCGTCTGGCCAATCGCGGTAAAGACCTGATCCGCCTTGAGCCGGAATGTATCGTCCAGTTTCCGCAGCCCCGCCCCCGTGGTTTCGGTGCGTGCGAATTCGACCTCCAGCCCGCCCTCGACCGCATGGATCGCCACCGGCGCCGCGTTGCAGATCAGCCGGACATTGCAACCAAGTGCATGATCCTGCTCGTGTTCAGACGCAGGCATTTCGCCCTGCGACCGCCGATAAACAATAGTCGAGGTCTCGGCGCCCAGCAGTTTCGCCTGCACCGCCGCATCGACCGCCGTCATACCGCCGCCGATCACCACGACCTTGCGACCAATCGGCAGGGTGGCAAGGTCGTCGCTTTGGCGCAGCTCTGCGATGAAATCGGTGGCGGGCGTCGCCAGTTCTTCCCCCGGCAGGTTCAGCGCGTTCACACCCGACAGGCCCATGCCCAGAAACACCGCGTCATACTCGGCCAGCAGATCGGTCACCGTACCATCACCGACGCGCCCCACCTGCCAGTTCTGCACCACGGTGATGCCCCCGATCTGCAGCAGCCATTCCACCTCGGCGCTGGCGAAATTTTCCGGTGCTTTGTAGCTGGCGATCCCGAATTCGTTCAGACCGCCCGGTTTCAGCCGCGCGTCATAGATCGTGACCTCGTGCCCCTTCATCGCCAGACGATGCGCTGCGGCCAGACCCGCAGGCCCCGCCCCCACAACGGCCACCGATTTATCCGTGCGCGCCGCGCGGGTGAACGGATGCCTGCCCGCCGCCATCAGCGTATCGGTGGCAAAGCGTTGCAGCGCGCCGATTTCGACCGGCTTGCCCTCGGACTCCATCCGCACGCAGTCCCCTTCGCACAGGGTCTCGGTCGGGCAGACACGGGCGCACATGCCGCCCAGAATATTCTGCCCCAGAATGGTTTTTGCCGCAGCTTCCGGCGTGCCGGTCGCGATCTGGCGGATGAACAGCGGAATGTCGATCGACGTCGGACAGGCCGTCATGCAGGGCGCATCGTGGCAGAAATAGCAGCGATCCGCCGCAACACTGGCCTCATGCGCACTCAGACGTGGCGCGACATCAACGAAATTTGCGCTGTACTCTTGCGGCGAAAGCCGCCCCGGCACCACACCGGGGGTAAGCTGGCTATTGGTCACGCGGACCTCCCTGGCTTGCTTTTTTGTTACGTTCACGCTGCCACAGGAAAAAATTTTATCAAGTGGTAAAATACGCAAAGGGCCAGAGGACCGGCCTCCTGCCCCGCAGATCCGCACACAACCGCCGCATTTGCTCATTTCTTGGGCAAATCTTCTGGGCCGCGCTGACGCAGCGTCCGTCAATCGCGCTTTCCTCGCCCGCCGCGCTGGCGTATAACGGCGCTCGAAACTGCGCGGCCCGCAACAAGACGGGCTGGACAAGAACCGTGAAACGCACCCTTCGAGGACGGCATGACCAAACACTCCCATGAAAACGACGTGGCCTTCATTCAGGCGCTGGCCGAGCTTCTGAACAAGAACGAGCTGACCGAACTGGCGGTCGTGCGCGAATATGGCGAGGACGACAGCCTTGAAGTGCGCGTCGTCAAACAGGCGACTGTGATCGCGGCCCCGGCCCCGGTTTATGCGGCCCCCGCCGCTGCCGCTCCGGCCCCGACTGCCGCCGCCCCGACGGCGGCCGCCGCCCCCGCCGATCCGGCCAGCCATCCGGGCGCCGTGCCCTCGCCGATGGTTGGCACGGCCTATATGGCCGCCGAGCCGGGCGCCGCCCCCTTCGTGACCGTCGGCGCGCAGGTCAAGGAAGGCCAGACGCTGATGATCATCGAAGCGATGAAGACCATGAACCACATCCCGGCACCGAAATCGGGCACGGTGAAGCGCATTCTGGTCGAAGACGGCACGCCCGTCGAATTCGGCACGCCCCTGATGATCGTCGAGTGAGGGCAGGCCCATGTTCGACAAGATCCTGATCGCCAACCGCGGCGAGATCGCGCTGCGCGTGATCCGCGCCTGCCGAGAGATGGGGATCGCCTCGGTCGCCGTTCACTCCACCGCCGACAGCGACGCGATGCATGTGCGTATGGCCGATGAATCGGTCTGCATCGGGCCGAACCCGTCATCGGAAAGCTATCTGTCGATCCCGGCGCTGGTTGCGGCCTGTGAAATCACCGGCGCGCAGGCGATTCACCCGGGCTATGGCTTTCTGTCCGAAAACGCGACCTTCGTGCAGGTGCTGGAAGATCACGGCATCACCTTCATCGGCCCGTCGGCCGCGCATATCCGCATCATGGGCGACAAGATCACCGCCAAGGATACCGCGAAAAAGCTGGGGATTCCGGTTGTTCCGGGCTCCGAGGGAGGCGTTCCCGACGTCGAAACCGCGCTGAAGGTCGCCGCCGAGATCGGCTATCCGGTGATCATCAAGGCCACCGCTGGTGGTGGTGGGCGCGGCATGAAAGTGGCGCAGGACGAGAGCACGCTGGAAGTGGCCTTCCGCACCGCGCGGTCCGAAGCCAAAGCCGCTTTCGGCAATGACGAAGTCTATATGGAGAAATACCTCCAGCGGCCGCGTCACATCGAAATCCAGGTGTTTGGCGATGGCAAGGGCCGCGCCGTGCATCTGGGCGAGCGCGACTGTTCGTTGCAACGCCGCCACCAGAAAGTGTTTGAAGAGGCCCCCGGCCCCTGCATTACGCCAGAACAACGCGCCCGGATCGGCGGCATCTGCGCCGATGCGATGGGCGAGCTGGGCTATTCCGGTGCGGGCACGATCGAATTCCTGTTCGAGGATGGCGAGTTCTATTTCATCGAGATGAACACCCGCCTGCAGGTCGAGCATCCGGTGACCGAGGCGATCTTCGACGTCGATCTGGTGCGCGAACAGATCCGGGTCGCCGCAGGCCTGCCGATGGAATTTGTGCAAGAAGACCTGAAAATCCGTGGCGCCGCGATCGAGGTGCGGATCAACGCCGAAAAGCTGCCGAATTTCAGCCCCTGCCCCGGCAAGATCACCCAGTATCACGCGCCGGGCGGTTTGGGCGTGCGTATGGATTCGGCGCTTTATGACGGCTACAAGATCCCGCCCTATTACGACAGCCTGATCGGCAAGCTGATCGTGCATGGGCGTGATCGTGACGAGGCGCTGGCGCGTCTGAGCCGCGCCCTGGGCGAGCTGATCGTGGATGGGGTGGATACCACCGTGCCGCTGTTCAACGCGCTCTTGGCCGAACCCGACATCCAGGCCGGGGATTATTCGATCCACTGGTTAGAAAAATGGCTGGCCCGCACCTTCGGCTAAGCCCTGACGCAGATTGGAAACGCCCCCGCTTCGGGGGCGTTTTTCTTTTCCCCAAATCCCGCGCAGCGGGGAAAACCGCTTTGCGCTTGCGCACGTTCTTTGTCATCGTGGCCGGGCATCCGAGTGAGCACAGGCGCGCCATGTCCCCTTCCCTCAGCCCCGAGCTTTTGCTGGCAGGCTATGCCCAAGGGATTTTCCCGATGGCGGAAAGCCGCGAAAACCCCGAGCTGCATTGGTTCGAACCGACCCTGCGCGGCGTGATCCCCTTGGATAATTTCCACATTTCACACTCGCTCGCCCGGGTGATCCGGCGTGAGGTTTTCACCATTCGAACAAACACCGCATTTCGGGCCGTGGTCGAAGGATGCGCCGACAGGCCCGAAACCTGGATCAACACCCCGCTATTCGCACTCTATGACCAGCTGCACGCCGCGGGCTACGCCCATAGCCTGGAGGTCTGGCAGGGCGCCAATCTGGTGGGGGGGATTTTTGGCATCACGCTGGGGGGCGCCTTCTTTGGCGAGAGCATGTTTTCCCGCGCGACGAATGCATCCAAGGTAGCCCTAGCCTATACGGTGGATCGGCTGCGGCAGGCGGGCTTTGTGCTGTTTGATACGCAGTACCTGACCCCGCATCTGGCAAGCCTGGGCGGCATCGAAATCCCGCGGGCGGCCTATCGGGCGCAATTGGCACAGGCCTTACAGTTGCGCGCCGATTTCACGGCCCCACCGGTGCCCGATGCTCAGTCGGTCTTACAGCGGATGACCCAGACGTCATAGCGCTGATGATCCAGCGCCGACAGCGCCGGGCTGTCCGCGATCATCCAGCCAGAAAAGGCAGGCTCCGTTGCGCCTTTGTCAGCAATGATCAGATACGCATAGGCGTTCGAGGACGGATCCTCGGCCGGGTAACGGCATTCGCGCAGCGTCACGGTAATATGGCCGAATTCCACCGTCTGGCCAACAGACAGCTGAATATCAGACGCCGTGCCCGCCACCTTGTCGAGCCCGCGCAGCAGCGCGCCCCCCGCCTCGGTCATGCCCGTGGGAGCCTCTTGCGCCTGCACGCCCCCGGCCAGAATCACCGCCATCAAAGCCAAAGCCCGGATCATTTCGGTGTCTCCTCGGAGCTGCCGCCCGCGAATTTCATCATCAGCGAAATCATCGAAACCGCCCCTTGCGTGTCGAGGATTTCATCCCCAGCCGCCAGATTGTCAGGGCTGCCACCCGGGATGATTTCGATGAAGGCACCGCCCATCAAACCCTCGGACGACACCAGAATCGCCGAATCGTCAGGCAAGACCACATCATCGCGCAGGCTGACCGTGGTATCGGCAAAAAAGGTTTTCGGATTCAGTTTAACATCGGTGACGGTGCCGATCTTGACCCCGGCCATGCGCACATCGGTGCCGACCGTGATTCCTTCGACCGAACGGAATGCAGCGTGAAGCGGGTAGCTGCCAGACGAGGCACCAAGCCCACTGCCCTTGCCTGCCCAGACCAGAAAACCAAGGGCTGTGGCCAAAACCACGGCACCGGCCAGAAGTTCACCGCGATTTTCGCTCATGCCGCCCTCCTGAAAGGGTCAGCAGCCTCACTTCGGCTGCCAAGCCTCATAATCGCGACGCTCCAGCGGCTGGATGCGGCGCAGCGAGCCGGCAGGCGCATAGGCCGTGACCAGACCCGTCTGGTTTTCCTTATGCGGCAATTCCCATGCCTTGTGCACGAGCGGCGTCTTGGTCGGAGGTTCGTCCCAGGTGAAATGAATCCAGCCATGCCAATCGGGGGAAATCCGGCTCGCCTGCACTTCACCATTGTAGATGACCCAACGGCGCTTTCCGTCACGGGTCTGGTAATAGACGTTGCCTTGCTCATCCTCGCCCACTTTCACGCCTTTGCGGGCGGTAAAGATCTGGGTGCCAAGGGTCTGGCTGTTCCACCAGGTCAGAAGGCGAAGCAGGAATTTCATGAGTTACCTCCGCAGGCTTGCTTGGCCTCTTATAGCGCAGGGCGCAGCAAGGTCCAGTGAATTAGGGCGGATTGCCGCACCATCCAAAAGCAAAACGGCGGGCTTTCGCCCGCCGTTCCGACGCCTTAACCGGCGGTTTTAGGCTCTTTTTTGGTGTCCGAGTGGATCAGCAGCGGCTGTGCTTCAGCACTATCAACCGCCTCTTCGTTCACCACGACTTCCTGCACCGAATCCAGCCCGGGCAGCTCGAACATCGTGTCGAGCAGGATGTCCTCCATGATCGAGCGCAGACCCCGCGCGCCGGTCTTGCGCTTGATTGCCCGCTTGGCGATGGCGACCAAGGCATCGTCAGTGAAGGTCAGCTTCACGCCTTCGATGTCGAACAGCCGCTGGTATTGCTTGACCAGCGCATTCTTCGGCTCGGTCAGGATGGTAACCAGCGCAGCCTCGTCCAGATCGGTCAGGGTGGCAATCACCGGCAGACGGCCGACGAATTCTGGAATCAGGCCGAATTTCAGCAGATCCTCGGGTTCAAGTTCCTTGAACACCTCGCCCACACCGCGTTCGTCGTTGTTCTTGACATCCGCGCCAAAGCCAATCGCCGACCCCTTGCCGCGCTGCGCGATGATCCGGTCAAGCCCGGCAAAAGCGCCACCGCAGATGAACAGGATGTTGGTGGTATCGACCTGCAGGAATTCCTGCTGCGGATGCTTGCGCCCACCCTGCGGCGGCACCGAAGCTACGGTGCCTTCCATGATCTTCAAAAGTGCTTGTTGCACGCCCTCGCCCGAGACGTCACGGGTGATCGAAGGGTTGTCGGATTTGCGCGTAATTTTATCGACTTCGTCGATATAGACGATGCCGCGCTGCGCCCGCTCGACGTTGTATTCGCTGGCCTGCAGCAGTTTGAGGATGATATTTTCCACATCCTCGCCCACATAACCGGCCTCGGTCAGCGTGGTCGCATCGGCCATCGTGAACGGCACATCCAGAATCCGCGCCAGCGTCTGCGCCAGCAGGGTCTTGCCGCAGCCGGTCGGGCCGATCAGCAGGATGTTCGATTTCGACAGTTCGATATCGGTTTTCGAACCGTGGTTGAGCCGTTTGTAATGGTTGTGCACCGCAACCGAGAGCACGCGTTTTGCATGTTCCTGCCCGATCACATAATCGTCCAGAACCTTGCAGATATCGCGCGGGGTCGGCACGCCATCGGTGGTTTTCAACCCCGAAGACTTGGTCTCTTCGCGGATGATATCCATGCACAATTCGACGCATTCGTCGCAGATGAACACGGTCGGACCCGCGATCAGCTTGCGCACCTCATGCTGGCTCTTGCCGCAGAAGGAACAATACAGCGTGTTCTTACTGTCAGAGCCGGAAGTATTCGCCATCGTAATCCTCTGCGCTGGCCCGGATCTCCGGGTCCGTGATGAGCTGCCTCAGTCAAAAGTCTAGGGCAGCCCAATGGTCATCACAATGTCAAAATCACCGCCCCCTTAAGGGCCGGTGATTTCGCCCAATCATTTCGCGTCGTCGGCCTTGCCGCGGTTTTCCAGAATTTCGTCGATCAGACCCCAGTCTTTTGCCTGTTCGGCCGACATGAAATTGTCGCGTTCCAGCGCGGCTTCGACCGTCTCGTAATCGTTGCCGGTGTGCTTGACGTAGATCTCGTTCAGGCGCCGCTTGAGCTTTTGCGTCTCCTGCGCGTGGATCATGATGTCGGTGGCCTGGCCCTGATACCCGCCCGAGGGCTGGTGCACCATTACGCGCGAGTTGGGCAGCGAGAAGCGCATCCCCTTTTCCCCAGCCTGCAGCAGCAGAGACCCCATCGAGGCCGCCTGCCCGATCACCAGCGTCGAGACCTTCGGCTTGATGTATTGCATCGTGTCATAGATCGACAGACCCGAGGTCACAACACCGCCCGGGCTGTTGATATACATCGCGATTTCCTTGTTCGGGTTTTCCGCTTCCAGAAACAGCAGCTGCGCACAGATCAGCGTCGACATGCCGTCATGCACGGGGCCCGCCAGGAAGATGATCCGCTCCTTCAGCAGCCGCGAATAGATGTCATAGGCCCGCTCCCCGCGCGAGGTCTGTTCGACCACCATCGGCACCAGCGTGTTCATATAGGTCTCAATCGGATCTCTCATTGGCCTGCCTTCCCTGCGTGTCTCGTGCTGTCATAACCACAGAACTTTACCGGAGTCTTAGTGTCGCGGGCTAGGCGCTGCAAGGGCGGGCGGAAAATCTTGCGGCACAATGCGGTTAATCGTCTTGAAAGGGTTGAGCCTTAAGCTCCGGACAAATCGCCTGCGATCCTGTCGCATCTGCTGGAGTGTTCCTAATGAAAAAAACCCTGCTCACCCTTACGTTGCTTGGATTTGCGCAGACCGCCGCCGCAGGCGCGCTGGATCAGCCCATACAGACTTATCTGGACCAGACCCTGCGCAGCTGGGCCACCAACCCCGTTGTCGTGGATGCCATCACGATGCAAAACGCGGCCCACGCCGGGCTGGACGCCGCGCAGATTGAGACGCTGGATCAGGCCTGGCGTGCGGAAATTGGCGCGACCGACCAGCCCACCATCGCCCCGGTGTTGAATAATCCCGCTTCCGATTTCCTGCGCGCCCAACTCGCGGCCACCCAGGGCCGCGTGACCGAGGCCTTCGTGACGGATAATCTGGGCCTCAATGTCGCGATGGCGGGGCTGACGTCGGATTACTGGCAGGGTGACGAAGACAAATTTACCGCCACTTACCCGAAAGGTGCCGATGCCGTGCATCTGGGCGAAGTTGAATTCGACGAATCCACCCAGACCTATCAGCTGCAAGTCTCATTCACGGTCATCAATCCGGCGACCGGCGCACCGATCGGGGCGATGACTGTCGCCCTGGACGCCGAATCCCTGCAATAAACCCGAAGGTGCCCGCGATGACGCATGCTGTCCCCCGTCGAAAGCCCAGATTCTTCCAGTCGATCTTTTTCAAGGCGACGGCAATTGTTCTGGTGTGCACCGCGGTCGTCTCGGCGATCCTCGCCTATATGAATTACAGCAGCGCCTACCGCACCGCCCGAACCGAGGCGCAGGACCATGTGGCCGCGATCAGCCCGCTAATCGCGCGCGGTTTGTCCGGGGCATTGCGTTTCGACAAGGCGCCGCCCGCAACCGAGGTGCTGACCGCGCTGATCGAAGAAACGCCCGAAGAGGGACTCGGTGCAATCGCGATCAGACCCGACGGTACAGTGCTCAGTCAGGTCATGGCCGGTGGGAATCTCGATCAGTTGACGCGTCTCGCGCAGCAGGCGCTGGACAGCAATGCCCCCGCCCGCTCCGGCGATGCCATGACCTATGCGATTCCCGTTACCGCGAATGATGCCGTGGTGGGCGCGCTGGCCATTGAATGGAGCGCCGAGAAGCCGCTCGCCGCAGTCAAAGCACAATTGCAAACCACTTTGCTGCTGACCGCCGCAGTCTTCCTGTGCGCGCTCAGCCTGGCCGCCTGGGCTTTTTCGCGCATCATCGTCCGCCCGCTGACCTTGGTGAATACGGCCATGTCTCGCGTTGCGGATGCCGACTACAGCACCGACATTCCGGGCAGCAACCGGCATGACGAAATCGGCACCATCGCGGCGTCGCTCGAAGCATTTCGCGCCTCGCTGGCCACCTCGAGCGAGGCGAACCGCCTAGCCTTGATGCGCGGCGCGGCGCTCAGCGCGAGCTCGACCGCGATCATGCTCACAGACAACGCACATCGGATTACCTACGTCAATCAGGGGATGATCGCGCTCATGCAGAACCATGCTGTAGCGCTACGGGAAACAACGCCGGGCTTCGACCCAAACGCCATGCTGGGCACCCGCGCCGACACCCTCCTCGCACACGGCACACAGGTCGCCTCGGCGCTGGCCACGGGTAAAGCCGACACGATGCGCATCGAGCAAGAGCTGAGCAGTGGCGCGCTTGTGGTTGATGTGAACCCGGTTCTGGATGAAACGGGCACCAAAATTGGTCATGTCGCCGAATGGCGAGACGTCACCAATGGTCGTCACAATGCCGCAATTCTGAATGCTATAGACACCACCCAAGCCCGCGCGGAATTCTCTCCGTCCGGGATTTTGCAAGCCGCCAATGACGTTTTCTGTCTGGCCCTTTCAGCCCCATATGCGCAACTGATCGGCACCGACTTCTCCGAAGTCTTGTCACATAAAGGTGCTACGGGCAGTCAGGTTTTTGACAACCTCAACCATGGCGACAACATCACCGGCCACATCCAGATCCAGCGGCATGATGGCCAGATGGTGATCATTGACGGCGCATTCGGCCCGGTACGTGATCGCGATGGACAGGTGCTGTTGCATGTCTTGCTGGGCATGGACGTCACCGACGCCGTCGCCACACTGTCGCGGGCCGAGGCCGCGCGCGCCAGCAACCAAGCCGAACAGCATCATGTGGTCGACGCGCTACGCACCGCTCTTTCGCAACTTTCCGAGGGCGATCTGACCATGCCGATCACCACGCCCTTTCCCAGCACCTATGAAAATCTACGGCAAGACTACAATCGCGCCACTGCAAACCTGCTGTCCGCCATGCATTGCGTTCTGGAGAATGCCGAGTTGATTCGCACCGAGACCAGACAGATTTCGAGCGCCGCCAGCGATCTGTCGCAACGCACCGAACAACAGGCTGCCACACTTGAACAGACCGCTGCAGCCCTCAATCAATTGACGTCGTCGGTCAAATCTGCAGCCGACGGCGCGGCGAGGGCCAATGACATGGTGGCCCATGCCAAGACCCACGCGGAAACCAGTGGCAACGTCGTGCGCGAAGCGGTGCTCGCCATGGGAGAAATCGAGGTGAGTTCCTCAAAAATCTCCAAGATCACCAGCGTGATCGACGAAATTGCGTTCCAGACCAATCTTCTGGCACTGAACGCCGGGGTCGAAGCCGCACGGGCCGGAGAAGCTGGCCGCGGCTTTGCCGTGGTCGCGTCGGAAGTGCGCGCGCTGGCCCAGCGCTCTTCGGATGCGGCGCGCGAAATTGCAGGGCTGATCTCCTCTTCGTCGACCCAGGTACGGCGCGGGGTTGATTTGGTCGGACAGGCAGGCGAGGCGCTCAGCGGCATCCAGACCTCGGTCGGCGACATATTCACCTGCGTCTCGGATATTGCCGTCTCAACGCGCGAACAATCCGCAGGACTGTCTGAAATCAACACGGCGGTCAGTCAGCTTGACCAAGTCACCCAACGCAATGCCGCGATGTTCGAACAGACGAGTTCTGCCAGTATCTCGCTGGCGCGCGAAGCCGAGGCCTTGGGCACAACTATGGCCCGCTTCCGCTTGGGCACCTCTGTCCCGGCAGCCCCCGGCGGCTTTCGCTCGACTCGAAGTGAAAGCACGCTTACTGCGACACCGCCTCAGGCCGTGCAGCCAATCCCTCAGCTACAAAATACCAAAGCATCGCTTCCGGCCCCACGATCCGCGCCCCTCCCGGCGCCCTCTCGGCGCTTGACCGCCTTGGCAGTCAAGCCCTCTGCCTCAGAAGACGAATGGGAAGATTTCTAAGCATGGTGTGGCGCCCAAATACAACTCACTGCAACGCAGACCTTTTACGGATGCGGCCGGCGTATCTTTCGGAAACTCAGGCATAGGCAGAAAAGTGATTTCAACCCCGGCCTGCGATGAACCATGCACGGATTGCCGCGCGTTCCCGATCTTCCATGTAACTCAGGTTTCCGGGCGGCATGGCATGGGTCAACCCCGCCTGCAGATAGATCTGCTTCGCCGCAGATGCGATCTGCTCCGGCGTCTCCAGATGCACGTTCTTCGGGGCACGACCGATACCGTCAAAGCCCGGTTCGGCAGAATGACACATCGCGCAGCGCCCCAGTACGATATCGGTGACCTCGTCAAAACCTTCCGCCGCAGCGAAACGATGCTGGGCGGGGCTCAACTGCAACGCCGCCTCAGAATCGACTTCGGCGGGGGCCAAGGACGACAGCCACACGACCAGCGCAAACAGCAGCGCCGTCAGACCCCAGGTCCACCACAGCATCCCCTTATGCGCGTGCATCGTGTTGAAGAAATGTCGGATCGTAACCCCCATCAAGAACACCAGCGCCGCAATCAGCCAATTCCACTGGCTGGCAAAGGCCAGCGGGTAGTGGTTCGACAGCATCATGAACAACACCGGCAAAGTCAGATAGTTGTTGTGGGTCGAACGCTGCTTGGCGATTTTGCCATATTTCGGGTCAGGCGCCCGCCCCGCGATCAAATCCGCCACCACAATTTTCTGGTTCGGAATGATCACCATGAACACGTTGGCCGACATGATCGTCGCCGTAAAAGCGCCCAGATGCAGCAGCGCCGCGCGGCCCGAAAAGACCTGCGTGTACCCCCAGGACATCGCAACCAAGATCACATAAAGCCCCAGCATCAACCGCGTGTTGTCATCGCCAAAACGCGATTTGCAGATCAGGTCATAGGCGATCCAGCCAAACACCAGCGAACCCAGCGAAATCGCGATCGCGCCCCAGACCGGCAACTCGGTAACCCTTGGATCGATCAGATAGAATTCCGCTCCCATCCAATAGACGAGCACCAGCATGACAAACCCAGACATCCAGGTCGCATAGCTTTCCCATTTGAACCAGGTCAGCTCATCCGGCATCGACCCAGGCGCCACCAGATACTTCTGGATGTGGTAAAATCCGCCGCCATGGACCTGCCAGGCCGCGCCATGCACGCCTTTAGGCGCGCCCGCCTCTGGTCGCAACCCCAGATCAAGCGCTATGAAATAGAACGACGATCCGATCCAGGCAATCGCCGTGATCACATGCACCCAGCGCACGGCAAACTGCGCCCATTCCAGCCAAAAGGTGTAGTCCAATATCCGACCCTCGTTTTGCGCCAGCTTCCGCGAGCGCCCCGCAAACCGCAAGCCCGCCCGTGTCCCCCGTCGCCCGCCGGACATCGGCGCCGCATTTAGGGGCATTCCCGCCCATTTATCAGGCGGTCAAAAAAATCAACTGCCGCGGTAGGTAGAATATCCAAAGGGCGACAGCAACAGCGGCACATGGTAATGCGCCTGCGCATCGCTGATGCCAAAGCGGATCGGCACCTCGTCCAGAAACAGCGGCGCCGCCCCCGCTTGCCCCGTTGCCCGCAGATAATCACCCGTGTGAAATACCAGTTCATAGACCCCGGGCGCGAAGCGATCGGCGGGCAAAATAGGGTCATCGCTACGGCCATCCGCATTCGTCACCACCTCGGCAAGCACAGTGCGCGCGGCGCCTGACAGTGCATAAAGCACAATCTTCAATCCCGCGGCAGGCTGCCCCCGCGCCGTATCCAGCACATGCGTCGTCAGGTATCCGGCCATCGCAAACTCCTTTTTGTCGACTATGCCCTTCGCCCGCGCGCCCCGCAAGCGCGGCCAAGCACCCCCTTGCGCATGCCACGATTTGCGCCTTTCATCACCCAAAACCCGGAGGCAGCAATGACCCGATACCCCCGCGACATGCGCGGCTATGGCCCAAATCCCCCCGATGCACGCTGGCCCAACGGTGCGCGCGTCGCGATTTCGCTGGTGTTGAACTATGAAGAGGGCGGCGAAAACTGCGTTTTGCATGGCGATGCCGCGTCCGAGGCCTTCTTGTCCGACATCGCAGGCGCCGCGCAATGGCCCGGCCAGCGACACTGGAACATGGAATCGATCTATGAATATGGCGCGCGGGCCGGGTTCTGGCGGCTGCACCGCCTGTTCACCGATTTGAACCTGCCAATCACGATCTACGGCGTGGCAACCGCGCTGGCACGCAGCCCCGAACAGGTCGCCGCGATGCACTCCGCGGGTTGGGAAATCGCCAGCCACGGGCTGAAATGGGTCGAGCATCGCGACATGCCCGAGGCCGAGGAACGCGCCCAGATCGCCGAGGCGATCCGGCTGCACACCGAAGTCGTGGGCACTCCACCGCGCGGCTGGTACACGGGACGGTGTTCGCAAAACACCGTGCGCCTCACCGCAGAAACCGGCGCTTTCGACTGGATTTCAGATACTTATGACGATGATCTGCCCTATTGGAAAGCGGTGGGCGCGCGCGATCAGCTGGTCATCCCCTACACGCTCGAGGCCAATGACATGCGCTTTGCCACCGCGCCCGGCTACATCGACGGCGAGCAGTTCTTTACCTATCTGAAAGACACGTTCGATACGCTCTATGCCGAGGGGACGGCGGGCGCTGCCAAGATGTTCTCGGTCGGGCTGCATTGCCGACTGATCGGGCGCCCGGGCAAAATTGCCGGTCTGAAGCGCTTCCTCGACTACGCGCGCGGGCATGAAGGGGTCTGGTTTGCCACCCGTGGCCAGATCGCCGCGCATTGGGCCGCCGCCCACCCGCCGAAACGCTATGACCGCCCCAGCGAAATGGATCGCACAACCTTTGTCGCCCGTTACGGCGGCATTTTTGAACATTCCCCCTGGATCGCCGAGCGTGCGTTCGAGCTGGAACTCGGCCCCGCGCATGACAGCGCGGTGGGGCTGCACAATGCGCTTGCCCGGGTGTTTCGCAGCGCCACGCACGACGAGCGGCTGGGCGTGCTGACGGCCCACCCCGATCTGGCAGGCAAACTGGCGCAAGCCAAACGGCTGACCCAGGAAAGCACACGTGAACAGGCAAGCGCAGGCCTCGACGCGCTGACCGATGACGAGCGCCGCGCGTTCGAGCGGCTCAATGCCGAGTATGTCGCGCGCCACGGCTTCCCCTTCATCATCGCCGTGCGCGATCACCATAAAACCGGCATCCTGCGCGCCTTTGAAACCCGCATCGCCAATGACGCCGAAACCGAATTTTCCACCGCCTGCGCGCAGGTCGAACGCATCGCCGCCCTGCGCCTGAAGGACCTCTTGCCATGACGGACTATTACACCCCGCCCGGCGGCCTGCCGCCGCAATCCGCGCTGATGACGGGTCGCGCGATTTTCACCGATGCCTATGCGGTGATCCCCAAGGGCTGCTTCTCGGACATTGTCACCAGCTATCTGCCCGGCTGGGCCGACACCAAACTGTGGCTGATCGCCCGCCCGATGACCGGGTTTTCCGAAACCTTCAGCCAATATGTGATGGAGGTTGGCCCCGACGGCGGATCGGACACGCCCGACCCCGAACCGGACGCGGAATCGGTGCTGTTTGTCACCGCGGGCGAGATGTGGCTTTCGCTCGACGGGCAGGAATATGAACTGGCCGCGGGCGGCTATGCCTATATCCCGCCGGGCACCGATTGGGCCGTGCGCAACGGCGCCGACCACCCGCTGCGCTTCCATTGGGTGCGCAAGCTCTATGAACCCGCCCCCGGCCTGGCCGTGCCCGAGGCCTTCGTGACCAACGAACGTGAAATCGCCCCCACTGCGATGCCTGACACAGGCGGACGCTGGGCGACCACCCGCTTCGTCGATCCGACCGATCTGCGCCATGACATGCATGTCAACATCGTCACCTTCCAACCCGGTGGGCTGATCCCGTTTGAAGAAACCCATGTCATGGAACACGGCCTCTATGTCCTTGAAGGCAAGGCGGTATACAAACTCAACTCCGACTGGGTCGAGGTCGAGGCGGGCGATTTCATGTGGCTGCGCGCCTATTGCCCGCAGGCGTGCTATGCGGCGGGTCCGGGACCGTTCCGCTATCTGCTCTACAAGGATGTGAACCGCCACGCGCGGCTGC
Source organism: Paracoccaceae bacterium (assembly GCA_028749255.1). Classification (GTDB taxonomy): domain Bacteria; phylum Pseudomonadota; class Alphaproteobacteria; order Rhodobacterales; family Rhodobacteraceae; genus Rhodobacter. The sequence continues at coordinate 789 of JAQTYE010000063.1, read as the reverse complement.
GCGGCCCCTTCACCCGCTAGCCTGCAACAAAGCGTAAATATCCTCGGGGGTCCGGGGGCAGACAGCCCCCGGCCTCGCCACCCGGAGCCCGACATGGACATCAAGGCCGAACCCCTCACCGCCACCGCCTTCGCCCCCTTCGGCGATGTGCTTGACGCCAACGGCGCGCCGGACAAGATCATCAATGCCGGACTTTGTGGCCGCTATCACGACCGCGCCCGGCTGGATTTCGGCCCCGAAACCGAGGGCCGCGCCGGACTTTCGATTTTCAAGGCCGAACCGCGCACCCTGCCCTATCTGTGTGCCTTGCTCGAACGCCACCCCGAGGGGTCGCAGGCCTTCATCCCGATGACCGCCGATCCGTTTCTGGTGATCGTCGCGCCCGATGATGGCGGCAAACCGGGGGCCCCGCGTGCCTTTCTGACCACGGGCAAGCAGGGTATCAATTTACATCGCGGGGTCTGGCATGGGGTGCTTACCCCCTTGGCCGCGCCGGGCTTGTTTGCGGTGATCGACCGGATCGGACCCGGCGCCAACCTTCAGGAATACCTGCTGCCCGCGCCGTTTTCGGTACATCTGTAACCGCTGGCTTGCGCCCATTGCGCTTGCCATCGGGGGCGGGCGCTCTGTATCCATCGGCCAGTGCCCCTGTTTCCAACCTGCAAAGGTCCTGTACGATGACTCTGCCCACCACCGCCCCCCGCACCGCGCTTGTCACCGGCTCGGCCGGGTTCATCGGATATTTCACCTGCAAGCGGCTGCTGGATGATGGGTTCCGGGTCATCGGGC